>NZ_JBDGKY010000005.1:0-218086 GCF_057656135.1 Lysobacter sp. Soil_N_23
AAGCGCCTGTACGCGCCGTTCAACCGCAACCACGAACGCATCGTGGTGATGGACGTGCGTTCGGCGGAGCTGACCAAATACGCGGCCAACGCGATGCTGGCGACCAAGATCAGCTTCATGAACGAGATCGCCAACATCGCCGAGAAGGTCGGTGCCGACGTGGAGATGGTGCGCCAGGGCATCGGTTCGGACCCGCGCATCGGCTGGCACTTCATCTATCCCGGTGCCGGCTACGGCGGCTCGTGCTTTCCCAAGGACGTGCAGGCGCTGGCGAAGACGGCGCAGCAGCACGGCTACGACGCGCAGCTGCTGGGCGCGGTCGAGTCGGTCAACGACCGTCAGAAGGAGCACCTGTTCGAGCTGATCGGTCGCCACTACGAGGGTGCGATCGCCGGCAAGACGTTCGCGGTGTGGGGCCTGGCATTCAAGCCCAACACCGACGACATGCGCGAGGCCTCGAGCCAGCGCCTGTTGCAGTTGCTGTGGGATGCCGGCGCCAGGGTGCGTGCCTACGATCCGGAGGCGACCGAGGAGGCGCAGCGGATCTTCGGTGAGCGCGATGATCTGGTGCTGTGCGACTCGGCCTTCAGCGCGCTTAACGGCGCAAACGCACTTGTCATTGTCACCGAATGGAAGCAGTTCCACAGTCCCGACGTGCAGAGACTGAGGCAGTCCCTGGCCGATCGGGTGATATTTGATGGCCGCAATCTCTTCAGTCCGAGCGAAATGGAGTCAGCTGATCTAGCGCACTACGGAATTGGCCGCGGAAGGAGCGTTACGAGGTACGCGTTCGAGGTGGCTTCTCGTGAATAGCCAATTCCTCAACAACGCCAGCCGCGAAACTCTTGTCGACAATGGTCGTTTTGACGGAGTCCAGTTTCTCCGGTTCTTAGCATCCATCCTGGTCGTAATCACGCACGTAACGTTTTACACCCACGAGAGACTGGACAGCACATTCCCTGTCTGGAGTCCTGGCGCCGTTGGTGTCGATATATTCTTCGTGATCAGCGGGTTCGTCATGACGATCTCGTCGAAAGCTCTATTCGCCCGTGCCGACGGCTGGAAGTCCTTCGCGGTGAGGCGCTTGGTCCGCATCGTGCCCATGTACTGGGTTGCTACGACGATCAAGCTGGCAACGCTTATTCTGATTCCGGCGTTCGTCCTTCATGCAGAAGTTGATCCGCTGAGGATCTTGCTTTCGTACCTCTTCATGCCGACCACGAACGTCGACGGAAGGTTTGAGCCGCTGCTCGGTGTAGGCTGGACGTTGATCTTCGAGATGTTCTTCTACGCCGCGTTCGCCATTGCCCTGTATCTGAGGCGCAGTGCTCTGCTTTTTGTCAGTGGAATTATGGTTGCATGTTCCGTCATTTCGGCGTTCCGACAGCCTTGGTGGCCAGCCGCCACAATGTACTTCAATCCGATTGTTCTCTATTTCATGGTCGGAATGTTGTTCGCGACCCTGCTTCAGGCGAAGAAGGCCGGCGCTCTGCGGGCCCTTGCGGTAGTTCTCCTTTCTGTTTCATTGTATGGATTGATCTGGCATGCAGAGAGCATTGAATTCAAGGCGAGAAGCTTCTTTGGTTTTGTTATGGTCTGTGCGGGGGTTCTGGTTGTCATCCTCTTGGAGCCTTTCCTGCAGCGTCGAATCCCAAAAGCCATTTTGTACCTCGGAGAATTATCTTACGTGCTTTATCTCTTCCATCCGCTCATTGCTCCGATCGTTCCAGAGGTGTTGACGAGGGTCGGGTGGAACAGTGGAGGTGTGTCCGTTCTGGGTGGAGTGGCAGCAGCCGTCGCAGCATCCGCCATGGTGCACAGATATGCCGATGCTCCGATCACCACTTGGTTGAAGCTCAAGCTTTCTTTGGCGGGGGATCGGCGATCCATGCCCGCTTGTCCGAAGTGCGAGAGGTCCGATGGCGCGGTTGAGTTGCAGTCCAATTGTGCCGGCGAGCCGCGGTAGGTCCGCGGGCATCTGTGAGTAAGGTTTCTTTCGGAGCGCTTCTGGTTCCCTTGGCAGTGATCGTTGCCAATGGTGCCGGCCTGGTCATTCAACTGGTGCTGCCGCACCTTCTGCCACCAGGTGAGTACTCAGAGTTCTCTCTCTACTGGGCATGGGGCCAGGTCGCGGCGATCCTGCTCTTTGAATGGCTTAGGCAATCCGTTCTGCGATTGGGAATGAATGGGCGGCCTGAGCGTCCGACTCTCTTGTGGCTCTATCGCGTCATGAGTGTTGTAACGCTGGCGCTTGTGCTAATTGCTGCACTGGCCGCCATGTGGTCGAGAGAAGCGCTTGTGATTGCAGTAGTTGGACTCTTCGCACTCTGCCAAGGATCGTTCGAAGGAAGGCAGGCATTTGCTCGCGTAGATGGGGATCATCGTGGCTTCTCCGTCGCATGGCTTTGGAGGTCAAGTGCCAGTCTATTGTTGTGCACTCTAGGTGCCCTTTTAGGCAACGGTCCACTTGTGCTTCTTGCGATCACCGTCTCGTATGTGATTCGCCTTCGCTCTCGGAGCAACTCGGTCGACAGGCTCGCTGTTGATCTCGGCGCTGCGCGGCCGGGGATGGGCGAGGTAGTTATGCTCCTGAGGTTTGGGATGTTTGCAGGGCTTGTCGCCGCAACCTCCAGCCTCTTCCCAGCGTTGGTCAAGATGTTGGCTGTCAAGCTTGCTGGGCCGATTGCTGCTGCCGGCCTCATCTACTCATTCGATCTTGCCTTGAAGATTGCGCTCATCGCCGGCATGGCCGTGAACATTGTTGTAAGTCAGCGCACATTCAATGTTGAGGAGGCCGGGTCGGAAGAGGGCAAGATCGCGCAAAGGAAGGTTCAGTTCTCTCTTCCTCTGCTGCTTATTTCTCCCTGCATGCTGGGGTTATTCTTGCTGAATCCCGCGGTGATCGCGACGTTGGTTCCGGTTGAATATCGCGAGGCGTTCGACGATTCAATAGGTCCAGCCTGCGTGGTGGCGTTCTTGATCGCATTCAGAAGCTTCGCGATCGATCCGCTTTTCATGATGGTCAGGAGACCAGCGCTGGCGCTGATAGGTCCCCTGGTTTCCTTGCTGAGTATTCCGGCACTTCTAACTCTTGGTGAGCGCTTCCTCGAAGGGGTAGATCTCGTGGTGGTCAGCCTCTGTGGAGCGGGGGCAATAGGCGCAGCTGTGTCGCTACTGGTTCTGCGTTGGATCGGGTACCTAAACATCTCCGCAAAAGACCTCATCTCGATCTGTGCGGCAACTGTCGTCATGGGGGGGGTTGTGCGCTTGATTCCGGTCAGTGACGGCCTCTGGTTTGTGGGGATGGCGATGACAATCGGAGGCTGCGCATATGGGGCGATGGTGGTTGCCTTTGATGCCTGTGGTCTTCGCGCGATGCTGGCCCTGAGGCTTGGCCGTTGAGACACTGACACTGAAGAAGAAGGATTTATCAATCCAATGAAGGTTGCAACCCAAAGCTATGATTAAGGTGCTGCACGTAACGAATGCATTCCCGTGCGACGGTACTCCGGAGTACGGCGTCTTTGTGAAAGAGCAGATTGAGTCGCTGCCGCAGGATCATGTTGACAGTCGAGTCCTATTCATAAACGGGCGAGAAAAAGGCCTTCGCGCCTACTTGCATGCGATCAGCGAAGTGCGTCGCCTCGCAAGCGACTGTGATGTGATTCATTGCCATCACTTGTACTCGGCGCTGTGCGTGGCTCTGTCAGGTGTTCTTTCTCGACCAGTACTGTTGTCGTTCCTAAACGATTGGTTGCATGAGGTGAAGGGAAAGAGGCTCCGGCCGTTTCGACGGATACTTTGCGCTTTTGGATTCTGGTTCTCGACAAGGGTCATCTTTAAGAGTCCTATCCCGTCCCATCTGCTCAACAAGGGAAAGGCTTTGAACCTGCCGAATGGCGTCGATGATGATTTCTTCTGTATCGGTGATGTCAAAGAATCAAAATTAAGGCTTGGGCTCGATCAGTCGACTAACTATCTTCTCTTCGTAAGCTCAAAGAATCAGCATCGAGCGCAAAAGCGCTATGACCTATTCAAGAAAGTCGTCACGCGGGTCGCGACACTTAGACCGGATCTCCGCGTCGCTGAGTTCGTCATGGTGGGGCAGGCCCGTGAGATGGTTCCAGTAATCTTCAACGCAATGGCAGCGCACGTTCTGACATCTGACTATGAAGGTTCGCCAAACTCGGTTAAAGAGGCTCTCGCCTGCGGCATTCCGGTGGTCGCCAGAAATGCTGGCAACGTTGCTGAAATGCTCGAAGGCGTGCCCTTCAGTCGGCTAGTTGCGGGCGACGATGTGGATGAGATCGCAAGCTCGGTGATTGGACTGCTCGAGCATAAGGTCGACAGACAAGAGATCCGACGTGCGTTCTTAGCTAAGGGGTTGACGCGCGATGCGGTTGCCGGTCGACTCATATCGCTCTACGGAGAGGTTCTACGTCGTGCGTAGCCTAAGAATTCTGGGAATCCGAGGTGTGCCCGCCGCGCACGGTGGATTCGAAACGTTTGCTGAGAAGCTCTCAGAGCACCTCGTTTCGGTTGGTTGGGATGTAACTGTCTATTGCCAACACGTTGGCAAGGGCACTACTTACGTTGACAAATGGCGCGGTGTAACCAGGGTTCACTTGTTCAGCAATCTCAGTGGTCCGCTTGGAACCGTGCTTTTCGATCTGCGGTCGGTACTTCATGCGCTCCATCAGCGCGATCTTTGCCTGACTTTGGGCTACAACACCGCCTGCTTCTCAGTACTCTTTCGGCTTTTTGGAATTCGGAACCTGATCAATATGGACGGGATCGAGTGGGCCCGTTCCAAGTGGGGGAAGGTGGCTAGGTTGTGGTTTTGGTTGAACGACTGGGCAGGATGCTGGCTAGGTCACCACTTGATCGCCGATCATCCAGAGATCATGAGGCACCTCTCCTCTCGGGTTTCCCCGAAGAAGATTACGACAATTGCCTACGGGGCTGATCTCGTATCGGCGTGCTCCGACGAGGCAGTTAGGCAACTCGGGCTTGAGCCTGGTCAGTATTTGACTCTTGTCGGCCGAGCGGAGCCGGAGAACTCCATTCTTGAAGTGGTGCAAGGGTTCTCCATGGCGCATCGGAATGTGAAGCTAGTTGTCCTTGGTGCCTACGACCGTGAGCGCCCATATCATCGAAAGGTCCTCGATGTGGCAAGCAATGAAGTCGTATTTGTCGGCGCGATCTACGATAAAGCGACGGTCCAGGCGTTGAGATTTCACTGCCTCGGATACGTCCACGGGCACCAAGTGGGTGGAACTAACCCGTCGTTAGTTGAGGCACTTGGTGCCGGTAACGCCGTGCTCGCGCATGACAATCGCTTCAATCGCTGGGTGGCGGGAGATGGTGCGCGCTATTTTGTCGACGCGGCGTCGTTCTCGCGCCTGCTAGACGAATTTCTCGCGGATCCAGTTGGGCGTGATCTCATGTGTCGCGCGGGCATGAGTCGATTCATTGATGAGTTCAGTTGGCCTCATATCCTTGAGCAGTATGAAGCGCTCCTCAGTCACTCAACCATTTTGCCGTCGGACTCAGGTTGCGAAACTGTGGCGGGTGGTACGAGGTGATCAGGCGAGGTGGGGTGTTTCGGTTAAGGATGCAATCCGTCGCCAAGCTGTATCTGTTTATCGGCCTGATGGTGGTATCGGGGTCGCTTCAACGTGTTGTTGGCGGGTACTCTATCGAGGGGCAATTTCTTGATTTCGAGGCGGTTGATAACCGCAATATGATGTGGATTGGTGCTGGGTTCTACGGAGTTACCTTGCTCCTTTTCCTGGTCAGGCTGAGGCGCTTGATTGTTCCTCCCGCGGTCCTTCTGCCTTTAGCCGTCTGCGGATTGGCTTGTCTCTCGGCGCTGTGGAGTGCTTATCCCGATATTGTGGTTAATCGGGTATCAGGGCTATTGGGTTGCACATTGTTCGCGATTCTCGCGGGAAGCACCCTGTCTGTCCGTGACATCTGCGGTGTCGTGTATTGGTTCTTCGCGTTGTTTGTGATTGTGAATATGGCGCTGGTAGTGATTGCGCCTGAGTACGTGTTTCATTCGAGCACGGAGTTTTATGCGATTCATGCTGGACTCCTAAAGGGCACGTACTTCCATAAGAACGCGATGGCGTTGATTCTCGGCGTTGCGTTGATTGTGTTCGTTACTATCGGACCGAGACTGGTCAGGCGAAGGTGGTGGGTGCTCTTGTCGCTAGCTACCCTGTTGCTTCTCGGATTGGCTGGCTCTGCGAAGTCATTTGTTTCGATTCCGTTTGCAGTTGTGTTTGCCGGCCTGATGGGAGAGCTCCGTCCTCGTGGACGATTCCTGTTGCTTCTGCTTGCTGTGGTCGGGGGATCGGTCGTCGCCGCATCGGGTGTTATAGAAGTTATCAGTGAAGTGCTATTGAATAGCCTGGGGAGGGATCCAACGCTGTCCGCTCGCACACTGATATGGTCTGCTGCAATTGACGCGGCGGCGAAGCACCATCTGGTGTTAGGTGGTGGTTACGGTGGTGCTGCGTGGGAAGGTGGAGTTGGCGCCGTGGTGACGGCGTCAATCGGAAGTAATCCAGGGCACTCGCACAGCGGCTTCATTCAGGCGTTCGTTGAGATCGGACTTCTGGGGCTGGCCCTGTTCGTCAGCTACCTAGTGGTGTTGGTGAAGAATCTGGTTACGGTACCGCTAGCAAAGAGCGAAGGGTACGCGTTCAAATTCGCGGTCGCTTATTTCATCTTCTATGTCATTAGTAACACTGTCGCCACCGCAGCGATGGAGACGAGCAGCATCTATTGGTTCCTGATTGTGCTGCTGCCTTACTGTTGGCGTGGCATGAATTTGCCGAAACAGAAGGTTCCCTCTAGGGGTGGGGCTGCATTGTTGTAACGGCTTTCGCGAGGGGTGTTTCTTTTTCGTTTTACTCACCTCGGCGCCAGCTTTCGCGCCAGTAGGGTTTCTCTAGGCCGCTTAGGGAAGCACCCAATCGTTCTAGCCATTTCTCAGGTGCCGGGGCTGCAACAAGGGCGCCGCTAGCCAGGGGCAGGATGATCATTAGCAGCGCGGCATTCATTCGAGATGGAAAAGGAATGCGTTGATTGTCAATTGAGCGCAGTGTTACTGCGAAAGACGCGCACCCCAGCAGTGCGCCGGCGATGACCTCAGACGTTGAATGGGCTCCGATGAGAACACGGGAAGCACCAACTAGACAGCCAATCAACACGCCGATGGCTACAGCTATTCGGCGATGCATCTGAAGATGAGAGGGGGTCAGGAGAAGTAGCGCAACAGGCCAAAATGTCATCGCGAGCGTGGTGTGCCCACTGAAGCACGTTAGGTTCCACTCGGGCATCCCGAGGCCCCACCCATAGAAGGCAACTTTGCTGAGTGCAACCAGCATCGAGGCCGAGGCGGTTGCGACGAGCCAAGTAGAAATAGCGCGGCCATCAGATTTCGTTTGTGCCACTGATGCAAGTAGCGCGGCAAGACAAATCGTCAATGGCCAGATCAGCGCCAGATGCCCTAAGCCCGTCAACCATGTCCAGAGCCAGTTCATCGCTAGACAGTGCGACAGTCGAGCATGAAGTTGTCAACCCAACTGGCGGCCGTCACTCAAACTCCGAAAACGGCTGCCGGATCAATGCATGCACGCGCAACCCCGGATGCATGTCGGCCAGCTTCATCGATCCGCTCAACGCCACTACGCGGTCGAAGATGTTCGTCAGTCCATGATTCGACCGCATGCCGTCCGCGCCACCAATCCCGTCGTCGCGGACGTGAATGAACAGCCACAGCGCATCGTTGCGCAGGTTGATGCGCAGGCGCACTTCGCAGCGGCTGGCGCGGGCGTGGCGCACGACGTTGGTCACCGCTTCCTGCACCACGCGGTAGGCGGCGTGGCGGTGCACCGGGGCCAGCATCGACAGCAGGCGGGCGTCGCCCTCCAGGTGGGCGTCGAACTCCAGGCCGGCTTCTTCGACGAGGCGGCGGATCTGGCCGCGCTCGATCGATGCGTACAGGCCCAGTTCGTCCAGCGCCGCCGGGCGCAGTGATTCGAGCACCGAGGCGATGTTGCGGCGCATGTTGCGGGTCAGTTCGAGCAGGTTGTCGACCACGGCGGTGCGGCCGCTCTCGATGAAGTCGCGCTGGGCCAGCTTCAGATGCGTCTGCAATGCCGTCAGGTTCTGGCCGAACTCGTCGTGCAGGTCGGCGGCCAGGCGCCGGCGTTCGCGTTCTTCTGCCTGCAGGTTGCGCAGTGCCGAGGCATGCAGCTTTGCGGTCAGGGCCGCGGCCTCGGCATTGGCCTGGCGGAGCAGGGCGACACCGCGGCGCATGTCGTCCACGGTGACGCCGAACAGCAGCGCCATGGCGCCGGTGATGGCGATGAACATCTGCAATCGGATCGGCGTGTAGACGGGCAGGCCGACGTGCTCTTCCACCGCGATCGCGATGCTGGCCACCAGCACCGAGATGGCCGCGCCGCGCCAGCCGTGGCGCATGGCGAACACGACCACGGCCACCATCAGCAGCAGCCGCAACAGTTCGCCCAGGTTGCTGCCGGGTCGGCTGAGGCTGAGCACCAGGTACAGCGCCATGGTCGGCAGCAGGTAGCGGATGGCGCTCTTGAGGATGGGCTTTGACGGCGAGTAGTGCACCGGCGCGGAGATCCACGCGCCCAGTGGCGCGATCAGGATGCAGCCGATGAAGTTGCCCAGGAAGTTCTTGAGCATGAAGGCCGCCAGCAACGCCCACACGCTGGGCCCGACCAGCGGTGCCATGTCGACGATGCGGTCCAGGCGCACATCGCCGACTTGGCCGTCCACCAGCACGTAGGCGAGGTCCTTGCTCACCACCGCCAGTGCGGAAACGGCGGTGGCCAGGTGGATCCGGGCCATGGAATCCAGGCTCATCGGGTCCTTGGGGAACACCCGCCAGTGCTGCAGCAGGAGGACGCCGGTGGCGATCAGGAACGGCTCCAGTAGATTGCCGAGGACGAACTGCAGCGGGCCGGGCCAGTACTGCAGGAAGGCGCCGGGGGCGCCGGAGGTGGCGCTGACGAATGCGCCGTTGATCATGCGCGCCAGGATCGCGCCTGCGAACAGCCAGGGCCACCAGCGTCGGGGCATGCACCACAGAGCGGTGAACAGGACGCCGCTGGCGACCATCCAGTGGAAGAAGCCGAACAACCCCAGCGGCACGTAGATCGCCGCCGTTGCGACCATCACGATCACGCCCAGGCCGATCTCGCGCATTGCGCCGCTCAGGCGGGGCGAAGCGGGCGACGATCGGGGGGGCGTGCGTGGCGGGTTGGACGTGAGCAGTTTCTGATCCATCGGCAGGCAGGGTACCCGGGGTCTCCATACGCTGGGATGGAGACTTTTTCTAACCCGCCCGAGGCAAGGGCTGTCAGACTAGTGTCATGGTCAGGGTATTGCTAGTCGACGATCACGCGATCGTCCGAGAGGGCTTCAAACGCCTCTTTGAAAACACGGAAGGGTATGAAGTCCTGGCGGAGGCGTCGACGGTCGCCGATGCAGTTGCGGCTGCGCGTGCCCATTCCCCGGACATCGCCGTTCTCGATCTGAGCCTGAGCGCTGGCAACAGTGGCCTGACCCTGCTTGGGCAACTGGCCGCCGTCGTGCCGAACGTGCGACGGGTGGTGCTGAGCATGCATGACGATCCCGGGCTGGTGCTGCGGGCGCTGGACCTGGGCGCCCATGGCTATGTGACCAAGGCTGCCGCCGTGGATGAGCTGGTCGGGGTGCTCGACCGGGTCATGCAGGGGGAAGTGGTGCTCAGCAGCGACCTCAATGCCACGGTTCACCGGCCGGTCGCCTCGCGGCTGACGCCGCGTGAAGTGGAGACGCTGCGCGGGTTGCTGTCGGACCTGCCGCCCAAGGCGATTGCCAGCGAGCTGGGCATCAGTGTGAAGACGCTGTACCGCCACCGCGCCAACCTGATGGAAAAGCTTGGTGCGCGCACCGTTGGCGAGCTGGCGCGGATCGCGCGCGAGCGCGGGTTGCTGGCGATGTGGGGGCACTAGAGCTTTTGCTTGGCTCCCTCTCCCGCTTGCGGGAGAGGGCTGGGGTGAGGGCAAAGCGCAGCAGCGCAAGAGCGCCCTCATCCGCCCTTCGGGCACCTTCTCCCGCTAGCGGGAGAAGGGATCTGCCGACTCTTCCGGTGGCGGGAGAAGGGAGCGACGGTGCTACTCCAGTTGCGACGCGGCAAACGCCGCATCCAGTGCTTCCATCGCATCGACCGGCTTGAGCTTGGCGGCCTTCTCATAGGCGGCCGCTGCGGCGTCTTCCTGCTTGTCGCCGTGCAGCAGCATCAGCACGTTGCCGTGCTCGATATGGGCGATGGGTGAATCGGGTGTCAGCTTCAGCGCGGTCTTGATGTGTTTCTCGGCCTCGGCGGACTTGGCGCCATAGGTCAGGCCGCCAATCATGCTGCCGACCTTGCCGATGATCTCGGCGTGGTACAGCGCCATCGCCGTATGCGCCTCGGCGTGCTTGGGTGACAGTTCCAGGGTCTTGTCGAGGGCGCCGCGGACCTTGCCGGCGATGCCGGCCTTGAGCGCCTTGGCGATGCTCAGCCCCTGGCTGTAGCGACCCAGTGCGAAGGCGTGGCGATAGTGGCTGTTGGCTTCGTCGGGCAGGGTCTTCACTGCGCCTTCGGCGATCTTTGCCGCCTGCTCGAAGCGCTTGAGTTTCTCGGCGTCGTCATCGACCAGGTACGTGGCATGGATGCCGATGGCCTTCACCGCGACCGACGCGCCCACCGGGCCGAGTGCTTCGCCCGCGTCGAAGGCGGCCTTGAAGTCTCCATGGTGGAATTTCCGCCAGGCATCCTGCAGCGCGTCGGCCAGTGCATCGGCGTCGAGTCCCTTCGGCGCGGCCTTGCCGGCGGCGGCGATCAGCGCGGCGGCGCGCTTGCTGTCCGGGTAGGGCTCGGTGTCGCCGGCGTGCAGCTTCGGCCAGGCCTTCTTGAGCGCGTCACCGGCGTAGGTGAAGCCCTTGGCGTCGTGCGGAAACGCTGCCCAGCTGGATTTGGCGGCCATCTGCGGTCCTTGTCGGCGGGTCGGGAAGGGGAGCATCTCGCCTGGGGCTGGAATCTGGCAAGCCCCCACGCCCCTAGTGTGTTTGCTCGATCAGTCGCCACGACAGTGAGCGCGAAAGCCGGACGCCCCGTCCGGATGTGGAGTTACCCGATGGCAGCTGCGAAGCGCAAATCCAATGCAGCGAGCAAGACCACGCTGCGTCACGTCTGGCTGGCCGGTCTGGGCCTGGTGGCGGTCTCCCGACGCGAAGCGCTGGCGGCGCCTGCGCGGGCGTCGGCGCAGTTCGATGCGCTGCAGCGTCGCGTGCAGGCGCTTGCAAGTAGCGCCGGAGCGCGCGTGCGCCAGGTCGAGCCGTGTGTGGTGCAGTTCAGCAGTGAGGTCGAGGCGCGATTGGCGCCGGTGCTCGACAAGCTGGGGTTGAAGCAGAAGGCGAAGCGCGCTGTCCGCCAGGGCGCCCGAAAATCGCCGGGGCGTGGTGGCGTGCGCAAGTCGGTGAAGCGGGCGGCACGGGCGGCCTGAAAGTCGCTGGGTCCCCGCCTTCGCGGGGATGACGGCATGAAGTCAATGTCGTCCCGAGCGCAGCGAGGGACCTGTTGTTTCGCCGTGGAAAACAGATCCCTCGCTGCGCTCGGGATGACAGGCTCTATATCGCGGGTCTCCGCCTTCGTGGGGATGACGGATTTCAGTCCAGGTAGGCCCGCGTCAGCGTGTTGAGGTGCACCCGCTCGGCGTCGCGCAGGAACGGCGCCAGCAGCATCATCACCTGCACGATGCCGTCGCGGATCGCCGCGTGTTCGTCCTTGTCGCCACGTGCGGCGGCGTAGTTCAGCCAGAACGTGGCGATCACCAGCACGTTGGTCGCGGTGGCGGCCACTTCGTCCTTCGAGGCTCGCATGATCCCGGCCTGCACCAGGCCGCGCATGACCGTGTGCGCCTGCTCGTCGGCACGGCGCAGGATGCGGGCGAAGCGCAGGCGCAGGCGGCGGTTGCGGCTGAGGATCTCGACCAGGTCGCGGTGCAGGAAGCGGTAGTCCCAGATGCACTCGAACACCAGGTGCAGCTGCAACCAGATGTCCTCCAGCCCGGGCAGCCGTCCTTCCGGCGCGGCCAGCGCGGCGTCCATGCGCTCCTCGAAGCGCGCGAACAACTGCTCGATGATGTCGTCCTTGTTGCGGAAGTGGTAGTACAGATTGCCCGGGCTGATCTCCAGCTCGTCGGCGATATGGTTGGTGGTGACATTGGGCTCGCCCAGCGCGTTGAACATGGTCAACGCGCTCTCGAGGATGCGCTGGCGGGTCTGTTTCGCCATCAGTCGACTCGGGGAGCTGGCGCGGAAGCGAAGGGCGCGCGACGGGACGCGCGTGAGTGCCGGGTGAAGATCAGGACCGCAGCCTCTTCACCAGGTCGATGTATTTCTTCTTGGCGTCATCGCCCGAGGTGCCCTTGAGCTTGGCCCAGGCTTCGTACTTGGCGGTGCCGACAAAGTCGAAGAAGCCCGGCTTGGCGCCGCTGACGTCGCCTTCCGAACCCTGCTTGTAGAGCGCGTACAGGCGCAGCAGCGTCTCGTTGTCGGGACGCTCGGACAGCGACTGGACATCCTTGGCGGCTTGCTCGAAGTCGGTCTGCAGATCGGACATGGGTCGCCCCCCGGCGGCCAAGATGGTGCCGGCATTACCTCACGCACTGCAGGGGTGGTCAATACGCCCGGGAATTGTCGCGCGCGACCGGCTCTGGCAACGTAGGCCCATTACGCCGCCGTGGCGGCATGCTCAAGGTCAGGGAGAGGGACATGAGTTATTTCGTCACCGGCGCGACGGGCTTCATCGGACGCTTCCTCGTCAGCAAGCTGCTCAAGCGCAAGGGCACCGTGTACGTGCTGGTGCGCAAGGACTCGCACAAGAAGCTCGAAGCCATCGCCAAGAAGATGGGCTGGGACAGCAAGCGCGTGGTCCTAGTCGACGGCGACATGACCCAGCCCAAGTGCGGCGTCAGCGCCGCGCAGTTGCGCACGTTGAGCGGCAAGGTCAAGCACTTCTTCCATCTGGCCGCGATCTACGACCTCACCGCCAACGCCGAATCGCAACGCGCGGCCAACATCGACGGCACGCAGAATGCGCTCGACCTGTCGGTCGCGCTCAAGACCGAGGTGTTCCACCACACCAGTTCGATCGCGGCGGCGGGCCTGTACCAGGGTGTGTTCCGCGAGGACATGTTCGACGAGGCCGAGGGGCTGGATGATCCCTACCTGCGCACCAAGCACGAGTCGGAAGGACTGGTGCGCAGGGAAACCCGGATCAAGTGGCGCATCTACCGCCCGGGCATGGTCGTGGGCCACTCGCAGACCGGCGAGATGGACAAGATCGACGGGCCTTACTACTTCTTCACCTTCCTCAAGAAGCTGCGCGAGATGCTGCCGCCATGGATGCCGATGCTCGGCCTGGAAGGCGGTCGCATCAACGTCGTGCCGGTGGATTTCGTCGTCGATGCGATGGACCACATCGCCCACAAGCCGCGCCTGGACGGCCACTGCTTCCACCTGACCGATCCGGAGCCGATGCGCGTGGGCGAGGTACTCAACACCTTCGCCCGCGCCGGCCATTCGCCGGAGATGACCATGCGCATCGACGCGCGCATGTTCGCCTTCATCCCCGGCAGTGTGCGCGGCATGGTCGGCAACCTGCCGCCGGTACGGCGCTTCGTCGGCATGCTGCTGCGCGACTTCAAGATTCCGAAGGCGACGCTGAAGTTCCTGACCTATCCGACCCGCTTCGACAACCGCGAGGCCGAGCGTGCGCTCAAGGGCAGCGGCATCCAGGTGCCCCCGCTGGAAGGTTATGCGTGGCGCCTGTGGGACTACTGGGAGCGCCACCTCGATCCGGACCTGTTCGTCGACCGCACGCTCAAGGGCAAGGTGCGAAACAAGGTCGTGGTGATCACCGGTGGTTCGTCAGGCATCGGCCTGGCGACCGCGCAGCGCGTGGCCGAGGCCGGCGCGATCACGGTGATCGTGGCGCGCGGCGAGGACGAACTGTTCAAGGCGCGCGACGCCATGCGGGCTGCGGGCGGCAAGGTCTTCGCCTACACCGCGGACCTGGCCGACATGGACGATTGCGACCGGCTGGTGAAGACCGTGCTCGAGGAGCACGGCAAGGTCGATGTGCTGGTCAACAACGCCGGGCGCTCGATCCGGCGCTCGATCGAGCTCAGCTACGACCGCTTCCATGACTTCGAGCGGACCATGCAGCTGAACTACTTCGGCAGCCTGCGCCTGATCATGGGCGTCATGCCGGGGATGGTCCAGCGCCGCAAGGGCCACATCATCAACATCAGTTCGATCGGCGTGCTGGCCAATTCACCGCGGTTCTCGGCCTATGTCGCCTCCAAGGCGGCGCTGGATGCGTGGAGCCGTTGCGCCCAGGGCGAGTTGTCGGGCAAGGGCATCAGCTTCACCACGATCAACATGCCGCTGGTGAAGACGCCGATGATCGCCCCGACCAAGATGTACGACTCGGTGCCGACGCTGACGCCGGAAGAGGCGGCTGATCTGGTGGTGAAGGGGATCATCGAACGCCCGAGCCGGATCGCGACGCGCCTGGGTATCACGGCCTCGGTGCTCAATGCGCTGGCGCCGAAGGCCTACGAGGTGATCATGAGCACCGCGTTCGAGCTGTTCCCGGATTCGGCGGCGGCACGCGGCGACAAGCAGGCGCTACGGGGTGAGGTCAAGCCGAGCAATGAGCAGATCGCGTTTGCGTCGTTGATGCGGGGGGTGCATTGGTAGCTGGTTGCGCTCGCCGCAACCTGCTTGCCCTCACCCCAACCCCTCTCCCGCAAGCGGGAGAGGGGCTTTGATTCCCTTTTGCCCTCACCCCAACCCCTCTCCCGCAAGCGGGAGAGGGGCTCCAAATCCCTTCTCCCGCCTGCGGGAGAAGGTGCCCGAAGGGCGGATGAGGGCAGCAGCCCTCAGTAACTACGACACTGCAAAAACCGCACCGTCCTCTCGCTCCCCGCCGGCGGCTGCAACTGCAGTCGCGAAGCGCGCAGCGAGTCATAGCGATTGAGCACCGCGCAGACCTCCTGCACATGCGCCTGCTCGACATCCTCGATCTGCTGGATGACCAGCGTCGACGAGGTCGACCACAGCACGCGCTCGACCCACGGCAGAGCGGAGATGGCATGGATGACTTCGCCGCGTTCGAACTGCTCGCGGTTGGGATCGGCCGGCGCGGCGGCGGTCAAGGCCGGGTCCACTGCAGGGGCGGAGGGGGCAGGCGTCGTGGTGGCGGGGCGCTGCACGGGCACGGGCGCGACGACCGCTTCGGATTCGGGCTTGTCCTTGGTCATGGCAGGGACGAAGCCGGCGAGCAGGCCGAGCAACACCGCGCCGCCCCAGGCCATGGCGATCTCGCGGACGCTGCGCTTGCGCGCGTTGGCGGTCAGGTCCTCGCGCAGGGACGACGGCAGCATCTGGCTGACCAGTGCCCACAGGGCCGGGCCGTCGTACAGATCAAGGTCGCCGGCCAGCTTGCGTGCGCCGGCATCGATGCTCGCGGGTGTGGCGAGGATGCCGCCCGCGGCGCCGGTCAGGCGCACGGCCTCGGCCAGTTCGCGCACGCTTGCCGCGGCAAGGCGCGAGCGGGCGCCGGCCTGCTTGCAGGCCAGCAGCCAGGTACGGCCTTCGCGGGTCAGTCGGATCTCGGCCTGGGGGCCGCTTTCCAGGGTCTTCTCGACCGATTCGGCGACGAAGCCACGGGCGTGCAGGGCCTCGATCACCAGGCGTGAGAACTCGCGCCAGCGCATCGCGGCCAGGGCATCGATGCCGGCATTGGTTTCGGCCTGGCGCTGCCGGACCAGCCATAGGTATGCCGTCGCCAGGGCGCCGGAAAGGACAACGACGACGGTCGCAATCAACGGGGAAAAGCCGGCCACCATGCGCAACTCTGTTGGGTCAGGGCCCGCGAATATACGCCAGCTTCACGCCAACTCGTGTGGCGGTGATCACGCCGGCAAGGGGGGAGGCAAGAGAAAGCCCGCCAGTCCGAAACCGTAAGGGGAGGGGAGCATACGGAAGCGCGGACTGGCGGGCTTAGGTTGTCCGCGCGGCGGTCGGCCGCGCGGTAATGCAATGAAGCCTGGTTTCAGAGAAGCTTGATTTCAGGAGGCGGCGACCTTGCGCGGCTTGCGCTTGGCCGGTGCCTTGGCGGCCTTCTTCGCGGCCGGTGCCTTGCGTGCCGCGGCCGGCTTGCCGCCCTGGCGGCGCAGCTCGGCGGTCAGCGCGTCGACCTTGCGGCTGAGCTCGGTGAGGTCGTCGCGGCCCGGTACTCCGAGCTTGATCAGGGCGCGGTTGACGCGCTCCTCGAACACTTTCTCGAGCCGGTCCCAGGTGTCGGCGGCACGGTCGCGGGCTTGGCCGACCCTGGATTCGACGACGTCGCGCACCGCATCGGCCTGGCCGCCGGCGAACTTGCGCGCGGTCTGCTCCAGGGTCATGCCTTCCTTGATCAGCGCGTCGAACAACTTGGTGCCTTCGGCCTGTGCGCGCGAGAACGCACCCACGCCGGCCAGCCAGATCTGCTGCGCCGATTCGCTCAGGCTGCGCGAGAGCTGCTCGGCTTCCTTCTGCGCATCGGCCTTGCTGGTCTTGCCGCGACCGGTGCTGGCCTTCTTGGCCGCCTTCTTGAACTTCGCCATGCGGGTTCCCTCGGTGGGAGTGGCTGATGTGCCCCCACCATCGCCCCGCGCTCTAGAGCTTTCACACCAGCGCCGGCAACGGCCAGCGCCGGCGGCGGAAACGACGTCAGCGCCGGCGGCGCGCGGCGACCAGGCGGCCGACATCGTCCAGGGCGCGATCGAGCCGGGCGGTGGTTTCGGTGTGCCTTGTCGGTACGTCCAGGCCGTCCAGGATCGAGCGCTCGCTGTCGGCGATCAGGTCGGTGCGCAGGCTTATGCCGTGCGCGGCCAGCTGCGGTCCGAGGGTGTCGGCGCGGCGGTGCAGGTCGGCCAGGGTGTTGCGATAGGCGATCTCGCAGATGCGCCGGCGTGCCGAGAAACTGAAGGCGTTGGTGAAGAACAGCTCACCGTCCTGCGCATTGGGTTCGAAGATGAGCTGGTCGATGTCCGGATATTGCTGGGCGTAGCGGGACAGGCCGACCTGCATGCGCGACTGCAGCAGCGTGCGGAAGGTTTGCGACAGCACGGCCGGCAATCCGCCGGCAGCCAGGCTGCGCTCGCGGCTGACGGCGACACCGGCATCGCCCTTGTTGAAGGGCACCAGCGGATTGATGCCGATGAGCAGGTCGATGCCGCGCTCGAGCAGGACGGAGGCGTTCATGGTCCGGCGCAGCGCGCCATCGACGAAGTGGCGACCGCGGACCTCGACCGGGGGGTACAGGCCGGGCAGGGCGGCACTGGCCTGGACCGCGGTGGAGATCGGCACGTCGTTCCAGCCTTCGCCGCCGAAGCGCACGACTTCGCCGCTGTCGAGGTCGACCGAAATCACGTAGAGGGTGGCGTCGAGGTCGCGGAAGTCGTTGCTGCGTCCGCGCCGGGTGAAGACATCGCGCAGGAATTCCTCGACCCGGGCATTGTCGAACAGCCCGGTCGGCACCAGCCCGCCGAAGCGCATCAGCAGGTCCGACCAGCGCGCTTCCTTGCCCGAGAACAGCATGTCCTGGCCCCACTGCGCGGCCAGGCGCGGCAGGCCGGCGGCGCGGCGCAGGTACTCGAAGATCGCCGGGCGCAGGAAAGTCTCCGGGCGGAACTGCACGTCGTCGCTGTCGCCGGTGATGAAGATCCGGCACATCTGCGCGGTGTCCATGCGGTTGGCCAGACCGGCCGCGAGGAATGCGCCGCTGCTGACCCCGACATAGCTGTCCAGACGGGTCAGGTCGAGGCCGTCGAGCGCTTCGTCGAGCGCGCGCAGCGCGCCCAGTTCGTACATGCCGCCGATCGGGCCGCCGCCGGCGACCGCCAGCCCTATCCGGCTGGGGCTGCCATCGGTATGGTTGCGCGGCCGGTGCCGGGCGGAGTGGACTGACAGCATGGAGGCACGCGTCGCGGGAATGACCCGAGTGTAGCCGGCTTCGGCGTTCCCCTGCCGTCCCCTGGGTAGGAGCGAGCTTGCTCGCGACCCGGTGGGCCAAAGGTGTAGGAGCGAGCTTGCTCGCGATCCGGGCGCACATTTCGCGAGCAAGCTCGCTCCTACGGTCCGAGGCGCCGGGTATCATCGCCCCCGATGTCCCCGCACACGCCCCAAGGCAGCCATCGTCGTCGCCCGCTGGCACAACGGCTGCAGTGGCTGCTGCGCGAGCACCACGCGTTGCACGACCCGGCACAGGAGCCCCGCAACCGCCTGCGCTGGCTGCCGGAAGTCCGGCGCTGGCAGGCGCAACGGCTGGAGGCCAGCTTCGATCGCTTCCTCAGCGATCCCAGGCGCCGACCGGCCGCCCAGTTCTTCCTGAGCGACGTCTACAACGACCACGATTTCAGCCGCCGCGATGCCGACATCGCCAAGGTCCTGCCGATGATGCAGCGCCTGCTGCCGACCGGTCTGCTGGAGACGGTGGCCGATGCGATCGAACTGGGGCTGCTCACCCATGCCTTCGACCTGCGCATGGCCGGGGTCCTGCAGGAGATCGGCGGACAGCGGCGCAAGCTCGATGCCGAACTCTACGCACAGGCTTACCGGGAATCAGGCTTGCCGCGACTGCGCTCGCACCAGATCGACCTGATCGCCCGTGTCGGCCTGGGCCTGGGCAATGCATTGCGACTGCCGGGTATTTCGATGCTGCTCAGGCTTTCGCACGGCCCGGCGAAGGCGGCCGGCGTGTCGGAGCTGCAGGGATTCCTGGAGCGCGGCTTTGAGGCTTTCTCGAAGCTGGGCGATGTGCGCAGCTTCATCGCCGAGATCGAGGAGGACGAGCGCGCGGTGTCCAGGCGCCTGTTCGAAGGCGAGCCGGACCCGTTCCGCGGCCAGATCGCCTGACCGCACTTGCACTTGTAGGAGCGAGCTTGCTCGCGAAAGGGGCGCCCGGTTCGCGAGCAAGCTCGCTCCTACACCGCAGGCCTCACCGGTTCGCGAGCAAGCTCGCTCCTGCATCTCAGGGCTCACCGGTCGCGAGCAAGCTCGCTCCTACGCACCGGGCTTCAGGCGAAGCGCTCGTCGAGCACGCGCTTGATCTCGGCCTCGATCGGGCCCTTCATCGTGCTCAGCAGGAAGCCCAGCTTCGCCGTCACGTGCAGTTGCTCCGGCTCCAGCGCGATGTGGCCGTCGACGCCGCTGCGGTTGAAGTTGAGGACGTCGCCGGCCCAGGCGTAATCCATGCCGAAACGCTCAGACAGTTTCTCGGCCACTTCCTGCACGGCCTGGCGGGCCTGGTCGGGCGAGAGCGAATGGGCGTGGTGGATATCGATGTGCGACATGTCTGGTCCTCCGAAGTGCCGGGTATTGTGCGGGCACGCCCCCCTGCTTCCAAGTGTGTGACGCATGCTAGATTGCGCGGGCGTGAATTCCCTAAGACTGCGATTCCAGAACCGAGAACATGCCGACCTGGCGCTGAGCCCGGGCGTGCATGCCATTGGCTACGACAGCCAGGGCGCGCTGCGTCCGGGTTCCATCGATGCTGCCCTGGTGCAGTTCTGCGTGGACCGCCGCGGCGTCTGGCTGCAGGTGCGCGAAGGCGCGCGCGGCCTCCACGTCAACGGGCGCCCGGTGCGGCGGATGGCGATGCTCCGGGTCGGCGACGCGATCTTTGTCGACGGTATCGAACTGTTGCTGCTGGCGGCCGACCCGCTGCCGGCGCCGGTCGACTACGGATTCTCCGGCGGCGCCGACACGCGCATGCTGCTGCGCGGCGTGGGCGGCCCGCACCACGGCCGCAGCTTCACCCTCGACCGGCCGCGCACCGTCGGCCGCGCCGGCGAGAGCGACATCCGCATCAACGAAGCCTCCTTCGTCGATCGCCATGCCCGCCTGGAGGCGCATGCCGACGGCGTGGTGCTGCGCGACCTGGGCTCGGTGGAAGGCAGCATCGTCAACGGCCGGCCGGTGCGCCATGCGCTGCTGCAGCCGGGCGACCAGGTGGTGTTCGGCAACCAGCACCGGTTTGTCGTCGAGGCCCCGGTGCAGCGCATCGCCGGCGTCGATGCGTCCGCGCCGGCACTGACGCGGCCGGCACCGGTCGAGGAGCCGCGGGCGCCGTCGACGTTGCCGCAGTCGGTGCGGCGCATGCCGTGGCTGCTGCTGGCGGCGCTGCTGATCGCGGCCGCGCTCAGCCTGCTGTTGCTGTACGGCGCGCGTTGATCGACCGCAGCTTCTTCCACGCACGCCAGCCCAGCAACACCGCCAGGATGCCGGCGTACAGCGCCGGTTCGCGGATGTCGGATTTCACCAGCCACCAGAAGTGCAGCACCGCCAGCACGGCGATGACGTAGACCAGCTGGTGCAGGCGGGCCCAGTTGCGGCCAAGCCTGCGGATCGCCGCCTGGGTCGAGGTGATCGCCAATGGCAGCAGCAACAGCCACGCGGCGAAGCCGACGGTGATGTAGGGGCGCTTGACGATCTCCTCGAAGATCTGCGTCCAGTAGCCGCGCAGGTCGAGTACCAGGTAGGCGGTCAGGTGCAGCGTCGCGTAGGCGAAGACATACAGCCCCAGCATGCGGCGGTAGCGCAGCAGCGCCGGCTGGTTGGTGAGTTGCCGCAGCGGCGTGATCGCCAGGGTGATCATGAGAAATCGCAGCGCCCACAGGCCGAGCCGGTGCTCGATCGCCGCCACCGGGTCGGCGCCCAGGCCCCCGCTGCCGGTGAGGAACTCGTCGCGGATCTGCCAGGCCAGGATCGCCGCCGGCGTCAACGCCAGCAGGTGCACCACGGTCTTGCTGGCGAACAGGGCCCGCGGGCCGGGTCGCCACACCTTCATGCCAGCCACGTCGTCAGAACCACTTCTTCAGGTCGAGGCCGGTGTACATGCCGGCCACCTGGTCGGCATAGCCGTTGAACAGGCGCGTCGGGATGCGCTCGGCGAAGAGCTTGCTGGTGGTGCCGGCGATGCGACGCTCGCTCTTCTGGCTCCAGCGCGGATGGTCGACGTTCGGATTGACGTTGGAGAAGAAGCCGTACTCGTTGGGTTGCAGCTCGTGCCAGGCGGTTTCCGGCATCTTCTCGACGAAGTCGATGGCGACGATCGACTTGATCGACTTGAAGCCGTATTTCCACGGCGTCACCAGTCGCAGCGGCGCGCCGTTCTGCTGCAACAGCGGTTTGCCGTAGATGCCGGTGGCCAACAGGGACAGCGGGTTCATGGCTTCGTCGATGCGCAGCCCTTCCCGGTACGGCCAGTCGATCGAGCGGTAGGCGACGCCCGGCATCTGCTTGGGGTCGGCCAGGGTGGTGAAGGCGACGAACTTGGCCTGTGAGGTCGGTTCGAATCGCTTGAGCACCGCCGCCAGCGGCACGCCCAGCCACGGGATCACCATCGACCAGCCCTCGACGCAGCGCAGGCGGTAGACGCGCTCTTCGGGAGTGAGGCCCTTGATCAGGTCGTCGAGCGAGACTGTGCCGGGTTTGGCGCAATGGCCGCCGACGGCGACCGACCACGGACGCGTGCGCAGCGTTCGCGCCGCCTGCGAGGGGTCCGCTTTGCCGGTGCCGAACTCGTAGAAGTTGTTGTAGGTGGTGATGTCTTCGAACCGCGTCAGCGGCTCGTCGGTGCGAAAACCCGAGCGCGCCTGCGCCGGCGTGACCGCCGTTTTCGGCGGCGGCGGAGGCTCGGCCCCGGAGCAGCCGGGCAGGGCCAGCGCCGGCGCCGCGGCGAACGCCGCGAGGAACTGCCGTCGCCCGCGATAAACCGATTCGTCGGTGATTTGCGATGAGGGGATCTTCAGTGCGTCACGCAGCGACATGTCCAGCTCCGGATGTTGCGTCGGTGCGCCAGGGGGAGCGCGCCGTCCACTGACTATAGAGGGCGCGATCGAGGGAAAAGTTGCGCGGGTAACCATGAATCCGTTGGCTGTTGCAGTGCGGCATACTTGCCTGCCCAGCCCCACCATCCCTTTCCTGACTGGAGCGTTCATGTCCCGCGCCTTCAATTTCGCCGCCGGCCCCGCAACCCTGCCCGAGCCGGTGCTGCGACAGGCCCAGGAGGAACTGATGGATTGGCACGGGGTAGGGGCTTCGATCGTCGAGCTCAGCCACCGCGGCCCCGAGTTCATGAGGGTCGCGGCCCAGGCCGAAGCCGACCTGCGCCGCCTGGTCTCGATTCCGGACGACTACGCGGTGTTGTTCCTGCAGGGCGGGGCGACGGTGCAGCAGGCGCTGATGGCGCTCAACTTCACCGCGCCGGGCCAGCGCGTCGACTACGTGGTCACCGGCCACTGGGGCAAGACCGCGCTGAAGCAGGTGCGGCCGTACTGCGACGTCAACGTGGCCGCCGACGGCGAGCCGGGCGGGTTCCGCGACATTCCTGCCCGCGAGACGTGGAACCTTTCCCCCGACGCGGCCTACGTCCACTACACCGCCAACGAAACCATCCACGGCGTCGAGTTCCACGACATTCCCGACGTCGGCGAGGTCCCGCTGTTTGCCGACTTCAGCTCCTCGATCGCGTCCGAGCCGCTGGATGTGTCCCGCTTCGGGCTGATCTACGGCGGCGCGCAGAAGAACCTGGGCCCGGTCGGAGTCGCGGTGGTGATCGTCCGTCGCGACCTGATGGAGCGTGCCGGCCAGCCGCGCGCCGAAATCCTCGACTACCGCGCCCACCTCAAGGGCGACTCGATGCTCAACACGCCGCCGACCTGGAACTGGTACCTGGCCGGGCTGGTGTTCAAGTGGATGCTGGCCGAAGGCGGCGTGGAAGAGTTCGCCCGCCGCAACGCCCGCAAGGCTGGGTGGTTGTATGACGTGATTGACCACTCCGGTGGCTTCTATCGCAATGAAGTGGCGGTGGCGGCGCGCTCGCGCATGAACGTTCCGTTCTTCCTGCACGATCCCTCGCTGGACGCTGCCTTCCTCGAGCAGGCCGCGCAGAACGGAATGATTTCGCTCAAGGGCCATCGCGTGCTCGGCGGCATGCGTGCGTCGATCTACAACGCGATGCCGGAAGCGGGCGTGCAGGCGCTGGCATCGTTCATGCGCGATTTCCAGCAGCGCAACGGCTGACGAATGAGCCCCTCTCCCGCTTGCGGGAGAGGGGTAGGGGTGAGGGCCCGTTCGCCCTCATCCGGCCCTTCGGGCCACCTTCTCCCGCAAGCGGGAGAAGGGATCAATTGGCAATTGAGGCACACATCGAAATGAGCAGCGGCAAGAAGACCCCGGCGAAGGCCGCGGCAAAGAAGGCGCCGGTCAAGGCCAAGTCCGCGACCGGCAAGACCACGAAGGCCGCGGGCACGGAGGGGCAGGCAGCGCCGATACCGCCCGATCTGCTCGCCCTGCGCGAGCGCATCGACGGCATCGACCGCCACATCCAGCAGCTGATTGCCGAGCGTGCGCAGTTCGCCAACCAGGTCGGCAAGGCCAAGGGCAAGCTGGCCGCGGCCGTCGATTACTACCGCCCCGAGCGCGAAGCGCAGGTGCTGCGCCGCGTGGTCGATCGCAACGATGGCCCGCTCAACGATGAAGTGCTGGTGCGTCTGTTCCGCGAGATCATGTCGGCCTGCCTGGCGCAGCAGGAGCCATTGAAGATCGGTTACCTCGGCCCGGAAGGCACGCATTCGCAGCAGGCGGTGTACAAGCACTTCGGCCATTCGATCCATGGCCTGCCATTGGGCAGCATCGAAGAGGTGTTCCAGGAAGTGGAGGCCGGCCATGCCGACTTTGGCGTGGTGCCGGTGGAGAATTCCACCCAGGGCACGATCCAGTCGACGCTCGACATGTTCCTGACCTCGAAGCTGAAGATCTGCGGCGAAGTCGAGCTGCGGGTGCACCAGCACCTGCTGTCGCGCAGCGGCCGCATCGAGGACATCGAGCGCGTCTACTCGCACCCGCAGTCGTTCGCCCAGTGCAAGGCCTGGCTGCGCCAGTACCTGCCCAAGGCGGAGAAGATCGCGGTGGGCAGCAACGCCGAGGCCGCGCGCCGCGCGCGAAGCGCCGACGACGCTGCCGCCATCGCCGGCATCAGTGCGGCCAACGTCTATGGCCTCAAGTCCATCGCCGGGCCGATCGAGGACCGGCCAGACAACACCACGCGCTTCCTCGTGCTCGGTCGCGAGCTGTTCCCGACCTCGGGCAACGACCGCACGTCGCTGCTGGTGTTCATCAAGGACCAGCCCGGTGCCCTGCATCACGTGCTGGCGCCGTTCGCCAGGCACGGCCTGAGCATGAACCGCATCGAGTCCCGTCCCGGTCACACCGGTCTGTGGCAGTACGCGTTCTTCATCGATGTCGGTGGTCACGTCGACGACGAGGCGATGCGCCGCGCGCTGGGCGAGCTGGATGAGTACGCGCAGGAAGTGAAGGTGCTGGGTTCCTACCCGGTGGCGATCGCATGAGCCAGGCGGTCGGCCGCGAAGAGCGCGTATTCGATGAGGCCTGGTTTGCATCGCGCGCCAGCGTGGGCGTGCAGCGGCTGCGCGCCTACGATCCAGGCCATGACCTGGTGGCGATGCGCAAGCGCTTTGGCGAAGCCAACCTGGTCGAGCTGGGCTCCAACGAGAATCCGTACGGCCCATCGCCGGCCGCGCGCGAAGCCATCGTCGACCAGCTCCAGGCGCTGCACCGTTATCCCGACCCGTTGGGCGCCGATCTCAAGCGCGCACTTGCGGCCAGGCATGGTGTCGACACCGCCCGGATCCTGTTGGGCAACGGCTCGCATGAGCTGCTGATGCAACTGGGCCAGGTGTTCGCCGGCCCTGGCGATGAAGTCGTCTGCTCGCGGTATGGCTTTGCCGTGTTCGCACTGGCCACGCAGGCGGCTGGCGCCACCTTGCGGATGGTCGATGCGCTGCCCGGCGACGACGCCACGATGCCACTGGGGCATGACCTCGACGCGATCGCCAAGTCCATTTCGGCCAGGACCAGACTGGTTTTCCTGGCCAATCCGAACAACCCGACCGGCACGTGGTTCGGCCGGCAGGCACTGGCCGCATTCCTGGCGCAGGTGCCCGATGAAGTCATCGTGGTCATGGACGAGGCGTACGCCGAGATGGCCGATGCCGAAGCCGATGCCGCCAGCGCATTGCCGCTGCTCGGCGCGCATCCGAACCTGGTTCTGACGCGCACCTTCAGCAAGGCCTATGGGCTGGCCGGCCTGCGCGTGGGTTACCTGATCGGCGCGCCGGGGCTGGTCGCGGTGATGGAACGCCTGCGCGAGAGCTTCAACGTCAACGGACCGGCGCTGGCGGCCTGCGAAGCGGCGCTGGGCGATGAAGCGCACCTGCAGTGGGCCTGCGCGCGCAATGCCGAGCAGCGCGCGGCGCTGGCGGCGCAACTGGGCCAGCGTGGCCTGCGCGTGTATCCCTCGCAGACGAATTTCCTGCTGGTCGAGTTCGGTCCGCGCACCGCGCAGATCGAGGCCGACCTGGTGGCGCGCGGCGTAGTCCTGCGGCCGATGGGCGGCTACGGATTGCCGCAGTGCCTGCGGATCACCGTCGGCACGGCCGACGAGAACCGTCGCCTGCTGGCGGCACTGGACGAGGTGCTGGCATGAGCGCCGGATCCGATGCGACGCGACAGGACTGGATCGCCCATGCCGGGCAGCCACTGCGCGGCAGCATCCGCGTTCCCGGCGACAAGTCGGTCTCGCACCGGGCGATCATGCTCGCCGCGCTGGCCGAAGGCACGACCCGCATCAGCGGCTTCCTCGAAGGCGAGGACACGCGGGCCACGGCGCGCGTGTTCGAGCAGCTCGGCGTGCGAATCGAGACCCCCAGCGCCAGCGAGCGCATCGTCCACGGCGTCGGCCTGCATGGCCTGCGCGGCAGCGATGCCGTACTCGACTGCGGCAACGCAGGCACCGGCATGCGCCTGCTGGCCGGCGTGCTGGCGGGACAGGCATTCGACAGCGTCCTGGTCGGCGATGCCTCCCTGTCGAAACGGCCGATGCGCCGCGTGATCGACCCGCTGGCGAAGATGGGCGCGGTGATCGGATCGGACGCCGGCGGTTTGCCACCGCTGCGGATCCGTGGCGCCGCGCCGCTGCACGGCATCGACTACACGCTGCCGGTCGCCAGCGCCCAGGTGAAGTCGGCGCTACTGCTGGCCGGCCTGTACGCGGACGGCGAAACGATCGTGCACGAGCCACACCCGACGCGCGACTACACCGAGCGCATGCTGGCCGCGTTCGGTTGGCCGATCGAGTTCTCGCCGGGATATGCACGCCTGCAGGGCGGTCACCGCCTGCAGGCTGCGGATGTCGCGGTGCCCGCCGATTTTTCCTCGGCGGCATTCTTCCTGGTGGCCGCCAGCATCATTCCCGGCTCGGAGCTTCGCCTGGAGGCCGTCGGCATGAACCCGCGCCGTACCGGCCTGCTGACCGCGCTGCGCCGCATGGGCGCGGACATCCGCGCGGAGAACGCCCGCCAGCAGGGCGGCGAACCGGTCGCCGACCTGGTCGTCCGGCACGCGCCGCTGCATGGCATCGAGGTGGCCGGCGACCTGGCACCGGACATGATCGACGAGTTTCCGGCGCTGTTCGTGGCGGCCGCGTGCGCGCAGGGCACTACCACGATCCGCGATGCCGCCGAACTGCGGGTCAAGGAGTCCGATCGCATCGCCACCATGGCGCAGGGCCTGCGCGCGCTGGGCATCGAGGTGGAGGAACACCCCGACGGTGCGACCATCGTGCCCGGGCCGATCGGGCCGGGCACGGTCGACAGCCACGGTGACCACCGGATCGCCATGAGCTTTGCCGTGGCCGCGCAGCGGGCCCTGGGCGAGGTCCGGATCCTCGACGTGGCCAACGTGGCGACCTCGTTTCCGGGCTTCGACACCCTCGCCGCCGATGCGGGCATCTGGCTGGCCGGGGCGCACTGAATTAGACTCGGGCATGTCTCGTCCGTGCCCCCCGAATCGACGCTAGTGTCCCACCAGACTTTTGACACGGACATGCCTGGCCGCCATGGCGGCAGGTCGCAACCCATGCCCCCGCTGACCGAGGTCGATGTGACCGCGCGCCTGTTGCGGGTCGCCTTGTGCAGCCTGGGATTCCTGGCGTTCTTCGCCATGACCGATTTCGACCTGTACATGCGGCCGGAATTCGGCGCGGGGATGGCGCTGGTGGCGATGTTCTTCGCCGGACGCACACCGTGGCGCGAGCTGGTGGCGCTGCCGGTAGTGCGCTTGCTTGGGGTGTTCATCGCCTTCCTGATCGTGCACTCGCTCTATGCGACCTGGATCGTTCCGCAGATCGATTACTCCGACCAGTTGTCCACCGCCGCCAAGCTGGTGCGCCTGGGTGTGTTCGCCTGCGTGGTCGGCTGGTGGCTTTCGGTGTGCCCGCGAGCGATCCCGGGGTTGCTGGGGTTGATGGTCCTGGGTCTGCTCGTGGCCGTGCTGTACCACATGCCGTGGCATGCGCTGCCGGCGATCTGGGAAGGCGAGGTGCGGCCCCGTTTCGGCATTCCCGAGAACCTGAGCGGACAACTTGCCGCCGTTGGCGGCTGGCTGGCGCTGTGCCTGCTGATCGGCATCTGGCGCGACCACCCCCGCGGTCGCCGCCGCAACTGGCTGCTTGCCGTGGGGTTTGCCGCCTACGCCGGAAGTTTCTGCGTGCTGCTGTTTTCGCAGTCCCGCGGGGCCTGGCTGGCCTTCCTGTCGGCCACGCCGCTGGCAATCATTGGCTACTGGCTGACCCGACGCCCGCGCGGGATCCGGACGCTGCCCTGGCAGCCGATCTTGCTGGGGGCGCTGATATCGGTTCTGCTCGCCCTGGGTGCCCGCGACATCTTCGCGATCCGTTTTGCCGGGGCCGAGCGGATGTTGCCCGCAGCCGAGGAGGCGGCGGGGGTGGTTGCGCCTGCCAATCCTGCGAAGGCCGTCGATCCGCGGCCTGTCAGCCACGCCCCGTCCAAGGTATCGAGCCATGCGTCGCCGCCAGCCGTCGCGGAGTCACGCGGGCCAACCGGCCCGGCGGCAGAGGCCGATGTCACTTCGACCATCGACACGACCATCCCCGGCAACAAGGCGATCGGCATTCGCGTACGCCTTTACGAACTGGGCATGGAAAAGTTCAAGGAGCGCCCGTTGCTTGGCTGGGGCCTGGACTCCACGCCGGCGCTGATCGAATCGGCGCACCTGGATCTCGCCGGCGAGCGCCATGTCCACCTGCACAACTCGTACCTCGATGCGCTGGTCGGCATGGGCCTGGTCGGCTCGCTGCTGCTGCTGACCCTGTTCGTGCTGGTGATGCGCGAACTGGTCCTGGCCTGGCGCAGCGGCATCATCTCCACCGCCAGCTTCTGGGCGCTGGCCGGGTGCGTGGGCATCGTGCTGGTGGCCAATTCCTTCGATTCGCTGCTGTGGCGATTCGAGTACGCACGTGCGCCGCAGGAGCTCCTGTTCGGCTGCTGCATCGCCTACGCGTTGATCCGCCGTCGCAACGCCAACGCCTGAGGCGAGCGTTGACCGGCGCTTGAGGCAAGCGTTGACCGGGTCAACGCTGGGCGTCGAACCTGATCGGAACGATGACTGATCCGCCGACCGGCTGGCCATTGCTCATGGCAGGACGGAAGCGCCAGCGGCGCACCGCATCGACGGCAGCGCGATCGAGATAGCGCGAGCCGCTGCTGCCATCGACGCTGACCTGTGCCGGCACGCCGTCGGGACCGATCTCGACCCGCACGTTGACCGTGCCGCTTTCGCCCCGGCGCAGTGCCTGTGCCGGATAGCGGGGTGATGGCGTCTGTCCGGGAACGGGTTCCGGGCGGCTGGTCGCCACTGCAGTGGGCGCCGGGACCGGTCGCGGCAGGGCCGGAGGCGGTGCCGGTGGGTGGGTCTCCACCAGTCGGGGTTGTTCGTCGCCTTCGGCAATATCTCCGCTCGACGGCTTGGCCAAGCGGCTGGCGCCGTCGGTTCCGGCAGCGGGCAAGGGAGCGGGCAGGGGAGCGTATTGCGGTGATGTGGCCGTCGGCAGTGTCGCCCCACCACGTTCGGTCCCACCGTCGCGACCCAGCCCGAGCACCAGGGCGAACAGCAGCAGACCCGCGACGAATGCCATCAGCACCCACAACAGCGAGCGCCGGGCAGGCAACCAGTCGGACAGGGAGGTCAGCAGGGAGCGTGGCGTGGAAGGGTGTGGTGTCGCAGGAGCGGATAGGGACATGGGCCGTCCGTCTGGGTTTCTCTGCCGATTCTGACGAGCCTGGCGTTAATGATTCGGCAACCGGTCGCGGTGGGAGGCGGTTACACGCGATAATCGCGACCTCGATCACCCCACGCCCCTGACAATGCTCGATCCGAACCTGTTGCGCCAAAACCCCGCCGAACTCGCGCAGCGCTTGCGCCAGAGCCGGGGCTACGACCTCGACGCCAGTGCGGTGGAAGCGCTGGAAGCCGAGCGCAAGCAGATCCAGATCCGCACCCAGGAGCTGCAGAACCTGCGCAATACCCGCTCCAAGGCGATCGGAATGGCCAAGGCCAAGGGCGAAGACGTCGCGCCGCTGATGGCCGAGGTCGCCGGATTCGGCGACGAGCTCAAGGCCAGCGAGGCGCGCCTGGAAACCATCCGCGGCGAGATCGAGGCCATCGCCCTGACGATCCCCAACCTGCCGCACGAGTCGGTGCCCGCCGGCCAGGACGAAAGCCACAACGTCGAGCAGCACCGCTGGGGCACGCCGCGCTCGTTCGATTTCGCGGTAAAGGACCACGTCGAACTGGGCGCGCGCAATGGCTGGCTCGACGGCGACACCGCCGCCAAGCTCAGCGGCGCGCGCTTCACCGTGCTGCGTGGCCAGCTTGCGCGACTGCACCGGGCCCTGGCGCAGTTCATGCTCGACCTGCACACCAACGAGCACGGTTACCAGGAAACGAGCGTGCCGTTGCTGGTCAACGCCGACAGCATGCGCGGCACCGGCCAGCTGCCGAAGTTCGAAGACGACCTGTTCGCCACGTCGGTCGGCGACGGCGAGACCGCACACAAGCGCTACCTGATCCCGACCTCGGAAGTGCCGCTGACCAACATCGTGCGCGACGAGATCGTCGAGGCCGATGCCATGCCGCTGCGCATGACCGCGCACTCGATGTGCTTCCGCGCCGAAGCCGGCAGCCACGGTCGTGACACCCGCGGCATGATCCGCCAGCACCAGTTCGAGAAGGTCGAGCTGGTCACCATCACGCAGCCGGAAGAGAGCTACGCCGAGCACGACCGCATGACGCGCTGCGCCGAGGTGGTGCTGGAGAAGCTCGGCCTGCCGTACCGCCGCGTGCTGCTGTGCACGGGCGACATGGGGTTTGCCGCGACCAAGACCTATGACCTCGAAGTCTGGCTGCCTTCGCAGGACACCTACCGCGAGATTTCTTCCTGCTCCAACTGCGAGTCCTTCCAGGCGCGGCGCATGCAGGCGCGCTGGCGCAACCCGGCGACGGGCAAACCGGAGCTGGTGCATACCCTCAACGGTTCGGGCGTGGCCGTCGGCCGCGCGCTGATCGCGGTGATGGAGAACTACCAGAACGAGGACGGTTCGATCACCGTGCCCGAAGTCCTGCGCCCGTACATGGGCGGCCAGGACCGCATCGCTTAGAAAATCACGGCCGGCAATGGCGGGCCGCAGCCAAAAAAGGTTCTTCTCCCCTTTGCGTGGTGCTTGTCGTCCCCGGCGGCCCTCACCCCAACCCCTCTCCCGCAAGCGGGAGAGGGGCTTTATGTCGTCATCCCCGCGAAGGCGGGGACCCAGCGTCGTTGCTCCAATGCCCGTCATTCCCGCGAAGGCGGGAACCCATGGACGTTGCTCCACCGAATCTCGCCAACACGCGTCAGGAACGCGGAGCTCCGCACCCAAGCGGGTTTGAAACCACCTCCTCCCCGCGGCCCGCACGCCCTCACCCCAACCCCTCTCCGCAAGCGGGAGAGGGGCTCTACAAGCCATCTCCCTCATTTGGGAGAAGAACCAAAAAAAAACGGGCCCGCAATGCGGGCCCGTCGCGTTCCCGCGGCCCAAGCGGGGAGGGATGGGCCGGGAACGCCTGGTCAGACAGCCTGAATCAGGGAAGGGGAGTCCCCGGGGTTATCAGGCGGCCTGTGCCTGAGGCGAACGGATGGACGCATGGGCAGCGGCCAGCGCGTCGGTGCGGTGCTGGTCCGAGTAGGCGACGCCTTCGGCACGGACGATCTCCAGCTCGGTCACGCCGAGGAAGCCGAACACATGGCGCAGGTACGATTCCTGGAAGTCGGCCGGGCTGACATCGCCATAGATGCCGCCGCGACCGCTGGCAATGATCACGCGCTTGCCACCCGCCAGGCCCTCGGGGCCGGCCTCGGTGTAGCGGAAGGTGCGGCCGGCGACGGCGACCCGGTCGATCCACGCCTTCAGCGTCGAGGGGATGCTGAAGTTGTAAAACGGGGTGCCAATCACCACTACATCGGCATCGAGGAACTGCTGGATCACGGCTTCGCCGGCATCGGCTTCAGCCTGGTCGACCTTGGCCAGGGCGCGGCCGGTCAGGTGCGGGATCGGGTCGGCGTCCAGATCGCGGTACTCGACCGTCAGGTCGGCGTGCGATTCCTGCCAGCGCTTGACGATCGCCGCGCTGATCTCGCGGGTGATGGAATTGGCGCCGAGGGCGCTGGAGTCGAGATGGAGCAGTTTCATGACGGGCCTCTGCAGCAGATTCGGCGGGGGTGCCGGGTTGGACGCCAATCTAGGCCGTTGCTTATTTGGGATAAAGCTGGTCAACTACCACTAACTGTTCTGGAATTGGAATTATCGCCATGCAGGACCTGAACGACCTCTACTACTTCGCCATGGTGGTCGAGCACGGCGGCTTTGCCGCCGCCGAGCGCGCGCTGGGGATTCCCAAATCGCGCCTGAGCCGACGCATCAGCCAGCTCGAGACGGACCTGGGTGTCCGCCTGCTGCAGCGTTCCACCCGCCGATTCGCCGTCACCGATGTCGGCAACAGCGTTTACCGCCATGCGCAGTCGATGCTGGCCGAAGCCCAGGCCGCACACGAAGTGGTCGATCGCCTGAGCGCCGAGCCGCGCGGCGTCATCCGCGTCAGCGTGCCCGTTGGAATGGCCCAGCAGCAGATGCCCAAGCTGCTGCCGGAATTCCTCGCACGCTTCCCGCAGGTGCGGGTGCAGTTGTTGGTCAGCAACCGCCGCGTCGACATCATCAATGAGGGCATCGACGTCGCCCTGCGCGTTCGCGCCAAGCTAGACGACGACGGCAGCCTGGTGATGCGCAGCTTCGGCCAGATCCAGGAACTGCTGGTCGCCAGCCCCGACTACCTGCGGCGCATGGGCCGGCCGAAGAATCCGGACGAACTGGGCGACCACGTCACCCTCAGCATGAGCGAGGACGACGCGCGCCAGCGCTGGGAACTGCACGGACCCGATGGCGACGTGCGCCGGGTCGAATTGAAGCCGCGCGTGATGGGCTTCGACTTCCCGATGCTGATGTCGCTGGCCCAGCAGGGCGTGGGCATCACGTTGCTGCCTGAAACCGTCTGCGCCGAAGCGGTCCGCCGCGGTGAGCTGGAAGTGGTGCTGCCGAACTGGCGTTTGCCGCAGGGCATCTTCCACGCTGTGTTCGCCTCGCGCCGCGGCCTGCTGCCGGCGGTGCGGGTGTTCATCGATTTCATCGCCGAGAAGGCCCCGGGCCTGGTGGAATCCGCACGTCTCCAGTGCAAGGAGATCAAGGGCATGTCATGCCCGGAGGACGCCAGCCACCCGGTGCCGGCGCCGGAGATCCGGGTTCCCACGCAGGCCTAGTCGCGCAGGCTCACGCATGCAGGCTTGAGAGCCTGCCCGGGTGCTATGCGACAATGCGCGGCCCGCCAGGCGGGTCGGCAGCGTCATGCAATCGGAGAGATGGCCGAGTGGTTTAAGGCAGCGGTCTTGAAAACCGCCGTGGTAGCAATACCACCGTGGGTTCGAATCCCACTCTCTCCGCCATGTTTCCTTGTAATTCAATAACTTGCGTGTATTCTCCAAGTGAACCGAACAGATTACGCATGCCCAGTGTGCAGCCGAACGTGGCATTGCCAACAGGCGCGTAGCTGACCCGGAAGTCCAGCAGCTCGCGCCGGAAAATCTTCGTCACTGGCAGGGTGTCTGGCATGTGCAGCGCGCCGGTGTGCATCGACGCCTGCAGACGGCTCACGAGGTCCAGCTTAGGGACGCTGTTGCCGCTGCCGCCTCGGAAGGTGATTGTGATCGGCAGAAGAGGCGGCCGCTGTGCTCGAGATCTTACGTACGTACGTGAAGTAGCCCTACAAACGCCTCCGGGCACCCGACTGCATGCTTGACCGGCTCTGCAAACCACTAATCGTGTTACGCACCGGCTGGTTCGTGCTGCTCGTGCTGGGCGTGATGGTTCGTCCAGTGCTCAACCTGGTCGGCGAGATGCATGCAACCGAGCACGCATTACTGGCGAGCGTTGGGGATCACGCCCACGAGCACGAAGACAAGGACGAGGCCGAGGCCGGGCACCATCACCATGACGGTGACGAAGGCGATAACCACGGCCCCGATTCCGACTCGAACCACACAAGTGGCCCACACGGCTTGATGCACCAGACCGACGCGAACACCACAGCCGCGTTTTGGGAGGCGTGGAGCGCTCCTGTGACGCTGCCGCATGATTCAATGCAGCCCGCGGCAGTTGCCCCTCCGATAGCGGCCCAGCGCCTCACATCCCCATTCCGACCTCCGATCGCCTGATGCGACCGGCCGCCTCATGGCGGCTCCAATCGCTTCGCTAGTCGATCATCCGGAGGTTCTTCCGTGAACTTGCGCTTTCTGCTGGTCCCTGGCCTTGGCCGGGACCTGTGGTGCCGTGCCGAGCGGCGCGCATTGCGGCTGCCTCGAACGAAAATATGAGGGGAACACCATGGAGAACGAGTTTACCTCGACAGCCAACAAGCTGCGTCGAATCGCGCGGGAGAGTGCAGAGCTGCCTGGGCTGCGCATACTGGCCAAGCCACTCTACAAGTGGATGTACAGCCGCCCTGACCACAACGGCAACGCCTACTACGGAGTCTTCGACTCACGCGCCCAGGCGCTGGCTGCGGCACCTGCAATGCCGACGACATACGACCAGCCTTCTGCCGGCAACATGTACCTGGACCGACACCGGCGCATCAACTGTAGTGATTACCCAATGGTGTACTGGCTGTCGAGGCTGCTCAGCGAGGACCTGCATCGCTTGTTCGACCTGGGCGGCCATATCGGAGTCAGCTACTACGGCTTCCGCAATTACATACACTATCCGCAGTCGCTGCAATGGCGCGTGCACGACGTGCCCGCGGTAGTGGATGCGGGTCGTGCCTGGGCGTCACAGCACGACCCCGATGGCATGCTGAACTTCGCCGACAACCCCGAGGCAGCAAGCGGCCACGATGTGCTGATTTCCTGCGGTGCGCTGCAGTATCTCGATTACACCTTGCCCGAACTACTGGCGCTTCTGCCCAACCCGCCGCCTCACGTGCTGGTAAACCGCACACCTATTCACCCCAAGCGCGGTTACATCACCCTGCAGAAGATCGGCATAGCCGTACTTCCCTACCGGGTCATGGCTAAGCCGGAATTCCTGGATGCGATGGAAGCACTCGGTTACGAGGTGATGGATCATTGGAGGTCGAGTGAGCGGAACCTGGAGGTTCCATTCGAGCCGGACAGCACGATCGACCATTACTCCGGGTTCTATTTCAAGCGCGCCTGAGCCGCCATCGGCCCTCGATTGCGCGACCTTATGGGAGCGGCCTGCTGACCATCATGGCCAGCAGCCGCCCCCTCGTTCGTCGCAACAGGCAAGGCATCCTCAAATGAACCGTCTAGACCGCTGAGGTTTTGACCCGACGTGGTTGGGAATCGCTTGACCGAAAGAGTACGCGACGAGCCAGGTTTTCAGAAGAGCCGGCAAATTGCGGGATTTTTTGTTTTTTCGGCAAGCAAGCCGGCACCTTCACACAAGGCAGACGCCATCTGACAACAATCCATGGACCGCTCTCCTCAGCCCGACTTGAGCGGCTGCCCCACCCGGAGATCGTCATGGCCCCCAAGAAAGCCCCCGCGAAGAGCGGACGAAGCTCGTCCAAAGCCGCATCCTCCAGCAAGCCCAACATCCTGGTCATCTTCGGCGATGACATCGGCATTCCGCAGATCAGCGCCTACACGCGCGGTCTGATGGGCTACCAGACGCCCAACATCGACCGCATCGCCAACGAAGGTGCGCTGTTCACCGACTCCTACGGGCAGCAGAGCTGCACCGCCGGACGCGCCTCCTTCATCCTCGGCCAGGAGCCGTTCCGGACCGGCCTTCTCACCATCGGCATGCCTGGCGATCCGCACGGAATCACCGACTGGATGCCCACCATTGCCGATGTGATGAAGAGCCAGGGCTATGCGACCGGCCAGTTCGGCAAGAATCATCTCGGCGATCAGGACCAGCACCTGCCGACAAACCATGGCTTCGATGAGTTCTTCGGCAACCTCTACCACCTGAATGCCGAAGAAGAGCCCGAAGGCTACTTCTATCCCAAGGATCCGGCGTTCAAGAAGAAGTTCGGGCCGCGCGGCGTGATCCACTCACACGCTGGCGGGAAGATCGAGGACACCGGCCCGCTGAACATCAAGCGGATGCCGACGGTCGACGAGGAGTTCCTCGGTGCCGCGCAGAAATTCATCAAGAGGAGCGTCAAGGACGAAAAGCCCTTCTTCGTGTGGTTCAACACCACCCGCATGCATGTCTTCACCCACCTGAAGAAGGAATCACTGGGCAAGACGGGCAAGGGCATGCACGCCGACGGTATGGTCGAACACGACGGCCACGTCGGCGAGCTGCTGAACCTGCTGGATGAGCTGGGCATCGACGACAACACCATCGTCGTCTACACGACCGATAACGGCGCAGAGATCGCGTTGTGGCCGGACGGCGCGATGACGATGTTCCGCGGCGAGAAGGGGTCAACCTGGGAAGGCGGCTTCCGCATCCCGATGGCGATCCGCTGGCCGGGCGTGATCCAGCCGGGCACTGTCATCAATGACCCGATCTCATTGCTCGACATGTTCCCCACGCTGTGCGCGGCGGCGGGTGTGCCGGACATCAAGGAGCAACTGGCCAAGGGCACGACGCTCGGCAAGAAGAAGTTCAAGGTGAAGCTGGATGGATTCAACTTCATGCCTTTCTTCCAGGGCAAGGAGAAGAAAGGACCGCGCGACGCGATCTTCTATTTCGACCAGGGCGGCAACCTCAATGCCTTGCGTTTCCAGGACTGGAAGCTGAGTTTCGCCGTGCAGGCGCATGGAAACATCGCCACCGGTTCGCGCACCGTGACCAACTGGGCGACGATCTGCAACCTGCGCATGGATCCGTACGAGCGCGGCTTGGAAGACGGCGGAGGCGCGCTGGATTTCCTGGCCAGGCAGATGTGGCTGATCGTCCCGGTAATGGGTGCGATCAAGGCGTTCTTCTCCGACTTCATGGACTACCCATACCAGGCCGGCAGCGGGCTTAACGCGGGCGCGATCAACTATGGGCTGTTGAAGCAGGAGGATGCGGTGAAGCGTTTGAAGAAGCTCGAGTCCCTGCATCCCAACTGAGGTGGGTCGACGGTCCCGGGCGCACATGGCGTCCGGGACAGGCTGAGGGCATCAACGACCCTTTGGCAGCTCGCTGCGCGAGCGCAGATCCTTGCGCCATGCCCGCGGCGCCATGCCGAACTCGGCAGAGAACCAGCGCGTGAACGAGCTGGGTGCGGAGAATCCCAATAGCCGCCCGACCACCTGCAGCGAGTAATTCCGGTTCTCCATGTAGCGAACCGCCAGGTCGGTGCGGACCGAATTGAGGATGTCGGAGAAGGTCGCGTTGGCTTCCTCCAGCCGGCGCTGCAACGTGCGCACGTTCATGCCGCGGCCGTGCGCAACCTGCTCGATGGTGGCCTGGCCCATCGGCATCAGGATGTAGAGATCCTTGCGTACGTCGGTGGTGATGGAGTTCTTGTCGGGGGTCGGCAGCGACTCCACCAGGCGTTTGACGTAGACGGCCATGGCCGGGTCGGCCGACGGGTTGCGATAGGTCAGGTCGGCGGCGTCGCAGACGATGCCGTTGAACTCGCGGTCGAACTCGGTGGCACAGCGGAAGACGCGACGGTGGACCAGCAGGTTCTCCGGCGGGCCGTGGGTGAAGTGCACGCTGTGTGGCTTCCAGTGCGGACCAAGCAGGAATCCGCACAGGCGGTATAGCGCACCGAGCGCCAGTTCGATGGCCTGGCGCGAGGTCGGGCCCGGACCGGGCACGAACTCCTCGCGGATCACCACCGTGCGGCCTCGTTCCTCGACATGGATTGCCAGCAGCTCGTTGAGCAGGTGGCGGTACTTCATGGTCGTCATGAGGGCATCGCGCAGGGTCGGCTGGTGGATCAGCAACAGGCTGACCACGCCGAAGTCCGACAGCTGCCGCGACTCGGCCATGCGCAGGCCAAACGTGTCGCAGCCGGTCTGGCGGGCGGAATCCTCCAGCAGCTTGACTGCAGCGGCGGCGGGGATGCGCCGTTCGGGGTCGGACAGCATGGTCCGGCTCAGCCCGGCCGTGCGCAGCAGCGGCTGCGGATTGAGGCCGAGTTGCTGCGCCACTTCGAAATAGTTCTTCAGCGTGGCGGCACGGATGAGGCTGCTCATGAACCGGTTCCAGGGCGCGGGCGCATTGTCATGATATGAGAAATCGGTGTCGCCGTTTGGAAAGAATTGCGCCCCTCCGCCTGCCTATAGTCGAAGCCGTCTACCCCCTTGTGGGGTGCCCCGATTCATAGTTGAGAGGTTGCAGAAAACTGCCATGGCCCATGCTGTTCGATTCCACCAGGCCGGCGGCCCCGAGGTCCTGCGCTACGAGTCCGTCGCCGTCGGCGAGCCGGGCCCTGGCCAGGTGCGGCTGCGCCACATCGCGGTCGGACTGAACTACGCCGATACCTATTTCCGTAACGGCACCTATGTAATCCCGCTTCCGGCAGGCATCGGTGTCGAGGCTGCGGGCGTGGTCGAGGCGGTGGGCCCCGATGTCGACCAGGTCGGCGTCGGCGACCGCGTCACCTATACCGGCTTCATCAACACGCTGGGTGCCTACAGTACCGAGCGCCTGGTCCCGGCGGCGCCGCTGATCAAGTTGCCCGAGGCCATCGCCTGCGAGACGGCCGCTGCCATGACCATGCGCGGCCTGACTGCGGCCTACCTGATGCGCCGCATCCATCCGTTCCAGGCCGGCGACTGGATCCTGCTGCATGCCGCTGCCGGCGGTGTCGGTCTGATCGTCGCGCAATGGGCGCGACTGCTGGGGCTGAACGTGATCGGCACGGTATCGACGGAAGCCAAGGCCGAGATCGCGCGTGCGCACGGTTGTGATCACGTCATCAACTACAGCCATGAGGACGTCGCCAGGCGCGTGCGCGAGCTGACCGGCGGCGCAGGCGTGTCGGTGGTGTTCGACAGCGTCGGCAAGACCACGTTCGAGGCCTCGATCGATTCGCTCAAGCGCCGTGGCCTGTTGGTCTGCGTCGGCACCGCGTCGGGACCGATCCCGCCGTTCAACCCGCAAATGCTGGCGATCAAGGGTTCGCTCTACATGACCCGCCCGGCGCTCGCCGACTACATCGCCGATCCTGTCGAGAAGGCTGAGCTGGCCGCCGAGCTGTTCGACCATGTCGCGGCAGGTCGAATCCGCATCGGCATCAACCAGCGCTATGCCCTGCACGACGCGGTGCAGGCCCATCGCGACCTGGAGTCGCGCAAGACCACCGGCTCGTCGATCTTCGTGATCTGAGGAAGGCCGACATGCGCGCCGAACTGCTGACCTGCGCCATCGGTGCCGAACTGGTCGGCGTCGACCTGGCCGATGCCATCCACGACGATGGCCTGTTCCAGGAACTGCACCGCTTGCTGGTCCGGCACAAGGTGTTGTTCCTGCGTGACCAGGACATCACCCGTGCCGAGCACGTCGCCTTCGCGCGGCGCTTCGGCGAGCTGGAGGATCACCCGGTCGCCGGCAGCGATCCCGAGCACCCGGGCCTGGTGCGCATCTACAAATCGCCCGAACAGCCCAACGAGCGCTACGAGAATGCCTGGCACAGTGACGCGACGTGGCGCGTGGCGCCGCCGTTCGGCTGCGTGCTGCGCTGCGTGGAATGCCCGCCGGCGGGCGGCGACACGATGTGGGCGAACATGGTGCTGGCCTACGAGAAGCTGCCCGCGCACATCAAGCAGCAGATCGACGGCCTGCGGGCCCGGCACAGCATCGAAGCGACCTTCGGCGCGGCCATGCCGATCGAAAAGCGCCTCGCCCTGAAGCAGCAGTTTCCCGACGCCGAGCATCCGGTGGTGAGGATCCATCCGGACACCGGCGAGAAGATCCTGTTCGTCAACGCCTTCACCACGCACTTCACCAACTTCCACACGCCCGACAACGTGCGCTATGGGCAGGATTACACGGCCGGCTCGCAGCAACTGCTGCAGTACCTGATCAGCCAGGCCCATGTTCCCGAGTACCAGGTGCGCTGGCGCTGGACGCCCGACAGCATCGCCATCTGGGACAACCGCAGCACCCAGCATTACGCAGTGATGGATTACCCGCCGTGCCATCGAAAGATGGAGCGCGCGGGAATCATCGGCGACGTTCCCTGCTGACCCGGCAATTCCATCCGGCACTGCCAATCCGATTGCATCACCGCCGCGCCTTTCACGGAGATACCCATGAACTTCCTCGATGGATCGTTGTTCCCCGAGAACCAGCCCAAGCTGGTGATCACCGCCGCGCCGTACGGACCGGAGTGGTTGCCGTCGGACTTCCCGGAAGACATCCCGGTGACGATGGAGGAGCACATCCAGAAGGCAGTCGATTGCTACAACGCCGGCGCGACCGTGCTGCACCTGCACGTGCGTGAGCTCGACGGCAAGGGCTCCAAGCGCCTGTCGATGTTCAACGAGTTGCTGGCCGGGATCCGATCGCGCGTGCCCGACATGATCCTGCAGGTCGGCGGTTCGATTTCGTTCGCACCGGAAGGCGAGGGCAACGTAGCCAAGTGGCTGTCCGACGATACCCGGCACATGCTCGCCGAGCTGACGCCGGCGCCGGACCAGGTGACGATCGCCATCAACACCAACCAGATGAACGTGGTCGAACAGATGTGCGAGGCCGACCTGGCCGGCACCAGCCTGGGCACGCCGGAGGGTTACCGCGCCTATCGCGAGATGACCATCCCGGCCGGTCCGGAGTGGGTCGAGGAGCATATCCGCCGACTGTCGGCCAATGGCATCCAGACCCATTTCCAGCTTGCCAACATCACCCAGCTGGAGACGGTCGAGCGCATGATGCGCAAGGGCACCTGCAACGTGCCGTTGATCCTGACCTGGGTGGCGATCGGTGGCGGTTTCGATGCGCCGAACATCTACAACCTGGCCAACTTCGTCCGCGGTTGCCCGGATGGATCGGTGTTGACGCTGGAGTCGTCGATGCTCAACGTGCTGCCGCTCAACATGATGGCGATCGCCATGGGCCTGCATGTGCGCTGCGGCAACGAGGACAACATCTGGACCCAGCGCCGCGACCGCAAGATGGGCAGCGTCGAGCAGATCGAGCAACTGGTGCGGATCTCGCGCGAGTTCGGCCGCGACATCGCCACCCCGGCGCAGGCGCGCGGAATCTACAGGATCGGGACCTTCTACAAGGATGCCGAGGAGACGCTGGCGGAAAATGGCTTCGCGCCGAACCGCCGGCCTGTCTGGAAGGGCGTGCCTCAGCCGGTCTGAGGCAGCCCGACTCCCGCCTACTGAATTGCAGGTTCGACCCATGGCTTACCACTCCCTTCCGGATCACGGCAACGACGACCCCGGCGCACGGATTCCGAGGCGGTATGCCTGGGTCGTGTTCGGCCTGAGCTTTGGCCTGCTGCTGTCGGACTACATGTCGCGACAGGTGCTCAATGCCGTGTTCCCGCTGCTCAAGCAGGAGTGGGCGCTGACCGATGCCCGCCTCGGGCTGTTGAGCGGCATCGTCGCGCTGATGGTGGGCTTGCTGACGTTCCCGCTGTCGCTGCTCGCCGACCGGTTCGGGCGCGTGAAGAGCCTGGCGCTGATGGCGGGCATCTGGAGCCTGGCCACGCTTGGCTGCGCGCTGGCGCAGCAGTACCCGCAGATGCTGGTCGCGCGCTTCTTCGTGGGCGTGGGTGAAGCGGCATACGGCAGCGTCGGCATTGCCGTGGTGCTGTCGGTGTTTCCGAAAGACATGCGGGCAACGCTGACGGGCGCCTTCATGGCCGGCGGCATGTTCGGCTCGGTGCTGGGCATGGCGCTGGGCGGGGCCGTGGCCGCACACCTTGGCTGGCGCTGGGCATTCGCCGTGATGGCCCTGTTCGGGCTGGCGCTGGCCTTGTTGTATCCGATCATCGTCAGGGAAAAGCGCATCGCGCCGCCCGCACTGGCTGCGCAGCCGCGCATCGACACGCCACCGGCCGCACGGATTCCACTGCGCAGCCTGGTCAACAGTCGTTCGGTGGTCGGAGCCTACATCGGCAGTGGGCTGCAGCTGTTCGTCGGGGGCACGGTCATCGTCTGGATTCCCAGCTACCTCAATCGTTACTACGCGATGGCGACCGACGTCGCCGGGGGCGTATCGGCCATCATCGTGCTGGTCAGCGGCATCGGCATGATCGCCTGCGGCATGCTCAGCGATCGCATGTGCCGCAATGCGCCGGAACACAAATTCAACCTTGCCATTGCCTACAGCCTCGGCAGCTGCGCGTTGTTGTCGCTAGCATTCGCGCTGCCGCACGGCACGCCGCAACTGGTCATGATCGCGCTGGGCATGGTCCTGGCGGCCGGTACCAGCGGTCCTGCCGGCGCGATGGTCGCCAATCTCACGCCGCTGCCGATCCATGGCACCGCATTCGCGACGCTGACGCTGGCCAACAACCTGCTCGGCCTCGCCGCAGGGCCGCTGGTGACCGGGCTGCTCGCCGATGCACTGGGCCTGGCGAAGGCGTTCCAGCTGGTTCCGCTGATCAGTGTGGCGGCCGCCGCGGTGTTCTATTTCGCCAAGCGCCACTACCTGACCGACGTCGAGCACGTGGGGACGCAAGCGCGCTGCGCGGCTGGCATGCAGGCGCAGACGTGAGCACCAGCAAGCTCACGATCGGCATCCACTTCGACCTGATCTGCCCCTGGTGCTTCATCGGCAAGCACCAGTTCACGATGGCGCGGGGCAAGTTCATGCAGATGTTCCCGGCGGTCGGCGTGGAGACGCTGTGGCACCCGGTGCAACTGCTGCCCGACGTGCCAGCGCCGGGGCTGCCATTCGCCGCGTTCTACGAACGGCGGCTGGGCTCGGCCGAAGCGGTTCGGCGACGGCAGAAGCAGGTCGCGCAGGCGGCCAGCAGTGTGGGTCTCGAGCTCGACTTTTCTGTCATCGAACGCATGCCCAACACCGCGCGTGCACACCATCTGCTGCGACGTGCCGCGACCCTGGGCGAGCCGGGGGTATACGAGGCGCTGCTCGATCGCCTGTTCGCTGCGTACTTCCAGCATGGCGAGGACATTGGTGATGCGGCGACGTTGCGGTCGCTGGCGGCGGCCGTCGCCGTGCCTTGCCATATCGTCGACGCGGCGCAGGCAGATGCAGGGAACGTTCCGGTCACCGCCGCCGTCGAGGGCGTGCCGCACTTCGAGTTCAACGGGCGCTTGTCCCTTTCCGGCGCCCGAGATGCCGCAATCCTGCTGATGGCCATGAGCAAGGCCGTGCAGGTACTCCCTGAAAGCGAAGGCGCGGAATCGTAAGACAAGGCGTACGAGGACACAGCCATGACCACCCAATCGACCGTGCTCATCGTTCCTGGTCTGCGTGAGCACGTGCCGGAACACTGGCAGACGCTGCTCGCCGCCGGGTTGCCCAAGGTGCATACGGTGCCGCCGCCGGAGCTGGACAAGCTCAGTTGCACAGCGCGCGTGGAGGCGCTGGATCGTGCGATGGCCGCCATCGATGGCCCGGTAATCCTGGTCGCCCACAGTGCGGGCGTGATGATGGTCGCGCACTGGGCGCTGTCGTCACGGTCACATCGCCCGATCAAGGGCGCATTGCTGACCACGCCGGCTGACGTGGAGGTCCCGTTCCCGGTCGGCTATCCGACACTGGACACGTTGCGCGAACACGCCTGGCTGCCGATTCCGCGCGGTCGACTCGGGTTCCCAAGCCTGCTTGCGGCCAGCCGCAACGATCCGCTGTGCGCGTACTCGCGTGCGCAGTCGCTGGCGCACGACTGGGGCAGCGAGCTGGTTGACCTGGGCCAGGTCGGCCATCTCAACCCCGCCGCGGGTTTCGGCAAGTGGCCGCAGGCACTGGAACTCGTCGCCCGACTGGACGGCGCGTAGCCGCCCAAGTCACTCAGGCCTCTTCCGGAAACCGGTAATCGCGGAACTGCTCGCGCAGCGCCGCCTTGTGCAGTTTCCCGGTCGCGGTATGCGGCAGCTGCGGCACGAACAGCACGTCGTCGGGGAGCCACCATTTGGCGACGCGGTCCTGGAGGTAGCGCAGCACGGTCTCGCGCTCCATCGTCTGGCCGGGCTTGACGACCACCAGCATCAGCGGTCGCTCCTGCCACTTCGGGTGGGCGATGCCGATGACGGCCGCTTCGGCGATGGTCAGGTGGCCCATCGCGGCGTTCTCCAGCGCGATGGAGGAGATCCACTCGCCGCCGGACTTGATCACGTCCTTGGCGCGGTCGGTGATCTGCATGTAGCCATCGCGGTCGATGGTCGCAACGTCACCGGTGTCGAAATACCCCTCGTCGTCCAGGATCGATCCGCTGTCGTCACGGTAGTAGGCACCAGCGACCCATGGACCGCGAATCTTCAGGTGGCCCGCTGCCTGGCCGTCGTGGGGCAGGCGACGCCCGTCCTCGTCGGTCAGCTTCAGGCTGACGCCGAACACCGGGCGACCTTGCTTGGCCTGCACTCGCAGTCGCTCTTCGAGCGGCAGCGAAGCGTGCTCGGGCAACAGGTTGCACACGGTGCCGACCGGTGAGGTTTCGGTCATGCCCCAGGCATGGACGACGAACGCACCGAAGTCGCGTTCGAACACTTCAGCCATCGCCCGCGGCGCCGCGGCGCCGCCGATCACGACACGGCGCAGCGCCAGTTCGGCGGACGGCTGCAGGCCTTCGCTTGCCACATGCTGCAGCAGCATCATCCAGACCGTGGGCACGCCCAGGGCGAGGGTTACCCGCTCATCGCGCAGCAATTGATAGACGCTTGCGCCGTCGAGGGCGGGGCCGGGCAGGACCAGCTTGGCCCCGCTCATGGCGCCGGCGTAAGGCATGCTCCAGGCATTGACATGGAACATCGGGACCACCAGCAACGCTGTTTCGCCCCTCGAAACTGCGAGGCTGTCGACGGTGCAGGCGCCGTAGGCGTGCAGCACGGTGGACCGGTGGGAGTACAGAACGCCCTTGGGCATGCCGGTCGTGCCCGAGGTGTAGCACAGTGAGGCGGCGGCACGCTCATCCAGATCCGGCCAGTCGTAGCCGGCGGTCTGCGCCGCGAGCAGTTCCTCGTAGCACAGCAGGCCGGGGATGGCGCATTCGGGCATGTGCGCGCGGTCGGTCATCACCACGAAGTGGCGAACGCTCGCCAGCTTCGGCAGCAGCTTCTCCACCAATGGCACGAAGCTCAGGTCGAAGAACAGGACCGTGTCTTCGGCGTGGTTGATGATGTACTCGAGCTGCTCAGGAAACAGGCGCGGGTTGGCGGTATGCAGCACCGCACCCATGCCGGACACACCGAAGTACAGCTCCATGTGGCGATAGCCGTTCCACGCCAGCGTGCCGACGCGGTCGCCGCGCTGCACGCCCAGGGCGGTCAGGGCGCTGGCCGCCTGGCGTGCGCGTCGATGGATGTCGCGGTAGGTGCACCGGTGCACCGGGCCTTCGACCGTGCGCGAGACCACTTCCGCATCCGGGTGGCAAGCCACCGCATGCTCGATCAGGGACGAAACCAGCAGCTTGTGGTCCTGCATCAAACCCAACATGTCATGCCTCCACTTTGCGCAGCAGGAAGTGCGAGAGCGCGGGAATGAGGACCAGTGCGCCGATCATGTTCCACAGGAACATGAAGGTCAGCAGGATACCCATGTCGGCCTGGAACTTGATCGGAGAGAACGCCCAGGTGATGACACCCGCGGCCAGGGTGATGCCCACCAGGGCGACGACCTTGCCGGTGAACATCACCGCATGCCGGTAGGCCGCGGCGAGCGGCACGCCCGCACGCTGCTGGCCCAACTGCACGCTCAGCAGGTACAACGCGTAGTCGACGCCGATGCCGGCACCCAGCGCGATCACCGGCAGCGTGGCGACCTTGACGCCGATGCCCAGTCCGACCATCAGCGCCTCGCACAGGATCGAGGTCAGGATCAACGGCAGGACCGCCACGACCACCGCGCGCCAGCTGCGGAACGCCACGAAGCACAGCAATGCGACCGCGCCATAGACGTACAGCAGCATCGAGCGGCTGGCACTGCTGACCACTTCGTTGGTGGCCGCTTCAATGCCCGCCGAACCGGCGGCCAGCTTGAAGGTCACGTCGCGATCGTTGTGGCGCGCGGCAAAGTCCTCGGCGATGGCGGCCACGCGCTTGAGCGAGTCGGCCTTGTGATCGGCCAGGTAGGCGATCACCGGCAGTACCGTGCACTGCGTGTTGAACAGATCCGGGTTGAGCACCGTGGCCTGCTGACCGGAGTAATTGATCACGTCCTGGTTGCGGTTGATGGTCAACCACTTGGGGTTGCCCTCGAACGAACCAGCGGTGATGTTGCGCACCGCATCGACCAGCGACACGGTGGTCTGCACCGACGGATCCTGTTGCAGTGCCCAGCCCAGGCGATCGGCCTGGATCAGGGTCTTGTAGTTCAGGCAGGCGTCCTTGGGCGTCTTCACGATCACCGCGAACAGATCGCTCGACAGCGCGTAGTTGGCGGTGATGAAGGCGTTGTCGAGGTTATAGCGCGAGTCCTTGCGCAGCTCTGGCGCGCCGGGGTCGAGGTCGCCGACCTGCAGGCCGCGACTGATCCACAGGCCGCCTGCCGCGAGCAATACGGCGCAGCTGATCGCTGCTACTGCCCAGCGCCGTTCGGTGAACCGGTCCAGGATGTTCCAGAAGGCGCCGAAGCCGCGCCCGCGTGCTTCTTCGTCTTCCTCGCGCAGGCTGCGCCTGGCCGCTGCCGGACTGACGCCGACATAGGACAGCAGCACCGGCAGCAGGATCAGGTTGGTGAACACCAGCACGCCGACACCGATGCTGGCGGTCAGTGCCAGCTCCTTGATCACAGGGATATCGATGGTCATGAGCACGGCGAAACCGACCACGTCGGCCAGCAGCGCGGTCAGGCCGGCAAGGAACAGGCGACGGAAGGTGTAGCGAGCGGCGATCAGCCGATGGGTGCCACGGCCGACGTCCTGCATGATGCCGTTCATCTTCTGCGCACCATGGCTGACGCCGATGGCGAAGATCAGGAAGGGCACGAGCACGGAGAACGGGTCCAGCTCGAAGCCGAGCAGGCGAACCAGGCCCAGCTGCCAGATTACCGCGACCACCGAACAGGCGACCACCAGCACGGTGCTGCGCACGCAGCGGGTATACAGGAAGATGATCAGCGCGGCGATGAGGGCGGCGCCGAGGAAGAAGCTGGCGACCTTGACCAGGCCTTCGATCAGGTCACCGGCCAGCTTGGCGAAGCCGATCACGTGGATCTTGACCTTGCCGTGCCCGACGGCCTCGTACTTGGCGCGGACGCGCTCCTCGAGCTGCTGCGAGAACGCGTGGTAGTCCAGGCGCTGGCCTGTCTGCGAATTGCGCTCGAGCAGCGGCACGAACACCATCGTCGAACGGAAATCGTTGGCGACCAGGTTGCCGACGATATTGGCGCGGCGGATGTTGAGCTTTAGCGCATCCACCGACGCCGGCGTGCCGTCATAGTTGTCCGGCATCACCGGCCCGCCGACGAACCCCTCCTCGTTGACCTCGCTCCAGCGCACGGCCGGGGTCCAGATCGACTTCATCCAGGCGCGGTCGACGTCCTGCATCAGGAACACTTCGTCGTTTACCTGCTTGAGGACTTCCAGGTAGTCCGGATCGAAGATGTCGCCCTGGGTGTTCTCGACCACCACGCGCACCGAGTTGCCCAGGCCGCGCAGACTGCCGCGACTTTCCAGGTAGTTCCTGATGTAGGCGTGGCCGTGCGGAATCATCTTCTCGAAGCCGGCATTGATCGCCAGCTTCGTCGCCTGGAATCCGAGCAGCACGGTCAGCAGCGCGCAGGCGACGACGATCAGCAGCCGGTGATTGAAGATGGCGCGCTCGAAGAACTGGCCCGAGCGATGGTCGAAGCCCTCGATCGAGTGGACGACCGGCATGTCGTCGAGCGGCGTGTCTAGCTTGTTCAAGCGCATATCCTCTCGGACAGTCGGTTTACAGTTCAGGGCGTACGACGCGCACGCCACGAAGTCCGGTCAGGACCACGGCATCGCCGGACACGGCCAGTCCGGTGCAGGGCATTGCGCCCTTCAGGTCGAGGCGACGGAAATGCACACCGTCGTCGCCGCTCACCAGTAGGTCACCCGCCATCGAGCACAGCAGCAGTCGTCCGTCGGGCATGACCTGGCCGGCGGTGATCGAGGCGGTGGTGCCGGTGTCCACCGATTGCCAGTGCTTGCCGCCATCGCGTGAGCGATAGGCCGTGCCCTTCAATCCGTAGGCGAGCACGAGCCCGGGCCTGGTGAGCAGGCCGAAATAGCTGCCTTCGTACGGGGTTTGCAGTGCGTCGAAGCGGGACGTCGCCGGATCGAAGCGCAGCGCCAGTCCCAGTTCACCGACGATATACAGACCGTCGCTACTGCCACGAATGCCATACAGGTGGTAGAAGCGATCGTTCTGGGTGTGGTCGATCCACGGTTCCCAGGTCTTGCCACCGTCGCTGGTGTGGAAGATCAGGTTGTAGGCGCCGACGACAAAGCCTTCGTTTGCATTGGCGAACCAGACATCGAGGAACGGCCGGCTCGGGCCTTCCGTCGCTGCGCGCTCGGCCTCGGCCTTCAGTGCGTCGAGCAGGGAGATATCGGTGGTCGCGGGCAGTTGCCGGACGTACTCGAGCATCAGCGTATTGGCGCGACGGCCATCGAGCTGGACGTTCCAGGAAGCGCCGCCATCGGCGGTGTGCAGAACCACGCCATCGTGGCCGACCGCCCAGCCCTGACTTGCGTCGGCGAAATGCAGTGCGGTCAGGTCGGCGCTGACGGGGACCTTTGCCTGGTGCCAGGACGTGCCGAGGTTGTCGGAGTAGACGATATGACCGCGCGCACCGGCGACGACCAGGCGGTTGCCGGCCACGGCGCTGGCTTGCAGCGCGCGTTGCGTGGCCAGTGCACTGATCGTGGCGGGCTGGTCGAGCACATCCGTGAACGTGGTTCGGCCGGGGGCCGACGAAGCGACGGATGCGACCAGCAGCGTCGCCAGTCCGGCCATGGCGGCGTGTCCAAAGCGAAGGTGATTCATGTGTGATTTCGTTCAGCGACAGGACTTGGAAGTGCAGACCCCCGGCGGCGGCAGACCGCCGCCGGAGGTCGTGTCCGTCAGGACTCAGCGGACACCGGCACCGGCCAGTGCATCGGGCGACCACTGGTTGACCGGGAGCGGGTTGGTGTAACGGATGCCGTCGTACGGCCCCATCAGGAAGCTGATGTTGTAGACGCCCGAGGTCAGGTCGTAGAACACCTGGGTTTCGGCATTGGGCGTGCGCGTGTCGTAGCTGGGCGACATGTGCGCGAACGATGCGCGGTAGAGGCGGCCGTTGGCGTCGTACTGGTCGGCGGCCAGTGCGGTCCAGCTGTCCTCGTCGAGGTAGAACGTGCGCTTGGCGTAGATGTGGCGCTTGCCCGGCTTGAGCGTGGCCTCCACGACCCAGACGCGGTGCAGTTCCCAGCGCACCAGGTCGGGATTGACGAACTGCGGCGTGGTCACCTCCGCGGCCTTCTTGGCGTAGGTAAGCCGGTAGGTGTTGTACGGAACCAGCATCTCCTTCTTGCCCACCAGCTTGAAGTCGTAGCGGTCCATCGAGCCGTTGAAGAGCCAGGCATCGTCGTAGGTGGCCGAGCCGGCGGTACCCGGATTGGGCGTGTCATAGGAGATGTCCGGCGCGAGCTTCACGCGGCGCTGGCCGGGCAGGTACAGCCATGCGCGGCGCGGGCGCTTGAACGGATTGACCACGTCGATCGCCATCAGCGCTTCGCCGGCGCGGCGTGCCGGTGCGTTGTAGAAGATCTTGGTGCGGAAGTAGACGTCGGTTTCTTCCGCCGGCTTGGTCGCCGCCGGATCGTAGTAGGGATACTCGACGAACAGCTTGCCGCTGGTGGCCAGCGCCGGCGTGCCGGACGCGTCGACGTTCCAGTTGTCGTACTTGAAGTTGCTGGCAACGCCGACATAGCGCAGCAGGTGGTTCCACATCGCCTCGTAGCCGCTCTTGGGAATCGGGAACGGATAGCCGCCGATGGCGCCGGAGATGCCCAGGCCGCCGTCCTTGGTGCTGGCGCGGGTCGCGTTGGCGGCGGTGTTGTCGAGCACGCGGTCGGGCAGGGCCACGGTGCGGTGGCTCGGGTACACGTCGATGCGGTAGTTCGGGTATTTCTTCAGCAGCGCACGCGCGCCGACGGTCAGTTGGCCTTCGTACTGGGCCATGTTCTTGGCGGTGATCGTCAGGCGCGGCTTTTCAGTGGCGAAAGGATCGGTGCGAATGGAGCTGCCCGCCTTGAAGCTGGCCGGTGGCGTGGCCAGGCCGCCGGTGTAGGCCGGGATGGTGCCGTCGGTGTTGCCGCCGGTCTCGGCGCCGACGCGGGTCAGGCGCGTGCCGAGCTGCTTGGCCTCGTCGGCGCTGACGGCTGCCTGGGCGTTGCCGAGGACGGCCAGCAGGGCGCCGGCAAGGAGTGTCTTGGCGAAATTCATGATGTGTTCCTCTACAGATGTCTGGAGTGCTTCAGAGCGTGGTCTTGAAGGTGAAGACCACGAAGCCGCGATCCGTCAGCAGCGAGTTGGCGCCACCGTATGAAGTGATGGCGTTGGTGGGACCGGTGGTGGCGTTGCCGAGGAAGTCGACGTACTTCAGATCGAAGCGGTACTTCGAGTGGAGGTCGACGGCGACGCCGACCGAATAGCTGCCGGCGCCCTCGTTGCCGCCCAGCAGCACGGCGGAGTTGCCGCTGATGCCCTGCGAGTAGCTGATCGGCACGGACAGGTCGGCACCCGGGAACACCTGGTACCTGGTCGGCGTGAAGTTGACGGCCAGGCCGTAAAAGTCCTTGGTGACCTTGTCTTCCGGCGTTACCGGCGTGCCGTCGGGACCGATGACGGTGTAGTTGCTGCGGCCCTTGAAGACCGCGGCGCCTTCCTTCACGTCGCTCCAGTGGTTCCAGGTCAGTTCGACGATCAGGTTGGCGGCATCCCAGATCGGTGTGTCGGAGAAGCTGGCGAAGCCGTTGAGCACGCCATGCCAGGTCGAACCGCGTGCGCCGCCGGATTCGCCTTCCGTGGGTGCTGCAAACAGGCTGCCCGGCGGCAACGACGCGGCCAGCGGTGCCAGCGACGCCGGCAGCACGCTCACCGTGTCGCTCAGCAGCGGCATGTTCTCGCGGTAGTTCAGCTCGGCACCGACGCTGACGCCCCACAGGTTCTTCGACAGGCTCAGGCCATAGATCTTGATGTCGTCGGCGTAGGCGGCGGCATAACGGCCGATGGTGCCGCCGAGCACTTCCGGCACGGTTGCTGCCGAGGGGTTGATGTAGCAGGTGGTTGCATTCAAGGGCACCAGGCCCAGCGCGGTGCACAGGGCAGCAGGCGTGCCCGGGCGGACGGCCGGGGTTGCGTTGCCCTGCGGCAATACGTCGGCGGTGACGCGGTAGTAGGCGCCGAGCGTGCCGTCGAGCCACTGCGGGCTCCAGCGCGTCGACAGGCCAAAGTCGCCGTGCTTGTCCGGGTCGCTATCCTCGCCGCGCACCAGGCGGTTGATGCCCAGCGGATTGGCTGCGGTCACCGGCGCGGCACTGAAGATGAAGGACTCGCCACCGCGGAGCAGGTGATCGTTGAAGCCGAGGAACGAGCCGGCTTCGGGGATGCGCGCCTGTTCCCAGTCGAAGAAGTACTGGCCGGCGAAAGACAGCTCCGGGGTGAACTGGATCTGCGCGGAGATGGCTTCGCGCGGCAGGAACAGCTCCTTGGCTTCGGTGCCCGGGACGGAGAACAGCTTGCCCAGGTCCAGTGCCGACTGGCCGTAGCTCAGGCTGTGCACCGGGTTGAGCATGGCCTCGCCCCAGAACACGGTGTGGCGGCCAAGCTTGACGTTGACCGGCACCGCGCCGACGTCGAACTTGCCGAACACGAAGGCGTCGAGGATCTCGCCCGACGGGCCGTGGAAGAAGCGGTCGGTTTCGTCGCTCAGGCCGATCGCTGCGCGGCCGTCACGCAGGTGGTTGGACGTGCCGACGTTGACGTTGTCGAGGTTCTCGTAGGCCAGGTCATACCAGCCTGCGGCGCTGACGCGGAACCCCAGGCGGTCCTGGTAGACGAAGTCGAACTCGCTCAGCAGGTCCAGGCGCTCGGACACCATGCCGGTGTCGAAATTGCGGTCGCCGTCGTCGTAGTTCGGGCTGTTGAGGATCGAGGTGTCCTGGTTCTCGACACGATTGGCCAGGTTGACGCGGATCGTGTTGTCCCAGCGCAGGACGATGTCCGGATTACCGGTGTCGATCTCCACTGCACCGGCGCTGCCGGTGGCCGCCAGCGCGGCCGTGATCATGGCGCTGAGCAGGCGCCTGGGCGCCTTTGGTACTGCCTGGTTTGCGTTCAATGACTTCACTGCACCCCGCCCCCGTGGTTGTGTTCGAAAGTCCTCCGGGCCGACCGTTCTTTCGCGGCGGCAACCGAATGGAGCGATCGACTATAGGGAGGCAGGGGGGTGCAAATTTTTACAAACAGCGTCATTGACTTGTCATTTCATGACAAGCCTTCTGGAGCGTTTTCATGAACAGCGATGTGTTTTCCGCCTGGCACTGTTGAGGACGGGGCAGTGCTTCGCGGACCTTCACTTGGCTGCGTCAGGGCGGCCAGTCGACTGTCGTCCGGAACGCGGTGAGGGATCTGCTGTTGCTGTTGCGGCTTCGGCATTTCGTTGCCCGGTCTTCGGCGGCCCTCACCCCAACCCCTCTCCCGCAAGCGGGAGAGGGGCTTCTCACCCTCATTGCTGCCCGTCATTCCCGCGAAGGCGGGAACCCAGCGACGTTGCTCTTATGCCCGCCATTCCCGCGAAGGCGGGAATCCAAGCGACGACGTTGCTTTCACATCGGTCATTCCCGCGAAGGCGGGAACCCATGGACGTGTCGCAGTACAAAAGCAAATGGATCCCGGCGTTCGCCGGGATGACGGTGACAAGGCGAACGGGCCACGGGCCCGCCGCTCTTCTGGCGTCAGCCGGCAAACAGTGCGTTGATCGCCCCATACCCCATGACATCGGCAGAGGCCGTGCCGCGGCCGCTGCGCAGGAATTCCATGGCTCCGGCTCGGGTATGGGCGAAGGCTTCTTCCGAGAGGCTGGAACCGGCGCTCAGTCGACGCACGCCGAGTGTCTCCAGCGTCGCCGTGTCGGGCAGGGTGGGGCGCAGCATCACGTTGAGCGGCAGGCCGGCGCGCGAGGCGACGGCGGCGATCTCGTCGCCTTCCGTCAGGCCCGGCACGAACAGACCATCGGCGCCGGCTTCGCGATAAAGCGCGGCGCGTGCAAGCGTCGGTTCGACGCGTTGACCCGCAGGCGCAAGGCCACGCAGGTACACGTCGGTGCGCGCATTGATGAAGACCTCCAGACCACGCTGTGCGCATTCGCGCTTGATGCGGCCGATCTTCGCGCACAGCAGGTCCGGCGTGCCGGCGCCGTCCTCGAGGTTGATGCCGACTACGCCGATGCCGGCCAGCCGCACGACGTTGTCGGCAACGGTCGCCGGATCCTCGGAGTAGCCGCCCTCGATGTCGATGCTGAGTGGAACCGCGATCACGCGTGCGATCGCGGCAGCCGTGGCGGCCAGCTGCGCGATGGGCAACTGGTCGCCGTCGGCGTAGCCATTGGCCCAGGCCACGCCGGCGCTGGTGGTGGCGATCGCCTTTGCGCCGAGGCTCTCGATCAGGCGCGCACTGCCGGCGTCCCACGCGTTGGGGAGCAACAGCAGGCCACTGGCATGGAGCTGGCGGAACTGCGATGCGTGCTGGGCGTTGTTCGACATGACGTCCTCGGGGGGCGGTTATGTGGGATGTCCGAAGCGTGGCACAGGCGCCGGGCGCTTACTGGCCGCTTTCGGACACGTTCGCTGCAGCCGCGGGCGAAGCGGCATCCCAGCCGCGCAATGCCTTCTCGACGGCATCGACGCCGCGCACGGCAGCGCTCGCATCGACCTGGTCGATCGTGTCCTTGTCGCTGTGGATGACCGACATGACTTTCGCCGGCGCGGCGGGCTTCTTGCCGGCATAGGCTTCAAGTACCAGCTTGATTTCGTCGGCACCTACCAGCGAGTACGAAACGGCTGGCCAACCGGCACGAATGAAGGGCAGGTGGTCGGTGGGCGGGTATTGCTCGCCCGGCGAGAAGCCGATGCCGACCGACTGCGTTGCGGTCCTGCTGGTGTCGACCAGTGCCTGCTGGCCCTGCGCAGGCGCCATCATCCATAGCGTGTCGCCCCAGCCGAACACGTCGAAGTTCACGTACAGCGCAGGCTTGACCTTGCCTGCTGCGACGTAAGCCTTTGAGCCGAGCAGACCGGCTTCTTCCAGGTCCCAGAACGCGATCGCGACGCGATGATGCTGCAGCGGCTGCGCGCGTAGCCGCTGCGCGAGCGCCAGCACGGTGGCGCTGCCGGAGGCGTTGTCGGTGGCGCCCTTGCCGAGTTCCACGCGGTCGGAGTGGGCGCCGATCAGCAGCAGCGGTGCGCCGTCCGGACCGCCGAGATCGGCGATCAGGTTCTCACCCTCGCGCTTGCCGTCCACGAATGCTTCCTTGCGCCAGGTGATGCCCATCGCATCCATTCGCTGCGTGATCGCGGCGCGTCGCTGTGCATTGGCGCCGGCGTCGGAAATCGCGCGCACATCGCCAAGCCACTGCGTTGCCGGGCTATCGACGGCGGGCGCAACCACCGCGGCGACGGTGGGGCGCGTTGCCTGCGTGGTCGGAGCGCATGCGGCAACCAGGAGCACGGCAAGAGCGGGGGCGAGCTGACGCATCTGATCGAATCCTTGTCGGGAAAGTCCGCAGTGTGCCCAAGCTTGCGCCCAGTGCAATGGGCCATTGGGCCTGCCGGGTTGCGCCCCCGTAAGGTGGCGCGTAGCCTCGGAACCGGCGAAAAACTGCCCGGGGAAAAGGATGAGCATCCGAGTTTTCATCGTAGACGACCATGCGCTGGTCAGGACGGGCATGCGCATGATCCTGTCGGCCGAGACCGACATCGAAGTGGTGGGGGACGTGGAGAGCGGCGAGCTGGCATTGCCGATGATCCGCAAGCTGCAACCCGACGTCGTGCTGTGCGACCTGCACCTGCCCGGACTGAGCGGGTTGGAGGTCACCGAACGCGTGGTGCGTGGCGATCACGGCACGCGCGTGATCATCGTCTCCGTGCTCGAGGACGGGCCCATGCCCAAGCGCCTGCTCGAGGCCGGTGCGTCGGGGTACGTGGGCAAGGGCGGCGATGCCAGTGAGCTGGTGCGGGCCGTGCGCGACGTCTCACGCGGCAAGCGTTATCTGGCCAGCAGCATTGCCCAGAACCTGGCGCTGTCAGGGATCGCCGGCGATTCGTCGCCGTTCGACGAACTGTCCCCGCGCGAGCTGGAAGTGGCGCTGTTGCTGGTGCAGGGCCTGCGCCAGGACGATATCGCCAAGCGCCTGAGCCTGAGCGCCAAGACCGTCAACACGCACAAGGCGCGGCTGTTCGAGAAGCTCGACATCCACGACAACATCGCGTTGGCGCGCATGGCCAGTCGTTACGGCCTGGTGGATCCGGTCAACGCGCTCTAGCGTGTCGCGCCTGCGAACCAGGCGCTGATCCATACCCCGGAAACAGGACTGGCCGCCGATGGCGGCCAGTCCTGCTGGTGCGCAACGCGGAAAGGCTGACGCCGATCAGGCGTGGCCTTCCTCGTGCTTCGGCTCGCTGCCGCGCTTGTCGAGTTCGTGCGCGGCCAGGTCGGCTTGCTCGTCAACAGCCGGCTCGTCAACAGCCGGCTCGACTGCGGCCGTTTCTGCGCTGGCATCGGCGCCAGCGACGGCGGCATCGGCCGCTGCGGCAACCGGCTCGACTTCGACCGGTGCAATGCCTTCCTGCGGAAGTGCGTCGAACAGGCCCGCCGTGCGCGGAATGTCCGCCACCGACGCGGCCGGTGCGACCGGGCGCGAGTCGGTGATCTGCACTTCGTCGATGCGTGCCGACTTCGCCGGCTCGTCCTGCACGTCATCCTGTACGGACGGCGCTTCCGGCAGGCTCTCCGCGACGGGCGCTTCGACCGCCGTAGGCGCTTCGATCGCGACCTGTTCCGGCACGGTTTCGACCACCGGTTCGGCGACAGCGTCAGCGACTACAACCTTCGCTTCGACGACCGCTACCGGGGTGACCGGGGCAACGGCCACTTCGTCGTGCTTCGGTGCAGCCGTTTCGATCGTCGCAACCGGCGCCTCAGGCTCGACGGCCGGGGTAGGGGCGGTGACGGGTTCGGCCTTCACGGCCTCGACCACCACCGGTGCAACCGCTGCCACTGCAGCCACGGCGACCGCGGCCGGAGCGACGGCAGCAGGCTTGGCCACTTGCGTGCCCGAATCGGCCTCGTCATCGAAGTCGAACTCGGGCTGCGAACGGTTCGCCCCGACAGCCGGTGCCGGAGCGTGCTCGCTGCCGGTGTCGTCTTCGTCATCGAGCAGGTGGTCATCCTGCATGCCGGCTTCTTCGCCACCGGCCGTGCCTTCACCACCACCGCCACGACGACGACGACGACCACCACGACGACCGCGGCGACGACGACCGCTGCCTTCGCCGGCGGCTTCGCCAGCGACGGCTGCGTTCTCGCCGGGGTTGGTCGCGGCGACAACGCCCTCGACCTTGGCGGCTTCGACGGCTTCACCAGCCACTGCGGCGGCGACGGTCGCCGGCGCGGCGGCTGCGATGATCGCGGCCTCCGTCACCGGTGCTGCTTCCGGCTTGGCTGCGACAGGCCTGGGCTCGCGCGGCGGACGCGGCGCGGCTTCGCCCTGCGCCTGCTGCTGGGCCTGCGCCTGCTGGCGCTCTTCGGCCTGCGGTTTGGGCGGCCTGGGCTGCTGCTGTTGCTTGGGCTGCTGCTGCTGTTGCTGCTGCTTGGCCTGCTGCGGCTGCTTGGGCTGGTTGCCCTGGGCCTGTTGCTTGTCGCGGCGCTGCTCGTCACGACGCGGCTCGTCACGACGTGCCTCGTCACGACGCGGCTGCTCGTCACGGCGGCCATCGCGGCCACCTTGCTTGCCGCCGCGGCCATCGCGGCGCTGTGCGTTGCGGTCATTGCGACCGCGGCCATCCTGCGGACGCGCGGCCGGGGCGGGCTGCGCGGCAACCGGCTGGCTGCCTCGGAAGAAACGCAGGATGCGCTCGACCACGCCGATCGAATGGGTCGGCGTGGCGACCACGGGGGCCGGTGCCGGCATCTGATCGACCGGCTGCTCACGCGGCTCGCGCAGCGGGGCAGGCTGGGCCGGCTTGACGTTGGTCACCGCCGGGGTCGGCGGGATGTTCAAGTGGGCCTTGGTCAGCGCATGCGTCGGCAGCTTGCGCGGGGTGCCACGCTGGTAGCTCGGCTTGCTCGATTCCTCGCCCAGCTCGTTCTCGCGGATGCGCGTGACTTCGTAGTGCGGGGTGTGCAGCTGCTCGTCGGCGACGATCAGGATCGGCGCATCGTGGCGCTTCTCGATCTCGCTCAGGGCGCGGCGCTTTTCGTTGAGCAGGTAGTTGGCAATCTCGGTCGGAGCCTGCACCAGCACCTGGCCGGTGTTCTCCTTCATCGCGTGCTCTTCGGCCAGGCGCAGGATCGACAGCGACAGCGACTCGACGCTGCGCATACGGCCATGGCCTTCGCAACGCGGGCAAACAATCTGGCTCGATTCGCCCAGCGACGGACGCAGGCGCTGGCGGCTCAGCTCGAGCAGGCCGAAGCGCGAGATGCGGCCGATCTGCACGCGCGCACGGTCCTGCTTGAGGGCGTGGGCGAGGCGGTTCTCGACGTCGCGCTGGTGCTTGTTCGACGCCATGTCGATGAAGTCGATCACCACCAGTCCGCCGAGGTCGCGCAGGCGCATCTGGCGGGCGACTTCCTCGGCCGCTTCCAGGTTGGTGTTGAACGCGGTCTCCTCGATGTCGCCGCCCTTGGTGGCGCGCGCCGAGTTGACGTCGACCGCGGTCAGCGCTTCGGTCTGGTCGATCACCAGCGCGCCGCCCGACGGCAGGCGCACTTCGCGCTCGTAGGCGTTCTCGATCTGCGACTCGATCTGGAAGCGGTTGAACAGCGGGGTGTCGTCGGTGTAGTGCTTGAGCTTGCGCAGGTTGTGCGGCATCACCTGCTCGACGAAGTCGCGCGCCTCGGCGTACATCTCCGGCGTGTCGACCAGGATCTCGCCGATGTCCGGGCGCATGTAGTCGCGCAGGGCGCGGATGATCAGACGCGATTCCTGGTACAGCAGGAACGGGGCCGGCTTGGTCAGCGCAGCCTCGGCAATGGCCTTCCATACCTGCAGCAGGTAGTCGAGGTCCCACTGCAGCTCTTCGGCATCGCGGCCGACGCCGGCGGTGCGAATAATGACGCCCATGTCGTCGGGGATGTCCAGGCTGTCCATCGCCTGCTTGAGCGCGGCGCGGTCGTCACCCTCGATCCGGCGCGAGACGCCGCCGGCGGTGGGCGAGTTGGGCATCAGCACCATGTAGCGGCCGGCCAGCGAGATGAACGTAGTCAGGGCGGCGCCCTTGTTGCCACGCTCTTCCTTGTCGACCTGGACCACGACTTCCTGGCCTTCGCGCAGCAGTTCACGCAGGCCGGCCTTGTTGTGGTCGACGCCGGCCTGGAAGTAATCGCGGGAAATCTCCTTCAGCGGCAGGAAGCCGTGGCGCTCGCCGCCGTATTCGACGAAGGCGGCCTCGAGGGAGGGTTCGAGCCGGGTGATGCGGCCCTTGTAGATGTTGGACTTCTTCTGTTCTTTCGCCGGTTGCTCGATGTCGATGTCGTACAGGGTCTGGCCATCGACGGTGGCGACGCGCAGTTCTTCTGCCTGCGTCGCATTGATCAGCATTCGCTTCATTGTTGCGTTCCTCGCGCGCTCCTGCGCGTGGTCGGCGCAGGACGCATGCGTCCTGCAGCCGCGGAACGCCGTGGGCGTTTCGCCTCTGGATACCGCAAGCCTGCCTCTGCCAGGGAATGATCCGGGCGCGGCGGCTTCAAGTTTTCCAGCGCTACGACACCACGGCACGCCGCGGGAGCGCTTGTCTCTATTTTCCTGGTACTAGGGCCGGCGGCGCGAACGCCGCACGGGACGTGTTCATCACAGGTGGTTTGACCCACCGGGCGGGAACCGGTTCCGCCGGACCATCGCTGCTAACATGGCTACCCCGGGGGCAGTGGTTAGACGCGGACCGGAATCGCAGGACAGGGGCTTTCGGCCTTTGAGTGCAAGTTCCTGCGAAATCAAAACCTTATCTCGCGTCGCGAGTGTATCAGATAACCTCCCCCGGATGACCCATTCAGCCTCCCCCAACCCCGGCCCGGCGCCTCGCCAGGACGCCAGCCAGGTCCGCACCGTCCGTGTCCCCGACGATCGGGCCGGGCAGCGCCTGGACAATTTCCTGCTCGGCCAGCTCAAGGGCGCGCCCAGATCCCTGGTCTACAAGCTGGTCCGCTCCGGCCAGGTCCGGGTCAACGGCGGCCGCGCCAAGGCCGAGCGCAAGCTCGAGGCCGGCGACGAAGTGCGGATCCCGCCGGTTCGTCTCAGCGAGGTAGGCGACAAGCCGACGCCGCCGAAGGGACTGCTCGATGCCCTCGAGGCGGCGATCGTGTTCGAGGACGCGCGCCTGCTGGCCCTGAACAAACCGGCCGGCCTGGCCAGCCACGGCGGCAGCGGCATCAGCCACGGCGCCATCGAATCGCTGCGGGCGCTGCGGCCGAACCAGAGCCTGGAGCTGGTCCATCGCCTGGACCGCGACACCTCGGGGCTGCTGGTCGTGGCCAAGAAGCGCTCGGCCCTGACCGAACTGCAGGCGCTGATGCGCGAGGACCGCGACTACGACGGCATCGGCATTCGCAAGCGTTACCTGGCGCTGCTGACCGGGCGCATGCCCGACGGCGTGATGACCGTCGATGCACCGCTGCACGTGGGTCTGCGCCAAGGCGGCGAGCGCCATGTCCAGGTCAATCCGGCGGGCAAGGCCTCACTGAGCCACTTCAAGGTGCTCGAACGCCGTGGCGGGCAGTCCTATTGCGAGGTGCGGATCGAGACCGGCCGTACCCACCAGATCCGCGTCCACGCCCAGCACATCGGCCACGCGATTGCCGGCGACGACAAGTACGGCGACGCCGAGGTCAACAAGCGGCTGCGCGATCAGGTAGGCCTGAAGCGGATGTTCCTGCACGCCTCGACGCTGGAGTTCTCGCTCGACAACGGCAAGACACCTTACCTGCTCAATGCGCCGCTGGCGCCGGAGCTGATCGACGTGCTCGACCGGTTGACATAGCCGCACCCCGCTGCGTCACGTCATCCCGGCGAAAGCCGGGACCCAGGCCCGTAGCCCATCCGCCTCGTCACCGTCATCCCGGCAAAACCGGGATCCCTCTGCCGTTGCGGAGGACTACTTGCCGCCAGCGCGACGCCGCTGCTCGTCGAGCGCGAAGCACGACTGCGGCCGCACCGCCGGCGGCCGGAAGTTCACCGGCACCTGCAACTTGCTCGACTGCGCCACGCCACCGCGCGTGGCCGGCTTGAAGGTCCAGTTGCGCACGCCTTCCAGCGCGGCCTTGTCCAGCGGTGCGATGCCGCTGCTGCGCAATACATCGGCCGAAGCAACCTTGCCGTCCGCACCCACCGACAGCGCCAGCAACACCTGGCCGCCGATGTTGTCGCAGGCCAGTTCCTCGGGATACCCCGGGGGAGGCGTGTCGACCGCCATCAACTCGGTCGGTGCGACCGCCGCCGGTGCCGGCTGATCGGGCGCCTTGTGGCAGGCGCCCAGCAGCAGGGGCAGCGTGACCGAGGCCAGCGCGACAAAGCGGTGGCGGCGAAGCGTACTCATCGTGTCCATGCTGACTGCCTCGGGGAATGTGGAATGTGCGGGCGCGGTCAACCAGCCAGGGCGTCGGCCTTGGCCGCGCAGATGAAGTCGTTCTCGCTCAGGCCTCCGACGTCGTGGGTCGAATAGCGCACCATGCAGCGGTTGTAGTGCACGCCGAGATCGGGGTGGTGGTCCTCGCGGTGGGCCATGAATGCCAGCGCGTTCACGAACGCCATGGTTTCGTAGTAGTTGCCGAACGAGTACGTCCTGGTGAGCGCATGCCCGTCCTCGACCAGCTCCCAGCCCGGAACCTGCGGCAGCAGTTCGCGGATGCGAGCTTCACTGAGCCGGTGTTCGCTGCCACGGCGGGCGAGGCAGTGGGCCTGGGCGAGGGGGACGAGGTCGTTCATCGGCAAGGATTCCTTCACGCGGCCCGCCGACTGAACAGATGCCATCGTCGGCGGTCATTCCAAGGGGGCGCACCATCGTGCTGCGCGGACCCCGGTAGAATAGCCCCCATGATCAACATTTCCGAATCCGCCCAGCGCCACTTCCTCAAGCTGATCGAGCGCGAGGCCCTGCCGGGCCTGGGCGTGCGCCTGTCGGCGGTCCACGCCGGCACGCCGCGCGCGGACGTGCGCCTGGAGTTCGCCGAGCCCGGCGACCTGCAAGGTGACGAGTGGGCGGTGGACTGCGAAGGCTTCACGGTGTGGCTGGATGCCGCCAGCGTGAAGTTCCTCGACGGCGCCCAGATCGATTACGAAACCCAGGCCACCGGTGGCCAGCTGCAGATCCGCGCACCCAAGATCAAGGGCGAGGAGCCGGCCGAATCGGCCTCGCTGGTCGAGCGCGTGCACTGGATTGTCGAGCACGAGATCAACCCGCAGCTCGCGTCCCATCGCGGCAGTGTCGCCGTGCAGGAAGTCACCGCCCAGGGCGTGGTCGTGCTGCGCTTCGGTGGCGGCTGCCACGGTTGCGGCATGGCCGACGTGACCCTGAAGCAGGGCATCGAGAAGACGCTGATGACCAAAGTGCCCGGAGTGACCGCCGTGCGTGACGCCACCGATCACGAGACCGGCGACGCACCCTACATCCGCCGCGATTCGGCGGCCTGAGCAGGGCGCGGCGACGTAGATGTTCTCCGCCGCCGAACTGATCCACGCCCTGCAGCGAAGGCTGCAGTTGATTTCGCCGCACTTGCGGCGCCCACCGGGTGAGTTTCCGCCGGGCTGGCAAGCCTGGTTCGCGAGCATGCACGAGCGCCTCGGTGCGGTTCGCGGCGCGACTGCGGATGCGTTCATCGAGGTATTCCTTGCCCGCCCGCTGTCCGTTCCGCCGCCAAAGCGCATTGGCGACCTGACCCGCTGGCAGTCCTTCGCCACGCTGTGGCGGCAGGACTGGCACGGCGATGTGAAGCAGGACCGCATCGATCGGCGCGTGCACTGGTTTGCCGCCGTGTTCACGGTGCTCTGGCACGTGTTCTTCGCGGCGATGCTGCTCTATCTGATGTACCTGCGCTTCATGGCCGTCAGCGCACTGCAACCGCAGGGCGAAGAAGTGGTCATGGTCGAGTACGTCGGCAAGGGCACGCCGAAGGAACCGGGCGGCGGTCCGGGCGAGCCGGGCCAACAGCCACAGCAGCAGGTCCAGCAGCAACCGCAGCAGGCCGCCGCTGCCACGCCTACCCGGGAGACCGCGGCGACCACGCCGAGCGCACCGCTCACCCCGCCCGAGGTCGCGACGGCGGCACCGACCGTGGACGCGCCGATCCCCGAGGTCGCCCAGCGCGAGGTTCCCGAGCCGCAGTTGCCGCCACCGGCTCCGACAGTCGAGCAGCCGGTCGCAGTCAGCGAACCGACGCCGAGCGAACCGACCGTGTTCGTCCTGCCGCCGACGCGGCGGCGCCCGCCGGAAGCGGTCGTGGTGGCTCCGGAGCTGAGCACGGCGACGCCAACCGTGCGCACGGCGGAGGTGGCCGAACCGGTGCAGCCGATCCGCCCAAACATCACCCCGCGCGACGTCGCCGCACCTTCCATCGAGCAGCGCCAGCGCGATGTCGCCGTTCGCGAAGTGCCCGTGCCCGTGCAACTGCCGCCGGCACTCGTGCGCGCGCTGCCGGCGCCGGCAGTACCGGTGCCGGAAGTGCGATCGACCACCCCCACGATCCGCACGGCCGAGATTCCGACCCCGCCGACGCCTGCACCTTCGTCGCCGGCGCCCGCCGTACCGGCGCAATCGCCTGCACCCGCAGCCAGCGCGCCTGCTGCCAGCGCCGCAACGGCAGCACCGGCGACCAGCCCGGCGACGACGGCTGCCGCCGCCAGCACTTCGTCTGCGCCTGCCGCAGGCACGCCCGGTTCCACGCAGCCGAGTCCGGCAGCGCCGGCCGGGAGCGGCACGCAGCCCGTGGCCGGCGCCGGTGCCGGACCGAAGCCGGCGCCCGCCGCCGGAACCTGGTCGACGCCGACGCATGGCGACGATTGGGGCGAATCGATCCGCAATCGTCCCGGCGGCCAGCGTGGCGAGCAGCCCGGGCTCTACAGCAGCGACGGCAGCGTGCGGATCGCCGATGCGCCCGGTTCGGCTTCGCCGGGGCAGCCGCCGGGCACGATCACCGAGGAGATCAAGGACCTCGACCGGGCCGGCACGTGGCTGCGTCGTAAGCCGAACGATTTCGAGCCGACGAGCTTCGACAAGTACTGGGTTCCCAACGAGTCCCTGCTCGCCGAATGGGTGCGCCGGGGCGTGAGGAAGGTGGCGATTCCGATCCCGGGTACCGGCAAGAGCATCGAGTGCGTGATCTCGATGTTGAGCCTGGGCGGCGGTTGCGGCATCAGTGATCCCAACCTCAACGACCAGCCTGCCGGCGCGCGACCGCCACCGGCGATACCGTTCAAGCCGGCGTTGCAGGAAGACAATGGCTCGGTGAAGCCGGCAGGCGGCTGAGGCGGTTTCGCGACCCTCACCGTCATCCCGGCGAACGCCGGGACCCATTTGCTCCTCGCCTGAAAGCGGAAAGACAACGTCCCTGGATCCCCGCCTTCGCGGGGATGACGGTGTGTGGAGTGCAGGATGTGGTTGGGATGGCGTGACGACGCGCACGAACGAAAAAGCCCGCCGAAGCGGGCTTTTCCGTTATATCGCGCGTCGAGGCGATCAGTGTGCGTTGTGCAGGTCGCGCAGGTTGCTCTGGCGCGAACCGAAGTACGCGGCCAGGTCGGCGATCTGCTGGTCGGTCAGGTCCTTGGCCTGACTCGACATCAGAGCGTGCTCGCGGTCGCCGTCGCGGTAAGCCTGCAGGGCGTGGGCGATGTAGTCGTAGTACTGGCCGGCGAGCTTCGGGTAGGTCCCGTCGATCGGGGCATTGCCTTCGGCGCCGTGGCAGTCGACGCAGGACTGGCCGGTGGCCTTGCCCTTGGTGCTGGCCAGCTGTTCGCCGGCAGCGATGTGACCGGCCGGCAGGCCGGCGGACGAGGAGGTGTGGCCTTCGCCGCGGTCGGCGGCGGAGTGCTCGGCCGGGGTGTCGGAACTGGAGCAGCCGACCACTGCAAGCGAGGCGAGCAGGGCAATGGCGAGGATCTTGTTCGTCATGGTCTGCTCACTCACTTCAGGGACGAAAGGAAGGCGGCGATATCGGCGATGTCCTGGTCGGAGAAGCTCTGCGACTGGGCCTGCATCGTCGGGTGCTTGCGCGCGCCCTTCTTGTATTCGTTCAACGCGTTGACCAGGTACTCCGCCGACTGCCCGCCGATCTTGGGCACGTGGAAGTTCGGGTAGGCGTTCTTGTAGCCGGTGATGCCGTGGCAACCCTGGCAGGTGTAGGTCAGCTGGTGTCCCTTGGCGGCATCACCCTTCACAACGGCGGGCGCCGTGGTTGCGGTGGCAGCGGCCGGGGCAGCGGCGGGGGCCTGGGTTTCCTGGGCCGATGCGACGGACGCAGCGGTGGTCAGCAGGAAGCAGGCGGCGATCATCAGCGGTCGCATCATGTCGTAGTCCGCAATCTCGAATGGCTAGCGAAAGGTTCTGAAGCTGGCTGCGCGTGGCCGTCCGTCGGGAGGGCCGCGCATAAGTGCGCAAGTATAGCCTGCGATATCGATGCAACGAAGCGGTGCCATTTTGCATCGATGGTTGTTGCGGTCGTCGAGAACTGTCCCTACGGTTCCGCCCGCGACATGGCTCCAGTCACCATGACCTTCGGCGGATGTTGGTGAACGGGGCAGGTGATATACCTATCTACAACACCGGCATACGGTCCGGTAAACAGCCACCTTGGGGTTCAATTCATGCGTCATCTCTCCCGAAATCGCAGCCGTGGTTTTGCCCGCGCCGCTGGCCTCCTGCTGCCCTGCCTGGCCCTGTCGAGCGCCCTGCTGCTGGCTTCCTGCAAGGGCGGTGGCGGCCCTGGGGAAGCCCAGGCCAAAGAGGGCGAGAAGGGTCCGGAGGCCGTTCCGGTCGAGGTCGCCAAGGCCTCGCGCCGTGCGGTCGCGGCCAGCTATACCGGTACCGCGGCCCTGGAGCCGGTGGCCGAATCCCAGGTGGTGGCCAAGACTTCGGGTGTGGCACTGAATGTGCTTGTCGAGGAAGGCCAGCAGATCCGCGCCGGCCAGACCCTGGTGCGCCTGGATGCCGCCCGCTCGCAGCAGCAGGTCGCCCAGACCGACGCCCGCATGCGCAAGCTCGAGGCCAACTACTCGCGCGCCAAGCAGATGGCCGAGCAGAAGCTGCTCAGCGCCAACGACAACGACCAGCTGCGCTTCGACCTCGAAGAGGCCCGCGCGGCCAACCGCATGGCCAACCTGGAGCTGTCCTACGCGAACGTGGAAGCGCCGATCTCCGGCGTGATCGCCTCGCGCTCGATCAAGACCGGCAACTTTGTCCAGATCAATACCCCGATCTTCCGCATCGTCGATACCTCGCGCCTGGAAGCCACCCTCAACGTGCCCGAGCGCGAACTCGTCACGCTCAAGGCCGGCCTGCCGGTGCAGATGCAGGTCGATGCGCTGCCGGGCAAGGTCTTCACCGGCACCGTCGATCGCGTAGCGCCGGTGGTGGACTCCGGCAGCGGAACGTTCCGCGTCGTGTGTGCGTTCGCCGGCGGCGGCGTGCTGCAGCCGGGCATGTTCGGCCGCATCAAGATCGACTACGACCAGCGCGCCGATGCCCTGGTGGTCCCGCGCGTGGCCCTGCTCGAGGACGACGGCGACCCGGCGGTGTTCGTCGTCAAGGGCGACAAGACCACCCGGGTGCCGGTCAAGCTGGGCTACATGGACGGTTCCTGGGCGGAAATCCGCACCGGCGTGAAGGTGGGTGACCAGGTCGTGGTCGCCGGCAAGACCGCGCTGCGCGACGGCACCGTCGTGCAGGTGCTGGGCCAGCCGGCGAAGAAGGTCGCGGCCGCCAAAACCGAAGCCAAGAAGCAGTAATCATCGCGGAGAGCGAACGTGACGCAACCTGCGAACGAATCATCCGGCTTCAATCTGGTCGAGTTCTCCACGCGTCGCCGGGTCACGGTGATGATGGTGACCCTCACCTTCGTGATGTTCGGATTCATCGCGCTGAGCGACCTCAAGGTCAATCTGCTACCCGACCTGAGTTACCCGACCCTGACGGTGCGCACCGAGTACACCGGTGCGGCGCCGTCGGAAATCGAAACCCTGATCAGCGAGCCGGTCGAAGAGGCCGTCGGCGTGGTCAAGGGCCTGCGCAAGCTCAAGTCGGTCTCGCGCACCGGTCAGAGTGACGTCGTGCTCGAGTTCGCCTGGGGCACCGACATGGACCAGGCCAGCCTCGAAGTGCGCGACAAGATGGAAGTCCTGCAATTGCCGCTGGAGGCCAAGGCTCCGGTGCTGCTGCGCTTCAATCCGTCGACCGAACCGATTCTGCGCATCGCGCTGTCGGCCAAGACCGCCGCGAGCAACGACACCGAAGCCATGCGCCAGCTCACCGGGCTGCGCCGCTACGCCGATGACGATCTGAAGAAGAAGCTCGAGCCGGTCGATGGCGTCGCCGCGGTCAAGGTCGGCGGTGGTCTCGAGGACGAGATCCAGGTCGACATCGACCAGCAGAAGCTGGCGCAGCTGAACCTGCCGATCGACAACGTCATCCAGCGCCTGCAGCAGGAGAACATCAACATCTCCGGCGGTCGCCTGGAGGAAGGTTCGCAGCGCTACCTGGTTCGTACGGTGAACCAGTTCGCCAGCGTGCCGGAGATCCGCGAGATGCTGGTCACCACCCGCAGTGGTGGCGACAACGCGGCCGCCAGCGCGGCTGCGCAGATGGCGGCAATCGCGGCGCAGACCGGTTCGGCCGAAGCCATGGCGGCGGCAGCGTCCGTGCAAAGTGCCAATTCCGCTGGCGGTGGCGCCGTGGCCGGCGGCATGCCGGTGCGCCTGAAGGACATCGCCGAAGTCCGCCAGGGCTACAAGGAACGCGAGGCGATCATCCGCCTGGCCGGCAAGGAAGCCGTCGAGCTGGCGATCTACAAGGAAGGCGACGCCAATACCGTCGCCACCGCCGACGCAATCAGCAAGCGCCTGCAGGAGATCAAGGACCAGATCCCGCCGGAGGTGGAACTGACCACGATCGACGACCAGTCGTTGTTCATCCGTCACGCCATCAGCGACGTCAAGAAAGACGCGGTGATCGGCGGCATGCTGGCCGTGCTGATCATCTTCCTGTTCCTGCGCGATGGCTGGAGCACGTTCGTCATCGGCCTGTCGCTGCCGGTGTCGATCATCGCGACGTTCTTCTTCATGGGCCAGTTGGGCCTGAGCCTCAACGTGATGTCGCTCGGCGGCCTGGCGCTGGCCACCGGCCTGGTCGTGGACGACTCGATCGTCGTGCTCGAAAGCATCGCCAAGGCGCGAGAACGAGGGCTGGGCATCCTCGATGCCGCCATCGCCGGCACCCGCGAAGTGAGCATGGCCGTGGTTGCGTCGACATTGACCACCATCGCCGTGTTCCTGCCGCTGGTGTTCGTGCAGGGCATCGCCGGCCAGCTGTTCCGCGACCAGGCATTGACCGTGGCGCTGGCGATCGGCATCTCGCTGATCGTGTCGATGACGCTGATCCCGATGCTCAGCGCGCTCAAGGGCCGGCCGCCGATGGCGTTCCCGGAAGAGGCGCCGCATCCGCGCTGGCAGCCGACGTCGAAGCTGCAGAAGCCGATCGCTGCCGTCGAACACGGCATCGGTGCCGGCACCCGCGGCGCTTTCTTCGGTCTGGCCTGGCTGATCGTCCGCGCCTGGCGTGGTCTGGTCGCGGTCGTCGGGCCGGTGATGCGCAAGGCAAGCGACATCGCCATGGCGCCGTACGGTCGTGCCGAGCGCGGTTACATGAAGCTGCTGCCGACCGCGCTGCGCAAGCCGTGGCTGGTGCTGGGCTTTGCCGCAGCGGCATTCGCGCTGACCTTGCTTGCGGTCCCGCTGCTGGGTGCCGATCTGATCCCGCAGCTGGCCCAGGACCGCTTCGAGATGACCGTGAAGCTGCCGCCGGGTACGCCGCTGCGCGAAACCGACGCACTGGTGCGCGAACTGCAGGGCAAGCACGCCAAGGACGATGGCATCCGCACGCTGTACGGCGTCAGCGGCAGTGGTACCCGACTGGACGCCAATCCGACTGAAAGCGGCGAGAACATCGGCAAGCTGACCGTGGTCATGGCCGATGGGGGCAGCAAGGACGTGGAAGCGCGCGAGACCGAGCGCCTGCGCACGACCATGCAGTCGCACCCGGGTGCGCAGGTGGACTTCAGCCGACCGGAGCTCTTCAGCTTCTCCACACCGCTTGAAATCGAACTGCGCGGGCAGGACCTGGAGAGCATCCAGGTCGCCGGCCAGCGCATGGCGGCGATGCTGCGTGCCAATCCTCACTATGCCGACGTCAAGTCGACCGTCGAGGAAGGCTTCCCGGAGATCCAGATCCGCTTCGACCAGGACCGCGCCGGTGCGCTCGGCCTGACCACACGCCAGATCGCCGACGTGGTCGTGAAGAAAGTGCGCGGCGACGTCGCCACGCGCTACAGCTTCCGCGACCGCAAGATCGACGTGCTGGTGCGTGCCCGCGAAACCGATCGCGCCTCGGTCGACAACATCCGTCGCCTGATCGTCAATCCCGGCAGTTCCCGCCCGGTGACGCTGGATGCGGTGGCCGACGTCGTCTCGACGACCGGCCCGAGCGAGATCCACCGCGCCGACCAGGTGCGTGTGGCGATCGTCTCGGCCAACCTGCGCGATATCGACCTGGGCGCCGCCGTGCAGGAAGTGCGCGACATGATCGCCGAGCAGCCGCTCGGTGCCGGTGTCGGCATGCACATCGGTGGCCAGGGCGAAGAGCTGGCCGAGTCGGTGCGTTCGCTGCTGTTCGCGTTCGGCCTGGCGATCTTCCTGGTCTACCTGGTGATGGCGTCGCAGTTCGAATCGCTGCTGCACCCCTTCGTGATCCTGTTCACCATCCCGCTGGCCCTGGTCGGCGCGGTGCTGGCGCTGCTGCTCACCAATTCACCGGTCTCCGTGGTGGTGTTCATCGGCCTGATCCTGCTGGTGGGCCTGGTGGTGAAGAACGCGATCATCCTGGTCGACAAGGTCAACCAGCTGCGCGAGGCCGGCGTGGCCAAGCGCGAGGCCCTGGTCGAAGGTGCCCGTTCGCGACTGCGCCCGATCATCATGACCACGATGTGCACGCTGTTCGGCTTCCTGCCACTGGCGCTGGCGATGGGCGAGGGCGCGGAAGTGCGCTCGCCGATGGCCATCACGGTGATCGGCGGCCTGCTGGTGTCGACGCTGCTGACGCTGCTGGTGATCCCGGTCGTGTACGACCTGCTGGACCGCCGCGCCGACGACTACTACGTCGAGCGAGCCCGACGCACGCGCGGCAGTGTCGAGCATGGCAAGGTCTCGTCGAACGACGACGGCCAGGTCGAGCCGGTCTGAGCGGGGCGCTGACATGACGATTGCAGAGCTCAGCATCAGGCGGCCGGTCACGGCGATCATGTTCTTCGTGTCGCTGTTCGTGATCGGCCTGATCGCGGCGATCCGGCTGCCGCTGGAGGCCTTCCCGGAAGTCTCGCCACCGTTCATCTTCGTCCAGATCCCTTACGAGGGGTCGACGCCGGAAGAGGTGGAACGCACGCTGCTGCGGCCGGTGGAAGAAGCGCTGTCGACGATGACCGACGTCAAGCGCATGGATGCCACCGCCCGTTCCAACGGAGCCGAGATCTTCATGCAGTTCTCGGACTGGGACCGCGATGTCGCCATCGCGGCCTCGGAGGCGCGCGAGCGCATCGACGCCATTCGCGACGACCTGCCGGACGACCTGCAGCGCTACAGCGTGTTCAAGTTCTCCACCACCGACGAACCGGTGTTGCGGGTGCGCCTGGCCAGTACGACCGACCTGACCGGCTCGTACGACATGATCGAGCGCGAGTTCAAGCGGCGCATCGAGCGCATCCCCGGCGTGGCACGGGTGGAAGTGACCGGTGCGGCGCCTAACGAGGTCGAGATCGCCATCGATCCCGACCGGCTCACCGCGCACAACCTGAGCATCAACGACCTCAACACCCGACTGCAGGCGGTCAACTTCTCGGTATCCGCCGGGCAGATCGACGATGGCGGGCGGCGCCTGCGTGTGCAGCCGGTTGGTGAGATCACCGACCTGCAGCAACTGCGTGACCTGATCATCGACACCAAGGGCACGCGCCTTGGCGACATCGCCGAAATCCGCCTGAAGCCGGCGCGGATGAACTACGGCCGCAGGCTCGACGGCAAGCCCGCGATCGGCCTGGACATCTTCAAGGAGCGCCAGGCCAACCTGGTGGAGGTCTCGAGCAATGCGCTCAAGGAGGTCGAGGCGATCCGCGACCAGCCGGAAATGGCCGGGATCCAGATCAAGATCATCGACAACCAGGGCGACAACGTCACCAGTTCTCTGCTCGAGCTGGCCGAGGCCGGTGGTATCGGTTTGCTTCTGTCGATCGCGGTGTTGTTCTTCTTCCTGCGCCACTGGCCGTCGACGCTGATGGTGACCCTGGCCATCCCGATCTGCTTCGTGATGACCCTTGGCTTCATGTACTTCACCGGTGTCACGCTCAACATCCTGACGATGATGGGCCTGCTGCTGGCGGTGGGCATGCTGGTCGACAACGCCGTGGTCGTGGTGGAGAGCATCTACCAGGAACGCGAGCGCATGCCGGACCAGCCGACGATGGCCTCGATCATCGGCACCAGGCACGTCGCCATCGCCTTGTCGGCCGGCACGCTGTGCCACTGCATCGTGTTCCTGCCGAACCTGTTCGGCGACCGCAACTTCCTGAGCATCTACCTGTCGCAGATCGCGATCACGATCTCGGTATCGCTGCTGGCCTCGTGGCTGGTGGCTGTCAGCCTGATCCCGATGATCTCGGCGCGGCTGAAGACGCCGCCGGCGGTGCGCTCGGACCGCGGCCTGATCCCGCGCCTGCAGAGCGGCTACGCCCGCTTCCTGCGCTGGACGCTGGAGCACCGCGGCAAGAGCGTGCTCGGCATCCTGATGATCATCGCCATCAGCGTCGTGCCGATGGTCCTGACCAAGAAGAACATGTTCGGTGGCGACGACGGCACCGAGACCAACATCTTCTACCAGTGGAAGGGCGCCTACACCAAGGAGCAGATGTCGGCGGAAATCCTCAAGATCGAGAAGTTCCTCGAGGCCAACCGCAAGCGCTACAACATCACCCAGATCTATTCGTTCTTCAGCGAACAGGGCTGGGGCGGCACGCGCATCACCTTCGACACCGCCAAGATCGACCAGACCAAGGCGACGATCGAGAAACTGCGCAACGATCTGCCAAAGTCTGCGCGCGCCAACATCGGCATCGGCAACCAGGGCGGCGGTGGCGGTGGCGGTGGACCGGGCCAGAACGTCCAGGTCCAGCTGGTCGGCGACTCGACCGAGACCCTGGTCGAACTGGCGAACGACATCGTGCCGATCCTGTCCAAGCGCAAGGAACTGCGTGACGTCCGCGTCGACATCGGCGACCAGAACAGCGAGCTGTCGGTGCACGTCGACCGGGATCGCGCTGCGGCATTCGGCTTCAGTGCGCAGGAGGTGGCCAGCTTCGTCGGCCTGGCACTGCGTGGCGCTCCGCTGCGCGAGTTCCGTCGCGGCGAAACCGAAGTCCCGGTGTGGGTGCGTTTCGCCGGCGCCGAAGAGTACGGCGTCGAAGACATCGACAGCTTCACCGTACGTGCCCCGGACGGTCGCACCGTGCCGTTGCTGGCAATGGTCGACGTGGCAGTGAAGCCGTCGGCGACGCAGATCCAGCGCGCCAACCGCCAGACCACGGTGGCGATCCAGGCCAACCTGGCCGAAAAAGCCACCGTGCCCGAAGCACGCAAGGCGATGGAGGAGACGCTCAAGTCGGTGGCGTTCCCGGCCGGCTACAGCTTCACCTTCGACAGCGGCGCTTTCGAGGACGAGGCCGAAGCCAACAATCAGATGATGTTCAACCTGCTGATCGCCCTGGTCATGATCTACGTGGTGATGGCGGCGGTGTTCGAATCGCTGCTGTTCCCGTCGGCGATCATGAGCGGCGTGCTGTTCTCGGTGTTCGGTGTGTTCTGGTTGTTCTGGCTCACCGGTACCGAGTTCAACATCATGGCCTTCATCGGCATCCTGGTGCTGATGGGCGTGGTGGTGAACAACGGCATCGTGATGATCGAGCACATCAACAATCTGCGCCGGCGCGGTCTGTCGCGTACCGACGCCCTGGTCGAGGGCAGTCGCGAACGACTGCGTCCGATCCTGATGACGATGGGCACGGCGATCCTGGCGATGGTTCCGATCTCGCTGACCAGCACGCAGATGGGCGGCGACGGTCCTCCGTACTACCCGATGGCGCGTGCCATCGCCGGCGGCCTGGCGTTCTCGACGGTGGTCAGCCTGCTGTTCCTGCCGACGATCTACGCGATGCTGGACGACCTGCGCAATGGCACCTCGCGCATGGTGCGACGTGCGCGTGGCAAGGGAGAGGGCAGCGTCCCGGCAGCGGCGGTGGTGGCGCTGAAGGCGGAATAACCCTACGATTGTGTCGAGGAAACGGGAAGGCTTGCCTTCCCGTTTTCTTATGGGCGTCCTTCCCATTGCGGCCTAACGTGACAGCTTCAGTCACGCATCAGGCACAGGGAACGTCACGATGCTCGTCCTCCTGGCGACCTCGCAGAGGTCGGAGTCCGTCTGCGCGGGGCGTCGTCCTGAGTGCGGCTTCACGTTGCTCGAGCTGATGGTTGCCGTCGCGGTGGTGGCGATCGTGGCCGCCATCGGCTATCCGAGCATGACCGCCATCATCAGCAGCAACCGCCTCGGCGGCGCGACCAATGAAATGGTGGCAACGCTGCAATTGGCCCGGCTGGAGGCGGTTCGCCTCAACCGGACCGTCACGGTCTGCCGCAGCACCGATGGCGCCAGCTGCGCGGCAGGAGCCGTCTGGGATCGCTGGATCACCATTGCCGATGTGGACGGTGATGGTGTCGTCGACGACGTTCTGCACGTAGGCAATGCCCTCACAGGCGTCCAGCTCAGGGCCAGCACGGCCATCCAGGACAGCCGCATCGCATTCCGCTCCGATGGCCTGGCGCACGCCAGTGGCGGTTCGTTGCTGAACGCATCGGTCGCGGTCTGTGTCCCGGTCGATCGCCTCGCCGAGAACCAGCGGCGGATCAGCATCGGCGCGGGCAGCCGCATTTCCACCCTGCCGGAGAATGGAGGAGGGCGGTGTGGCGTGCCAGATGATCTGTAGTCCTGGCCGGCCCTGGCGCGTCGTTGCTGGTCCGCGCTGCACTGGTGCCGGCCGACAGCGTGGCGTGGGCCTGATCGAGGTGCTTGTCGCCGTGCTGGTGATGGCGATCGGCCTGCTGGGAATTGCCGCCATGCAGGCGGCGGCGCTGCGCAACAGCCAGAGCTCCCTGGAGCGCAGTCAGGCCGTGATGCTCAGCTACACGATCCTGGACGCGATGCGCGCGAACGTAATCGAAGCAAGGGCAGGGGGGTACGACATGGAGATGACCTGCAAGATCCCGACGCGGCAGCAGACTGACCCTGCAGCGACGCTGGGGTTCAGTGACCGTTTCGTCTGGGTTGCCCGGATCAAGTCCCTGCTGGGCGAGAATGGTTGCGGCGGCATCGCATGCAGCACAGTGGCAGGAAGCGAGGCCAGGGACTGCAGCGTGACGGTTCGCTGGGACGACTCCCGCGGCACGGGTGGCAACGAACAGCACGAGATGACAACCGTGGTGAGGATATGAGCTTCCTGTGCGGGCGGTCCATCCGGACCAAGGCCGACAATGGTGGCTTCAGCCTTGTCGAGTTGATGATCTCGCTGGTACTTGGCTTGCTGGTGTCGGCGGCCGCCGTCGGAATCTTCCTTTCCAACCAGCGCACCTGGCGGGCGACGGAGAGCCTGGCACGCATCCAGGAGGATGGCAGGGTGGCGTTCGAACTGATGGCGAGCGACCTTCGCCAGGCTGCCGGGAACGCGTGCGGACGGAACCTTCCCGTGGCCAATGTCCTCAACGGTGCATCTGCGGCGGCGGCTCCGTGGTGGATGGACTGGGGCAGGGGGATAATCGGCTACGACAATGGCGCGCTTGAGCACACCGCGGCCGGAACCGATGCGGTCGAGTTCGTGTCGTCGGGCAGCCAGGTTGTCACGGTGATCCAGCACGACAAACAGCCCCAAAGTGCTGGAGGCGTCGCCAGTTTCAGGATCGACACGACCCGCCACGACTTCCGCGATCGCGACATCGTCCTGGTCTGCGACTACAGCCAGGTCAGCATTCTCCAGGTCAGCAGCGCCAGCAAAGGTAGCGATAGGATCGAGTACGTTCATGGAACCGGCAGCCCGGGCAACTGCACCACCGACCTCGCGGTGCCAGTCCTCTGCGCCGCCTGCGGAAGCAGCAAGACCTACGGTCCGCACTCGCTGATGGCCCGCCTGCAAGTGACGCGTTGGTTCGTTGACGACAACGGCCGCGGCGGTCGGTCGCTCTATCGTGTCCAGATGGACCGGGGTGCCTTCAAGTCGCGTGAGGAAGTCGCAGAACACATACAGGACATGCAGATCACCTACCTTGTTGCTGGCGCGATCCCATACGTGGCTGCCAGAGCCAGCCTCGACTGGAAGAATGTCGTCGCCGCGCGGATCAGATTGTCCCTACGTGGATCGGCGAACGTGGGCGTGGATCGCGCTCCACTCAAGCGCACGCTGGTCCACACGGTTACGTTGCGGAATCGCACCACGTGACCCTGCGCACCTCTTATCCGCCTGGGCGACGCCAGCGCGGCGCGACGCTGATGGTGGTCCTGATCCTTTTGATCGTGGTGACGTTGCTTGGCTTGGTCGCGTTGCGCGGGACCCTTATGGAAGAGCGAATGAGCGCCCACATGTTCGATCGCAGCCTGGCCTTCCAGGCAGCGGAATCCGCACTTCGTGTCGCGGAGCAGGAAGTGCAGGAGGCGGCAGTGGCGGGACGTTCGATAGGTGTGGACTGCTCTTCGGCCCGCGTGACCTGTCCGGGAACGCCGACAGGCGTCGATAGTGCCAGCCACGGGCAATGTGCAGCCAACACGCCGGGTTGCTGGATCAGCGTCGAGCCAAAGTCGTCCTACTCCGATGAAGCTGCCGGTGCACCGCAGTACTACATCGAGTACATGGGCGACGTCCAGCTGAGTGTCGATGATCCGGATCCCGACCTGAGCGCATCAGGTTTCCAGTACGGTGCCACGCAACCGACTTACAGCAGATCCATCTATCGCATCTCGGCACGAAGCCATCCTGGTGGAAGTCGTGCCGTAGTGGCGCTGCAAGCAACCATCGAGTTGCGTTGAACCCGGCACAGTGCCGGCCATTGGACTGTTTAGTTGGAGTGCGAGCAATGGAAGCTCGATCGGGTAGTCGCAAGGACGCCAGGGCATATGCCTCGTCCATCCTCATTGTCTTGTTAACCATGACAGTGAGCACGATGGCCGGACCTGTCAGCGCGCAGGTGGATATCGCGCAGACGCCGCTGAACTTGAGACCAAGGATTCCGGGCAATCTCGCCCTGGTCCTGTCGGTGGAATTTCCGACCATCATCAGCCAGGCCAATATCGGCTCCTACGATGTGGATCGCAGCTACATCGGCTACTTCGATCCGGACAAGTGCTACCACTATCATTATTCTGAGGTCGAGTCCGAGCGGCACTTCTACCCGGTCCGTTTCACCACCCGACATCTATGCAGCCATTCCAGCAAGGAATGGAGTGGCAACTTCATGAACTGGGCGGTGACCCAGACGATCGATCCCTTCCGGCTGGCGCTGACCGGTGGCTACCGCGTTCGAGATACTCCGGTAGAAACCTGGCTCGAGAAGGCAAGGCACGACCGGTCCCGTCAACATCTGTATGACGATCGTCGTCTGCCGGCAGGAGGGGCCGACATTAAGCAGGTTCGCGGCGCGACGCCGGCGTCCTGGAACCAGATACTGGTACAAGTGCGCGGTCTGGGGAACCAGATTCTCATATCGCCGGGTGCGACAAGGGGATCGCCGGTCGCATACGACCCGGAGGTGCACGACCTGATGACGAACGCTCGGGGACAAGCGTTCCCTGTCAACGATCTGCTGCTGAGTGCCCGGGTCAAGGTTTGCGTGCCGGACCTGGTCGAAGCCAACTGCAAGCAATATCGCCAGGGTTGGAAGCCGGAGGGTTTGATCCAGGAGTATTCGGACCGGGTTCGCTACAGCATCTTTGGCTATTTGAATGATTCGAGTCTGGCGCGTGACGGCGGCGTACTGCGCGCGAACCAGAAGTTCGTTGGGCCATACTCGTACGACCCGACCCAGGGATCGGCCGTCAACAGTGCCGGGGAGTGGGACCCCGACACCGGCGTGATCCTTCGCAACCCCGATCCACTAGCCGCGGCGGCGACACCAGGTGCGGAGATCAGGGACAGCGGAGTCATCAACTATCTGAATAAAGCAGGACAGCTGACCACGGCCGAACACAAGAGGATCGACCCGGTCAGCGAGCTCTTCTACGCTGTCGTTCGCTATTTCAAACGCCAGGGAAACGTTGCCTCGTACTCCTATCTGGGCGGACGCAATGCGTATGTCGTGGCCGACGGATTTCCGGTCATTACCGACTGGAAAGATCCCATCCAGTACCGGTGCCAGGCCAACGTGATCCTCGGTATCGGAGACACCGACACCAATGTCGACAAGAATCTGCCCGGCAACACGGTCAAGAGCGGTGAGCCTGCGACTCCGCCGGAAGTTCTGGCCGACAAAACGGTCAATGTGGTTACTGCCACGAACAAGGTCGGTGAACTGGAAGGGTTGCGAATCCGCACCCCGTTTTTTGCAGGAGGCACCAACTCGGCCTATATGGCCGGTCTCGCCTACGATTCGCACACCAGGGACATTCGGGCCGATCTGGACGGCGCGCAAACCATTGCCACGCACTGGGTCGACGTCCTTGAGGGCCGAAACCTGCGGGGCAAGGACCAGAACCTTTACTGGTTGGCAGCCAAGTACGGTGGCTTTCGCGTTCCCGATGGTTACAGTACATCTGAACGGACTGCGTCGCTGCCCGATGGGTGGTGGAACGCCTCGGGCGACATTCTTGCGAAAGATTTCAAGCGGCCCGACACCTTTTATGTGGCAAGCGAAGCCGACAAGATGGTCGAGAGCCTGAAAAAGGCATTCACGCAGATTGCGTCTGAGACCAGCGGTTCGGCAGTCCCTCTAGCAGCGAACACCACACGCCTGGAAACCGGCGCAATGATCTATCAGGCGCGCTTCTATAGCCCGTCCTGGCGTGGCGAGCTGAGTGCGTATCCATGGGACGCAACGACCGGTCAGTTCTCGAATACGCCGACGTGGAATGCAGGCGACAGACTCGCAGCGATGAAGTGGGATCGGCGTCGGATCTACGTGCACAATCCGAAGGCGGCGGGCCGGAGGTATCAGCGGCTGAGCTGGGGGGCACTGGAGCAGGCGCAGTCGGTGCTTGCCGACGAAGCCAGCGTGAACTACCTGCGCGGCGATCGCAGCAATGAAGGCCGGCTGCGCGTACGTCAGGGCATTCTTGGCGATATCGTCAATTCCCAGCCGCTCTTCGTGGGCGCGCCGAATCCGCGTATGTACCGCGGCGCGAAGTTCAGTGGTGCATCGTCCTACCCGGCGTTCGCCGAGCGCCAGTCCGCCCGGCGCGGTGTCGTCTACGTCGGCGCGAACGACGGCATGCTGCATGGCTTCGACGCGACCACCGGCGACGAGGTCTATGCCTTCATGCCGGCGGCGGCCATCAACGCGCAGTTGAAGAGTCTGACGTCCCCGGACTACGAGCATCGATACTTCGTCGACGGTGAACTTACGGTGGCCGACGTTTACTCCAGCCGCGACGGCCGCTGGAAATCGATTCTGGTAGGAAGCATGGGGCGGGGTGGGAAGTCGGTCTTTGCGTTGGACGTCACCGACCCGGAAAAGGTCGCGTTTTTGTGGGAGATGGGGGCTACGGACATAGCGGCGATGGGCAATGTCATCGGCAAACCCATCATCGCTCAGGTTGCCAATGGCGATTGGCGCGTGTTGATGGGCAACGGTCCCAACAGTGCCGCCGGGGCTGCGCAACTGGTCACCATTGGCATCGAGTCCGGTTCGATACAGGTCCGCAACACGGGGGCGGCGGGCAGCAACGGGTTGTCAGGGGTGGACGCGTGGGACGGCGACGGCGATGGCTTCTACGAGACCGTCTATGGCGGCGATTTCGCCGGCAACCTGTGGCGTTTCGACGGTGTGGGCAGCGCCACGATCGCCGTGGGCAAACTGTTCGCGGCCAAGGATAGCGGCGGCAACCCGCAACCCATCACGGTGGCGCCGTTCCTGCTGAGGAACCCGCAGACGCGACAGCTTTGGGTGTACTTCGGTACTGGTCGCTACCTGGCAGGTCGGGACATCGCCGACCGCAGCGAACAGACTTGGTACGGCGTGATTGACGACGGCGACGAGGTGGCCGGCCGCAGCGCGCTGGTCAGGCGACGAATCCAGGCAGAGGTCACCCGCGGTGATCGTGGCTTTCGGGCGACCAGTGCAGCGGTTGCGGGCGACCTGTCAGGCAGGGACGGCTGGTTCCTTGATCTGGTTTCACCGGTCAACGGGAGAGAAGGTGAGCGGATGGTGGTGCCCAACAGCCTCGTGGGCGGTGCGTTGTATGGCACCACGCGCATTCCCGACGCCAGCGACATCTGCAGCCCCGGAGGCAGGGGGTTTGTCATGGGGGTGGAGCCGTTCACCGGTGGGCGACGCACTTCCGCCACCTTTGACGCCAATGGCGATGGACGGATTGACCACCAGGACGTGGTCACGGTCGGGGGGCAGAGCTTTACGGCAAATGGCATTGGTTACGCCAGCGGTCTGAACGATCCGCGCTTCCTGGACGGCACCGCTGTGCTGATTCGGGACGACGGCAAGCGAGAAGAAGCGTCTGTGCCCCACAGTAATGGAAACCAGGCCAGCCGCACCTCGTGGCGCGAACTCCTGCTGGATTAATGGCGGACAACCACATGCATGAGCACGTTGATCGGCCGACCTGTCAAACCTGCAGGCAGCCTTCGGGTTTCACACTGATCGAGCTGATGATCGTCGTGGCGATCGTCGCGATCCTGGCGGCGATCGCATATCCCAGCTATCAGGGCCACGTCATCAAGACCCGCCGCGCAGCAGCGGCGGTGTGCATGTTGGAAGTGGCGCAGTTCATGGAGCGCTACTACACGACGCACTTGCGATACGTCGATAGCGCGGGTGCAGCGCCGACCATTCCGGCGACGCAGTGCCGAACCGAGCTGCAAAGTCACTACACGATCGGCTTGGCCGACGGCACTGTCGCCGGGGCCTACTCGGTCCAGGCCGTACCCAAGGGCGTACAAGCCATCCGCGACAAGAAGTGCGCAACGTTGGCGATCAACCAGCAGGGCGCGAAGCGTGAATCCGGGACCGCCGCCACTGCGACGGAATGCTTCTAGCGCTCCGCTGCAGGGCGGGAGGCGAGCCTCAGCCGACGAGCTTGCCCACCATCCGCAAACCCCCCGTCCACACGCCGATCGCGGTGCCCAGGCTGGTCAGGAAGAAGTTGAGCAGCACGCGCGCGACGCGATTGCGCCACCAGCCGCGCCAGCTCTGTACGTCGTCGCGCAGGGCCATGAAGTCGGCATAGGTCGGTTTGCGGATCCACGCCTCGGTGAGCGCACTGAGCGTGCCCGAAGCAAGCGCCGGGTGCAGCGGGGTGATCGGCGATGCCACGAACGCAACCAGGATGCTCAGCGGGTGTCCGCCGGCGATGGCGCAGCCGATCGCGCCGAGCACGCCGGTGGCCAGCACCCACTGCAGCAGCAGATCGGAGCCGACGTCGATGCCCCCGCGCCAGAAGCCCCAGGCGAAACCACCCAGCACGAACACCGCCAGGAAGATGGTGAACCACGGCACGTCGCTCTTCTTCGGCAGCGCCTCCAGTTCCTCCCGGATGGTGTCCGGTGAGCGGACTTCATCCTTGAGGTGGCGTGCCAGGCCCTGCAGATGGCCGGCACCGACCACGGCCAGCACTTCGCGCGCATCGCCGTGGGTCTCGCGCAGGCGCGCGGCCATGTAGCGATCGCGCTCGGCGATCACGGTTTCGTAGAGCTCGGGACTGTCGCTGGCGAATTCGCCGAAGCTCGACTCGAGCATGTCGCCCTGCTTGAGCTTTTCGATCTCGTCGGCACCGACTTCCTCGTCGATGAACAGCGCCGCCATCAGACCGCCGCCGAGCTTGGCCCGCGACCACCAGCCGAGCCGGTTGTTGGCGCGCTTGAAGGTCAGGCCGACATCGCGGTCGATCAGATGTACCGGCAGCTCCCGCTGACGGGCCTCGAGCACGGCGCGCTTGAGCTCGGCGCCGGGTTCGATGCCAAGCTGCTCGGCCAGGCGCCGCTGGTATGCGGCCAGTGCCAGGTTGGCCGCGAACAATGCCGTCTTGCCCGTGCGGATGACCTGGACCAGGTCCAGGCGCGCCAGCGCGTCCGGGTCGGTCAGGGCCTGCAGGCGCTGAGGATCGAGTTCGACCGCAACGGCGTCGAATGCGCCACTGTCGATGGCGTCGCGGACGGCTTCGACGCTGGCCTGCGAAACATGTGCGGTGCCCAGCAGCGTGTAGCGCACGCCGTCGCGCTCGACGATCGCATGCGGCTGGCCGGCCAGGACGGCATCGAGTGCCACCTGTGCAGTGGATTCGATCATGGCTGCACCCGGCGGTCGGACAGGGTGGAACGCGAAACGGTTTGCGGTGCTGCGGGCATGCGGCGTTGCCTTTCGGGGTTTGCGCAGCAAGACGGCGCCAGTCCGGCGCCGTCTTGCTGATGTATGGAGTGGCTGCAGCGCAGCTTAGGGCCAGACCACCATCGGGGCAACGCGAGTCGTCCCAGGCCACATGCGCGGGCCCTGCGCTCAGGCGACGCCGAAGGGCAGGTTGGTGCTGGACACGATGCGATCGCCGACGGCTTCCCCGTGCAGGAAGCGCAGGCTGGCGGCGATCACCTCGCCATCGTCGAGGACGCGGCGATGGCCCAGGCCACGCGTGGTCAGCAGCCGCGAGTCCGGCCAGTAGCGTGCGTAGCGCTCGCCTTCCTCCCAGGGTACGTCGCGGTCTTCCAGGTCGTGCACGATCAGCGCAGGGCGACCGATGACCGGAGCATTCAGGTGTGCCTGCTGCTCGGCGAAGGTGATGCCGATCCGGCTTTCGAAGTAGGCGAACAGCCGCAGGAACAGCCTGTGTCCGATCCACATCACGTTGGCAAACCGTTCGGCCGCGGCGACCGGGTCGGCAGCCGGGGCGATCAGGACCGCGCGCGCCGCCTTCAATCCCCGGGCCATGGCGAGCAGCGTCGCCGCGCCGCCGAGGGAGTGCCCAATCACCGCCGCCGCCGGACCGTAGTGGTCGCCAACGGCCAGCAGATGCCGGGTGAAGTCGGGCAGCGTCGCCTGCGTGCCCGGGCTGCGGCCGTGCGCAGGCTGATCGAATGCGACCACCGCGTAACCTGCGGCGATCAGCCCGGGCAGCCACGCGGCGATGCGCGTGCCATGGCTGGACCATCCGTGCGCAAACAACACATAGGGCTGTCTGTCCGGGTTCCCCCAGACGTAGGCGGCAATGGCATGCCCATCGACATCGACCTGCTCTTCGCGGGCGCCCTGGGTGGATGCAGCGAGGGCGCGGCTGCGGGTCGAGGACATCGGCGTCGAGAACAGGCGCGCGGCTCGTTGCACCGCCGCCTGCGGGGAGAGCGGGGCGCCAAGCGCAAAGCCCAGGCGCAGGCCGTACAACCGCATGATGTTACGAACGGTCGTGCTAATTGTGGCGATGAGCGGATACATGGGAGCCTCCGGTAGGGGTCAGAGGGGGGAGGAGTACGAGCGGAAGAGCCGCTCGAGTGCGCGGCGGCCGCGGGTCACGGCCAGTTCGAAGCCGAACAGGCCGGCATCGTGGTGGACGATCAGCGCCAGGCTGTAGATCTCGAAAGCCATCTGCTCGGCATCCGTATCGGCGGCGAAGTGGCCGGTTTCGACGGCGAGAGCGATGGCGCGGGTCAGCTCCAGCCGCCAGCGCAGGTCATGGGCGACGACGCGGTCGCGGATCTCACCCGGTCGATCGTCGTACTCGCTGGCGGCACTGAGCAGCAGGCAACTGCCTTCGGACGATTGCCGGGCCCAGTCGAACCAGGCTTCGACGATGGCGCGAAGCCTGGGCAGGCCGCGTGGGAGTTTCAGTGCCGGCAGCAGGACATGGGCGACGAAGCGTTGGCCTGCCGCATCCAGGACCGCCAACTGCAGGTCCTCGCGCGAGCCGAAATGGGCGAACACGCCGCTCTTCGACATTCCCACCGCCTGCGCCAGTGGCCCGATCGACAGGCCTTCCAAGCCGGCGGAGCAGGCGATGTCGTAGGCGCGATCGATGATCGCTTCGCGGGTGGCGGCGCCTTTACTGGTGGCGGCAAGTGCGGACATGCGAGGAAAATAGCACGTCCGTTCGTTTTAATTTTGACCGCTCGTCGGGACTGCCGTCTCCCGCTTCGGTGAGATGGGTCGCGAGCGCAGAAGGCTGGGTTCTAGGCCGTCTCTGGCGCGGTCGTCATCCCCGCGCCAAGGTCCAGTTGCATCTGCACGGTATCCAGCCAGCGCCCGTGCTTGCGCCCGAGACCGGCAAACACACCGACCGTGCGGAATCCAAGCCGCTCGTGCAGGGCGATCGAGGCTGTGTTGCTGACGTCGCCGACCACGGCGACCATCTGCCGGAATCCCAGTTTCGTGCACTCGTCTATCAGCCGTTGCAGCAGCGCCCGGCCGACGCCGCGGCCCTGCAGTTCGGGAACGATGTAGACCGTGTCCTCGACTGTCCAGCGGTACCCCTCGCGGCTGCGGTAGCTGCTGGCGTAGGCGTAACCGGCGAATCGCCCGTCGAGTTCGGCGACGATGTAGGGATAGCCTTGCGCGACGATGGCCTGCCAGCGTCGGGTCATCTCGGCCTGGTCGGGCGTGTCGTATTCGTAGGTGGCGACGTGGTCGTCGACTTCGCGCGCGTACAGCGCGGTGATCGCCGGCAGATCGCCGGCGACGGCAGTGCGGATCGAAAGCGGTGTGACCAAGCGGCTCAGTCGCGGTAGCGCTTGAGCAGATCGCCGTAAGCGTCGATGCGGCGATCGCGCAGGAACGGCCAGATCCGGCGCACGTGCTCGCTGCGCTGCATGTCGACCTCGGCCATCAGGATCTCGGGCTCGGCGACGGTCGACTGCGCAAGGAACTCGCCCTGCGGCCCCAGGACGTGGCTGGTGCCCCAGAAGTCGATGCCAGCCGCGTCCAGCGGCGACTGCTCGTGGCCGACGCGGTTGCAGCTGAGCACCGGCAAGCCGTTGGCCACGGCATGGCCGCGGTGGCTGAGCACCCAGGCATCGCGCTGGCGGTCCTTCTCGGCTTGTTCATCGGTGGGATCCCAGCCGATCGCGGTCGGGTACAGCAGCAGCTCGGCACCTGCCAGCGCCATCAGGCGTGCGCCTTCCGGATACCACTGGTCCCAGCACACCAGCACGCCCAGGCGACCGACCGAAGTCTGGATCGGCTCGAAGCCGATATCGCCCGGAGTGAAGTAGAACTTCTCGTAGAAACCCGGGTCGTCCGGGATGTGCATCTTGCGGTACTTGCCGGCGGTGGAACCGTCGGCATCGAAGACGACTGCGGTGTTGTGGTACAGGCCCGCAGCACGCTTCTCGAACAGCGAGCTGACCAGCACCACGCCGTGCTGCTTCGCCAACGCACCCAGGCGCTCCGTGCTCGGGCCAGGAATGGTCTCGGCGAGGTCGAACTCGTTGACCGATTCGTGCTGGCAGAAGTAGGGGCCGTTATGCAGTTCCTGCAGCAGCACCAGCCTCGCACCGCGCTTGGCCGCCTCGGCCACGCGCGCCTCGATGTTGGCCAGGTTGGCCTCGCGGCTGCCGTGGTCGCGGTCCTGGATCAGGGCGACGGGGAGGGTGGTCTTCTTCATGGCAACTGGGAATCCGGGGCGCAGGGGACGGCGGATATTGTAGGCGCGGCCGATGATGCCGATTCGCGGGTACGGTAACGGTAGGAGCGAGCTTGCTCGCGATCAGGCAACGAAGGGTGAGGCTGGCCTGATCGCGAGCAAGCTCGCTCCTACGGGTGTGGGTCTTTTACGCCACGACGCCTTGGGGGAGCTGCATCGTGATGCAGTGCAGGCTGCCGTTCTGCCAGATCAGGGGGCGGCACGGCACCGGCACGATCTCGCGGTCGGGGAAGGCTTCGGCCAGCACGGCCTGGGCACGACTGTCGGCTTCGTCGCCGTAGGCCGGCATCAGCACGGCGCCGTTGACGATGAGGAAATTGGCGTAGCTCGCGGCCAGGCGACGACCTTCGTCGACGATGGGCTTGGCCCACGGCAGCGGGAACAGGCGGTACGGCTTGCCGTCGCGGGTACGCAGCGCGGCCAGTTCCGCGCCCATCGCCTGCAGTTCGGCGAAGTGCGAGTCGGACGGGTCGTCGCAATCCTGGTAGACGATCGCGTCGCGAGCGGCGAAGCGGGCGAGGGTGTCGACGTGGGCGTCGGTGTCGTCGCCTTCCAGGTAGCCGTGATCGAGCCACAGCACGCGTTCCTGCTGCAGCCACTGCGAGAGCTTCTCAGTCAGGTCCTCGCGGGAGGTCTGCGGATGGCGCTCGTGGAGGCACTGCCAGGTGGTCAGCAGCGTGCCTTCGCCGTCGCTGTCGATGGCGCCACCTTCCAGTGCAAAATCAACTGGATAGCGCGAACTATTAACGAAGGTTCCAACATCGTGCAGGCGCTCGACCAGCAGGTCGTCCTGGTTGGCGTCGAATTTGCCGCCCCAGCCGGTGAAGCGGAAATCGAGCAACCGGAAACCGCCTTCCCGGCGAAGCGTGATCGGACCGGAGTCGCGCAGCCAGGTGTCGTCGTACGGAACTTCAACGAAGCGAACCTGCGTCATGTCGACGCGCGCCGAGGACAGTCGCGCACGCGCGTATGCCTCCACATCCTCGTCGGCCACGCAGATGATGGCCGGCTCGAAGCGGGTGATGGCCGCGACCAGCGCGATGTAGGTCTCTTCGACCTCGCCCAGGCGATCAGCCCAGTCGGTATCGGCATTGGGCCAGGCAATCAGCACCGCGGACTGGGGTTCCCACTCCGCGGGAAAAGACAAAACGGGTTCGTTCATGGCCTCAGCGAATGGGGGGCTTCGGGCCGACTTCCTCGGCACTGGCCTTGTTGGCAACCACGTCGATCACCTTGCTCTTCTCGAAGTACACGGTGAAGGAGGGGTAGACCCAACGGTTGATGGTCGGCCATTGACGCTTCTGGCCTCCCTGGGATTCAAGCTTCTCGGTCGGCGCGCCATAGCTGGCTTCGACCTGGGCCATGGTCTGGCCACGGGCCGGCATGGCGGCGCGGTTTTCTTCCTGCACGCGCTCGACCAGCAGGGTGTCGGCGGCAGCCGTGCCGGCCAGGGCCAGCAGTGCGAACAGCGGTACAGCAACGAAGCGCTTGTTGACGTTCACGGCGAGCCCCCTCGGTGGATGAACACGGTCTGGTAAGGACGCGATTGTACGCACAAGGCGTGAAGTGGCGGCAGCGCGCCGCCGTCACGCTTTCGCGAATCGGGCAGGGCGGCCAGCGCACGAAACAGGCAATCGACCACAGAAAAGGCCGCCTTGCGGCGGCCTTTCGACTTGCACGGCGTTGCCGGGCTTCTTAGCGCTGACGCGCCTTGAAACGCGGGTTCGACTTGCAGATCACGAAGACCTTGCCACGGCGGCGGACGACCTTGCAGTCGCGGTGACGGGCCTTCGCCGACTTCAGAGAGGACAGGACCTTCATGACAGACTCCGGCAAACGGGGATAAAGAACGAAGCCGGCGATTCTAACGGCTATTTCCCTCCCCGATCAAGCGCTTGCAGCAAAAAAGTTCAAATTCGTGCAAATCGGGGTGGCAAAAGCCAGCTGCGGCTGGCTCACCGCATAATGATGGCATGAATAGCGCAGACCCCCACAGCAGCATTCCCGTCCTGACCATCGACGGCCCTTCGGGCTCCGGAAAGGGCACCATCAGCCGCCTCGTCTCCCAGCAACTGGGTTGGCATTACCTCGATTCAGGTGCCCTGTACCGGGCCGTGGGCGTCGCCGCCGGTTGGGCCGATCTCGACCTGGCCGACCCTGCGGCCCTGGTCCGCTGCGCCTTCGATACCCGGGTTGGCTTCCGTGACGACCCCTCCGGAGAGTTGCGGGTGCTGGTCAACGACGTCGACGCCACCGACGAGCTCCGTACCGAGACCGCCGGGGCGGCCGCTTCGGCCATCGCCGCGATCCCGGAGGTGCGCTCGGCCCTGAAGGACCGCCAGCGCGCCTTCCGCCAGGCCCCGGGCCTGGTCGCGGACGGCCGCGACATGGGCACGGTCATCTTCCCGGACGCCCCCTTCAAGGTGTTTCTGACCGCCAGCGCCGAAGAAAGAGCGGAAAGGCGCTATAAGCAGTTGAAAGACAAGGGGGTTTCGGTTAATTTAGATGGTCTGCTGCGGGAGATCCTTGCCCGCGACGCCCGCGATGCCAGTCGCGCGGTGGCTCCGTTGCGACCGGCCGACGACGCCGTTCGCATCGACACCACCGGCCTTGGCATCGATGCGGTCGTCGAGCGTGTACTGCAACTGGTGACGCCGTAAAGCGCCATCGATTGCAGTCGCGTTGAACGAACGTAGCAGGACAATGTTGCAAACCAAACGCCATCGCAATCCCGCGATGGTCAATCAACCAACACATGGCGTGGCTCCATCGCGCCACATAACGGGTGGGTCGACCACGCGCTGCTTGAAGTCATCCGACGTGGATGACCATGACAGCCGGTGCGGCCCGTGTGTTCAACAGAGTATTTTTCAATGACCGAATCATTTGCCGAGCTGTTCGAACAAAGCCAGACCAATCTGGCCAAGCTGAAGCCGGGCGCAATCGTCACCGGTGTTGTCGTGGAAGTCCGCGGCGACGTCGTTGTGATCAACGCCGGCCTGAAGTCCGAAGGCATCGTGCCGATCGAACAGTTCCGTAACGACGCGGGCGAGATCGACGTGGCCGTGGGCGACGAAGTCAAGGTCGCACTCGACTCGATCGAGAACGGCTTCGGCGAGACCGTCCTGTCGCGCGAGAAGGCCAAGCGCGCCATGGTGTGGGACGAACTCGAGCAGGCGCTCGAGAAGAACGAGACCATCACCGGCCGCATCTCTGGCAAGGTCAAGGGCGGCTTCACCGTCGACATCAAGGACGTGCGCGGCTTCCTGCCGGGCTCCCTGGTCGACGTGCGCCCGGTCCGCGACTCCGCGTATCTGGAAGGCAAGGAGCTCGAGTTCAAGCTCATCAAGCTTGACCGCAAGCGCAACAACATCGTCGTCTCCCGCCGTGCGGTGGTTGAGAGCGAGTACAGCGTCGAGCGCGAGCAGCTGCTCGAGAAGCTGCAGGAAGGCGCGATCCTCAAGGGCGTCGTCAAGAACCTCACCGATTACGGTGCGTTCGTCGACCTGGGCGGCATCGATGGCCTGCTGCACATCACCGACATGGCGTGGAAGCGCGTGCGTCACCCGTCGGAAGTCGTGGAAGTCGGCCAGGAGCTGGACGTCCGCGTGCTCAAGTACGACCGCGAGCGCAACCGCGTCAGCCTCGGCCTCAAGCAGCTGGGCGAGGATCCGTGGGACAACATCGCCCGTCGCTACCCGGCCAACACCCGCGTGTTCGGCAAGGTCTCCAACGTCACCGATTACGGCGCGTTCGTCGAGATCGAGCCGGGCGTGGAAGGCCTGGTGCACGTGTCCGAGATGGACTGGACCAACAAGAACGTCAACCCGTCCAAGATCGTGCAGGTCGGTGACGAGGTTCAGGTCATGGTCCTGGACGTCGACGAGGAGCGTCGCCGCATCTCGCTGGGCATGAAGCAGGTCACCAGCAACCCGTGGGAAACCTTCGCCGCCATCCACAAGAAGGGCGACAAGGTTTCGGGCCAGATCAAGTCGATCACCGACTTCGGCATCTTCATCGGCCTGGACGGCGGTATCGATGGCCTGGTCCACCTGTCCGACCTGAGCTGGGCAACCACCGGCGAAGACGTGGTCCGCAACTTCAAGAAGGGCGACAACCTGGAAGCCGTCGTGCTCGCCGTCGATCCGGAGCGCGAGCGCATCAGCCTGGGCGTCAAGCAGCTTGAGCAGGACCCGATGGGCCAGTACGTGGCGACCAACGCCAAGGGCTCGATCGTCAAGGGCAAGGTCAAGGAAGTCGACGCCAAGGGCGCGACCATCGAGCTCGACAATGGCGTGGAAGGCTACGTGGCCGCCCGCGACATCGCCAAGGAGCGCGTCGAGGATGCTTCGCAGTACCTCAAGGTCGGCCAGGAAGTCGAAGCCAAGATCATCGGCACGGACCGCAAGGGCCGTTCGATGCAGCTGTCGATCAAGGCCAAGGACGAAGCCGAGCAGCAGGAGGCGCTGGCGGACTACAACCGCTCCTCGTCCGATGCTTCCAGCGGCACGACCAAGCTGGGCGCGCTGCTGCGCGAGCAGCTGGGCAACAAGTCCGAGTAATCGTGCTGTATAGAGCCTGCAAAGCGCTCTAAGTGGTAACCGCGAAGGCGGTCCGGCTCGTTCGGACCGCCTTCCTTCTAAGTCCGAGCCGTCGCGAGCAACCGTTCCAGCCATGACCAAATCCGAGCTCATCGAGATCCTTTCGCAACGTCAGGCCCACCTGAAGGGCGAAGACGTGGATCTGGCGGTGAAGGCGCTGCTCGAGATGATGGGCGGATCGCTGTCGGGCGGAGAGCGGATCGAGATCCGCGGGTTCGGGAGCTTCTCGCTGCATTACCGTCCGCCGCGCCTGGGTCGCAATCCCAAGACCGGCGAATCGGTCGCGCTGCCTGGCAAGCATGTGCCGCACTTCAAGCCTGGCAAGGAACTGCGCGAACGCGTCAGCGGCGTGGTGCCGCTCGACGAAGCCGACTGAGTCCGTCTCGGATCGGTCATCGGTTGATCCACCCGGGCCTCACGCGGCCTACTCAATAGCGTTGACAGGCCCTAAGCTAACGCTGCTCATCGCGGTCTTCGCGATCGTCTGGAGGGCTACATGCGCCTGCTTCGTTTGTTCATCGCCATCGCCTGCCTGGCCGTCGGTGCCGTCATCGGCGCGCTCAACCGCGCCCCCGTGCTGATCGATCTCGGCTTTGCCCGGCTGCCCAGCAACCTGGGCGTGGCACTGATCGTCGCGGTGCTGCTGGGCGTCCTGATCGGCGGACTGGCCATCAGCGCCAGCGTGGTGCTGCCTCTGCGTCGCCGCCTTGCGCGTGCGCAACGCCAGATCCCTTCTACCGCTTCACCGACCGCTTCCTCCGGGGCATGACGCATGGCGTTCATCAGTGAGTGGTTCTGGTTTTTCCTGCTGCTGCCGATCGCGGCAGTCAGCGGCTGGATCATTGGTCGTCGCGGCGGCGAGCGCCACAGCGACACCCAGGTCAGTCGCCTCTCGACGACCTATTTCCGTGGCCTGAACTACCTGCTCAACGAGCAGCCGGACAAGGCCATCGAACTGTTCCTGCACATTGCGGAGCTCGACAAGGACACTTTCGAAACCCAGGTCGCGCTCGGTCACCTGTTCCGTCGCCGCGGCGAAGTCGACCGTGCCATCCGCCTGCACCAGGCGCTGGTGCAGCGTCCAGGCTTGAGCGACCAGCAGCGCGTGCAGGCACTGCTCGCCCTGGGCGAGGACTACATGCGCTCGGGCCTGCTCGATCGCGCCGAGACGGTGTTCAGTGACCTGGTCGCTCTGGACATGCGCGCCCCGCTGGCCCTGCGCCACCTGATCGGCATCTACCAGTCCGAACGCGACTGGGACAAGGCGATCGAGAATGCCCGCCGCTACGAAGAGGCGACCGGTGAGCCGATGGGCAAGCTGATCGCGCAGTTCGAGTGCGAGCTGGCCGAGCGCCACCGCGCCGCCAGCGAACTCGATGCCGCGCAGGCGGCGGTCAAACGCGCCTACGAGGCCGATGCCAATTCGGTGCGCGCCGGCATGATCGAGGGCCGGCTCGAAGTCGAGGGCGGCAATGACGCCGGTGCGATCCGCGCCTTCGAGCGCGTGGCCCGCGTCGATCCCGATTACCTCCCCGAGATCCTGCCGCCGCTGCTGGCCAGCTACGAGCGCGTCGGCGATGCGCCGGGCGCGCGCGCGTTCCTGGCGGAGATGACCGAGCACTATCGCGGCATCTCGCCGGTACTGGCGTTGACGCGCATGGTCGAGCACGAGGAGGGCGTGCCGGCGGCGCGTGCCTACCTTGCCCGGCAGCTCAAGGATCGTCCGTCGGTCCGCGGCGAAGCGGCATTGATCGACCTGACCCTGGCCGAAGGCGCCGACCCGGCGGCGACGCTGCACGACCTCAAGCACATCACCGACCAGCTGCTGGTCCGCAACCCCAGCTATCGCTGCAACCGCTGCGGCTTCGGCGCTCGCAGCCATCACTGGCAATGCCCGAGCTGCAAGGAATGGGGAACGATCAAGCCGCTGCTGAACTACGCGGTGGTCTGACGCATGTCCCAGTGGTTGTTGGTGTATTTCCTCATCGGCGTGGCTGGCACCTGGCTGGCACGGCGCTATGCAATCAGGCAATCGCTGATCGACCAACCCGGCGAGCGCCGCAGCCACGAAGTCGCCACCCCGCGTGGCGGTGGCATCGCCATCGCGATCGCAGCACTGGTGGCAGCGTGCGCCCTGGCGCTGCACCGCCCCGTTGATGCGCCGCTGCTGGCTGCCTTCGCTGTCGGCCTGGTGCTGGTCGCCGGGATCGGCTGGCTCGATGACCATCGTCCACTTTCGCCGTGGTGGCGGTTGCTGGTGCACGCTGTTGCGGCCGCATTGCTCGCGCTGGCCGTGGGCGACGTTTACCACTCGCTCTGGCTCGGCCTGGTTGCCTTCATTGCCGCGGTGGCGCTGACCAACGTGTGGAACTTCATGGACGGCATCAACGGCCTGGCCGCCAGCCAGGCGGCGATGGTGGCGGCAGGGCTGGCGGCGATCGCGGGCGGCAGCTGGGGCCTGCTGGGGGTCGCCGTTGCCGCGGCATGCGTCGGTTTCCTGCCCTTCAATTTCCCCAGGGCGCGAATTTTTCTTGGTGACGTCGGTAGCGGGGCTCTGGGATTCTGCCTGGCGGCGCTGGTGGCGGCGGCGGGCGCCCGGATCGGAGGCCGTTCCTGGATCGTGCTGCTCCCCTTGTCGGTGTTCCTGGTCGACGCCGGCCTGACCCTCCTGCGGCGCCTGCTGCGGGGAGAGCGCTGGTGGACCCCGCACACCCAGCATGCCTATCAGGTCTGGGCTCGTCGGGTCGGGCACAACCGGGTCACGCTTGCTTATGCGGGTGCGACGGCCGCGGCCCTGGTGCTGGCTTTTTGGCTTGCGTCACAGCCTGAAATGGCCTTCATCACCGGTATCACAGTCGCGTGGTATATCTGCTGCGCTTTTTTGTGGGTCGGGCTGCAAAAGGCCGGGAGTTCCCGGGCTCCGACTTCAATTTGATTCAGGTTTGCACTCAGAAGAGGGGCACGGAATGAGCTCATGGCGTGATCGGTGGAAAAGTGCGCTGCCGCGAATGGCGGTGGTCGCCCACGATCTCGCGATGGTATGGGTCGTCTGGCAGGCCCTGCATCGCCTGCGCTGGGGCATCGAAGCCAATGCGCCTGTCATTCCGCTCTGGTCGGCCGAGGTCGCGCTCGTCCTGGCCGCGCAAGGGCTGGTGTTCTGGCAGGTCGGCCTGTACCGGGGCCTGTGGCGGTTCGCCGGCGTCCCCGATCTGTGGAACATCCTCAAGGCTTCGATCCTGGGGCTGTTCGCGATCGTGCTCGGCCTGTTCCTGTACAACCGCCTCGACAGCGTGCCGCGTACGGTCCTGGTCCTCTATCCGCTGGTGTTGATGGGCATGCTCGGCGCTCCGCGCCTGATGTACCGCGCATGGAAGGACAGCCGCGTCGATGGCTTCGGTGGCTCCTCGGTGCGCATCCTCATCCTCGGTTCCGGCCACGCGGGCGAAGCGCTCGTGCGCGACCTGCGTCGTTCGGGCACGTATCAACCGGTGGGATTCCTCGACGACGCCGCGCGTCTGCGTGGCAGCAAGGTGCAGGGCGTGCCGGTCTTGGGGCGCGTCCAGGACGTCGCGGAAATCGCCCGCGAGACCGCGGCCAAGCTGCTGGTCATCGCCATGCCGTCGGCCGATGCCAATGCGCTGCAGCGCGTGGTGGTGGCGTGCGAACGCACCGGACTGCCGTTCCGCATGGTGCCCAAGCTGCAGGACGTGCTGGAAGGTCGTTCGCTGCCGGGCGAACTCAAGGAGGTCGCGATCGAGGACCTGCTGGGACGCAAGCCGGTCATGCCCGACTGGAAGGCGATCCGCGCCTGGCTCGGTGCACGCTCGGTGCTGGTCACCGGTGCCGGCGGTTCGATCGGTTCGGAGCTCTGCAGGCAGTGCGCCCGCCACGGCGCCCGTCGCATCGCGCTGATCGAAATCGACGAACTCGCGCTGACCACGACCGAAGCTGCGTTGCGTCGTGACTTCCCGGATCTCGAGTACATCGCCATCCTCGGCGATTGCGGCGACCCCGCCGTGATCGCGCATGCGCTGTCGCGCGCCGAGCCCGATGCGGTGTTCCACGCTGCCGCCTACAAGCAGGTGCCGTTGCTCGAGCTGCAGTTGCGTGAAGCGGTGCGCAACAACGTGCTGTCGACCGAAACGGTCGCACGTGCGTGCCGCGGCGCCGGCGTCGGCACGTTCGTGCTGATCTCCACCGACAAGGCAGTCGATCCGGTCAACGTGCTGGGCGCGACCAAGCGCCTGGCCGAGATGTCCTGCCAGGCATTGGCCGACCAGCGCTCCACGCGCTTCGTCACAGTGCGCTTCGGCAACGTGCTCGATTCGGCCGGCAGCGTGGTGCCGCTGTTCCGCGAACAGATTCGCGCCGGCGGTCCGGTCACGGTCACCGATCCTGAAGTCACTCGCTTCTTCATGACCATTCCCGAGGCCTGCCAGCTGATCCTGCAGGCGTCGGCGATCGGCACTCACGAGGCGATCTACACCCTCGACATGGGCGAGCCGGTGCCGATCCGGTTGCTTGCCGAGCAGATGATCCGCCTGGCCGGCAAGCATCCCGGTCGCGACATTGCCGTGGTCTATACCGGCCTTCGTCCTGGCGAGAAGTTGCACGAGACGCTGTTCCATGCCGACGAGCGCTATCGCCAGACCGCGCACCCGAAGATCCTGCAGGCCGAGCCGCGCGACGTCTCGTCCACGCACATCGAGAACGCGGTGGCGCAACTGCGCGAAGCCTCGATTCGTTATGATCTCGACGCGCTCAGCCACCTGTTGCGCAGTGCGGTTCCCGAGTTCCAGCCGGTTGGCGCGCATCCGGACTACCAGGAATCGGCGACGGTGGTGGCGTTTCCCGCCCGTAATGCAAGGAAGATTTGATGTCGGTTCGGATTCGCAAGGCTGTTTTCCCGGTGGCCGGTCTGGGCACCCGCTTCCTCCCCGCGACCAAGACAGTCCCCAAGGAAATGTTGCCGATCATCGATCGGCCGTTGATCCAGTACGCCGTTGACGAGGCCGTGGAAGCCGGCTGCGACACGCTGGTGTTCGTCACCAACCGCTACAAGCACGCCGTGGCCGATTATTTCGACAAGGCCTACGAGCTCGAACAGAAACTCGAGCAGAGCGGCAAGACCGAACAGCTGGAACTGATCCGCAACGTGCTGCCCAAGGGCGTGCGCGCCGTGTTCGTGACCCAGGCCGAAGCGCTGGGCCTGGGGCATGCCGTGCTGTGCGCCAAGCCGGTGATCGGCGACGAACCCTTTGCCGTGCTGCTGCCGGACGATCTGATCTGGAACCGCGGCCCGGGCGCGCTCACGCAGATGGCCGATGCCGCGCAGGCATCGGGTGCCAGCATGATCGCCGTGCAGGATGTGCCGCGTGACCAGACCGGCAGCTACGGCATCGTGGCGACCGACTCGTTCCAGAACCGGCAGGGTCGCATCAATGCGATCGTCGAGAAGCCCCAGCCTGACGTCGCGCCGAGCACGCTGGCCGTCGTCGGCCGCTACGTACTCAATCCGCGCATCTTCTCGCTGCTGGAGACGACAACGCCGGGTGCCGGCGGCGAGATCCAGCTGACCGACGCGATCGCCGCGCTGCTGAAGGAAGAGGCGGTCAATGCCTACCGCTTCCAGGGCACGCGTTTCGACTGCGGTACGCACATCGGCCTGGTCGAGGCGACGATCCGCTACGCGCTCGATCACGAGAAGCTCAGCGATTCGGCTCGCCAGCTGATGCAGAACGCCCTGGCCGAACTGGGCGTGGAAGAGCTCGGCTGAGCGTTTGCGGCGGTAGGAGCGAGCTTGCTCGCGAACAGGCGGCTTCGAGGCGGTCAGGTGTGTTCGCGAGCAAGCTCGCTCCTACATTCAGGCACGTGTGCGGGGATGAGCGATGAGCGAGCAGGGCACCATCACCTGGGGTGACTTCGAGAAGGTGCTGATCTGCGCCGGCACGGTGCTGCGGGTGGAGGAATTCCCCGAAGCACGCAAGCCCGCCTGGAAGTTGTGGGTGGACTTCGGGCCGCACGGTATCCGCAAGACCAGCGCACAGGTCAGGCAGCTCTATACGGCCGAGGAACTGGTCGGTCGGCAGATCGTCGGCGTCATCAATTTCCCGCCGAAGCAGGTCGGGCCGTTCGTGTCGGAGTTCCTGCTTACCGGATTCCCCACCGAGGATGGAGTGGTGGTGACAGCGATCGAACGGCCGGTTCCGGACGGGACACGCCTGGCCTGAGCAGGCCGTCACGCACAAACAAAAACGGGCAGCCCTTGGGCTGCCCGTTCTGCTTTGCGGCCTTTCAGTTTCAGAGCGCTTCGAAAATGCCCGCCGCGCCCATACCGGTGCCGATGCACATGGTGACCATGCCGTACTTGAGCTGGCGACGGCGCAGGCCATGCACGATGGTCGCGGTACGGATCGCACCGGTGGCGCCGAGCGGGTGGCCGAGCGCGATCGCGCCGCCGAGCGGGTTGACCTTGGACGGGTCCAGGCCAGAGTCGCGAATCACCGCCAACGCCTGCGCGGCGAAGGCTTCGTTGAGCTCGATCCAGTCCAGCTGGTCCTTGCTCAGCCCGGCCTGCTTGAGGGCCTTCGGGATCGCCGCGATCGGGCCGATGCCCATCACTTCCGGGCGCACACCGGCGACGGAGAAACTGACGAAGCGGGCGAGCGGGGTCAGGCCGTAATCCTTGATCGCCTGCTCGGAAGCCAGCAGCACCGCGCCGGCGCCATCGCTCATCTGCGAGCTGTTGCCGGCGGTCACGCTGCCGCCGAACTGGGCGTTGCGGAACACCGGGCGCAGCTTGGCGAGGCCTTCGATCGACGAATCCGGACGCGGACCCTCGTCGATCTCGATGATCGACTTCCTGACGCGGATGGCATTGCCGCCGAGATCGGGGATGCGCGAGATCACTTCGTACGGGCTGATCTCGGACTTGAACTCGCCCGCCTGGATCGCGGCGATCGCCTTCTGGTGCGAGGCCAGGGCGAATGCGTCCTGGTCCTCACGCGAGACCTTCCATTCCTCGGCGACCTTCTCGGCGGTGATGCCCATGCCGTAGGCGATGGCGACATTCTCGTCCTTGGCGAACACCTGCGGGCTCAGGGCGACCTTGTTGCCCATCATCGGCACCATCGACATCGACTCGGTGCCGCCGGCCAGCATCAGGTCCGAATTGCCCAGGCGGATCTGGTCGGCCGCCATCGCCACGGCCTGCAGGCCCGACGAGCAGAAGCGGTTGACGGTCTGCGCGGCGATGGTGTTGGGCAGGCCGGCGAGCAGCGCGCCGATGCGCGCCACGTTCATGCCTTGCTCGCCTTCGGGCATGGCGCAGCCGATGATCGCGTCATCGATGCGGCCCAGGTCGATGCCCGGTGCCTGGGCGACCACGGAACGCAGCACGTGGGCGAGCATTTCGTCGGGACGGGTGTTGCGGAAGACGCCGCGCGGTGCCTTGCCGACCGGGGTGCGGGTGGCGGCGACGATGTAGGCGTCCTGGATCTGCTTGGTCATTTCTCTAGCCTCTCGCTAGCAAAAAACAAATGGGGCCGGTTAGTGGGGCCGGTGACCCGTCATCCCCGCGAAGGCGGGGACCCAGCGACTTTGCGGCGCATCAGCGACGTCGAGTCATGAAGCGCGAACGTCGCTGGGTTCCCGCCTGAGCGGGAATGACGGTTCAATGGGGTCAGTTCCGCAGCGGCTTGCCGGTCTTGAGCATGTGCGCGATGCGCTCCTGCGTCTTGGGCATCTGTGCCAGCGCAACGAAGTGTTCGCGCTCAAGCTTGAGCAGCCACTCCTCGTCGACCAGGGCACCGCGATCGACTTCGCCGCCGCACAGGACGGTGGCGATGCGCGTCGCGATCTCGTAGTCGTGCGGCGAGATAAAGCGGCCTTCGAGCATGTTCACCAGCATCATCTTGAAGGTGGCGATGCCGACGTCGCCGGCGACCTGGATGCGACGGGCGGGCAGGGGCGGGCGGTAGCCGGAGTCGGCCAGTGCGCGTGCCTGCTGGCGTGCCACGTGCAGCAGCTCAAAGGCGTTGAAGACGACGCTGTCGCTGTCGCGGGCGAGCTTGAGTTCGCGTGCTTCGAAGGCCGAGGTCGAGACCTTGCCCATGGCGACGCTCTCGAATGCGGTCTTGAGCTGGGCGAACACGTCGCCGCCCGGGCCCGCCGCTTCGGAAGCGCGCACGGCGAACTCCTTCAGGCCGCCACCGGCCGGCAGCAGGCCGACGCCGGCCTCGACCAGGCCGATATAGCTCTCGAGTGCGAACACACTGCGCGCCGCATGCATCTGGAATTCGCAGCCACCGCCCAGCGCCAGACCACGCACCGCGGCAACCACCGGCACCAGCGAATACTTGATGCGCTGGCTGGTGGCCTGGAAGTTGGCCACCATCGCCTCGAAGCCCTTGACGTCGCCGGCCTGCAGCAGGCCCAGCGCACCGGCGAGGTCGGCACCGGCGGAGAAGGGTTCCTTCGGCTGCCAGATCACCAGGCCGGCGAAGTCGCGCTCGGCGATGGCGACGGCTTCCTGCAGTCCGTTGAGGACATGGTCGTTGACCGTGTGCATCTTGGTCTTGAAGCTGACCACAGCGATGTCGTCGCCCTCGTCGACCCACATGCGGATGCCTTCGTTCTCGAAGACCGTGCGGCCCTGCGAGAACGTCTCGCCCAGCAGCGGATCCGGGAAGCGCTGGCGCGCATAGACCGGGTTGGACGAACGCGGCACCTTGGCGTTGCGGGCCGGGCTGAAGCTGCCCTCGGCGGTATGCACGCCATCGCGGCCGTCAAACACCCAGTTCGGCAGCGGCGCGCTGCTCATCGCCTTGCCGGCGACGATGTCCTCGGCGATCCAGTCGGCGACCTGCTTCCAGCCGGCGGCCTGCCAACTCTCGAACGGTCCCAGCGACCAGCCGTAGCCCCAGCGCATGGCGAAGTCGATGTCACGCGCGGTGTCGGCGATCGACTCGAGGTGGAACGCGCTGTAGTGGAAGGTGTCGCGGAAGATCGCCCACAGGAACTGCGCCTGCGGGTGCGCGCTGGCGCGCAGCGCGGCGAACTTCTTCGCCGGGTCCTTTTCCTTCAGCAGGCCGGCCACTTCCGGATCGAGTTCGCCGGCCGAGGCGCGGTAATCCTGCGCCTTCAGGTCCAGCACCAGGATGTCCTTGCCGCGCTTGGTGTAGACGCCGGCGCCGCTCTTCTGGCCCAGCGCACCCTTCTCGATCAGCGCCGACAGCCACTTGGGTGCCTTGAAGTAGCTGTGCCACGGGTCCTCCGGCAGCGTGTCGGCCATGGTCTTGATGACGTGCGCCATCGTGTCCAGGCCGACCACGTCGGCGGTGCGGAACGTCGCCGACTTCGGCCGGCCGATCGCCGGGCCGGTCAGCGCGTCGACGGTGTCGAAGCCCAGGCCGAACTGCTCGGTGTGGTGCATGCCGGCCAGCATCGAGAACACGCCGATGCGATTGCCGATGAAGTTCGGCGTGTCCTTGGCGATCACCACGCCCTTGCCCAGGGTGGTGGTCAGGAAGGTTTCCAGTGACTCGAGCACGTCGTCGTCGGTGGTCCTGGCCGGAATGAGTTCGGCCAGGTGCATGTAGCGCGGCGGGTTGAAGAAGTGCACGCCGCAGAAGCGGTGGCGCAACTGCTCGGGCAGCACCTCGGCCAGCTTGTTGATGCCCAGGCCCGAAGTGTTGCTGGCCAGCACGGTGTGCTCGGCCACGAACGGGGCGATCTTCTTGTACAGGTCCTGCTTCCAGTCCATCCGCTCGGCGATGGCCTCGATGATCAGGTCGCAGCCGCGCAGCTGTTCCAGGCCGGTCTCGTAGTTGGCCGCGGTGATGCGCTCGGCCAGGGTCTTGCTGGCGAGCGGGGCAGGGCTGAGCTTGCCGAGGTTGGCGATGGCCTTGGCGACGACGCCATTGGGGTCGCCTTCCTTCGCGGGCAGATCGAACAGCACCGTGTCGACACCGGCATTGGTCAGGTGCGCAGCGATCTGCGCGCCCATCACACCGGCGCCCAGAACGGCGACGCGGCGTACAAGTAGCTTCTTAGACATGTGTTGTAAATCCTTGTTTTTGTACATATTTTACGCTATAACTTGACGCTTCGAAATTAACGCTTGGGTTCGACCTTGAAGCCGGCCGCGGCGAAGTGGATCAGTTCGCGTGCCGCGCGCTCACGATGCGCCGCCTCGGTGACACCGGCGGGTCGCTTGATCAGACCGAAATCCGCCATGGCATAGGTCAGGGCGCCGGCGAGGAAGTCCAAGCGCCAGTACAGCTCTTCCTTGCTCAGATCCGGTACGCAGGCGCCGATGGCCTTGCCGAACTCGCGCAGGACATGGCCGTAATGGTCGGACAGGAACTTGCGCAGGCGGTCGTTCTTTTCCGCATAGGCGCGGGCCACGACGCGGACGAAGGCGCCGCCGCCGTGGCGGTCCTGGGCCATCGCCAGGGCCGGCTGCACGAAGGCGGCCAGGATCGGTTCGAGTTCGCCCGGATGCTGTTCCATGGCGGTTTTCAGGGCGCCCAGTCGCTGTGCACTCATCTCGTCCATGCGCCGGCGGAAGACCTCGTTGACGAGGTTCTCCTTGCTGCCGAAGTGGTAGTTGACCGCGGCGATGTTCACGTCGGCGCGGCTGGTGACCTGGCGCAGCGAGGTGCCGGTAAAGCCGAACTGGGCGAACAGTTCCTCGGCGGCGCCGAGGATGCGGTCCTTGGTGGAAAAATGGGCGGTGGCGGCCATGTACGGTCCTGGGCTGAAGCGGGTTGAAGCTGGAGCGGGCTGAATCAAACGCTTGTTTGATGCTAGTCCGGGGCGCCTGAACCGTCAACGGTGGCCTCGCGTGGCAGCTCTGCCGAGCGTGCAAAAGGAGTCGCTTTTCCGTTAGAATTACCGCAGCCTTGTGGGCTAAACCCGCGTTCCGACGCGGGTTTTTCTGTTATCCTCGGGCGCGAACCCACTGGTTCGGCGGCCCGCCTACCCGGAGAAATTCCATGGCGCTGGAGCGCACCCTTTCCATCATCAAGCCCGACGCCGTCGCCAAGAACGTCATCGGTGAGATCTACACCCGCTTCGAGAAGGCCGGCCTGAAGGTCGCTGCCGCGAAGATGACGCATCTGTCGAAGCAGGAAGCCGAAGGCTTCTACGCCGTGCACCGCGAGCGCCCGTTCTTCAGCGCGCTGGTCGAGTTCATGATCTCCGGTCCGGTGATGATCCAGGTGCTCGAGGGTGAGGGCGCCATGCTCAAGAACCGCGAGCTGATGGGTGCCACCAATCCGAAGGATGCCGCGCCGGGCACGATCCGCGCCGACTTCGCCGACAGCATCGACGCCAACGCCGTGCACGGTTCGGACAGCGTCGAGAACGCCGCCGTCGAAATCGCGTACTTCTTCCCGGCCACCAGCGTCTACGCACGCTGAAACCGGCACCGGAAAGGCCATGACCACGCAACGCGACACCATCGAACTCCACCTCGCTGACGCAGGCACCGCGGCGGCGACGGAGTCGGCTGTCGCGACTGCGCCGGTCGTGGCCGGCAAGCGCGCGGTCGAGCCGGGCAGGACCAACCCGGACCCGGTCTCGACCGGTTCCCGGACCAATCCCGGCTCCAGAACCAATCTGTTCGATCTCGACCGCGTTTCGCTCGAGCGTTTCTTCGAAGATACGCTCGGCGAGAAGAAGTTCCGTGCGCATCAGGTGATGAAGTGGATCCATCACCGCTACGTCACCGACTTCAACGACATGACCGACCTGGGCAAGGCGCTGCGCGCCAAGCTCGAACAGCACGCAGTCGTGCAGGTTCCGCAGGTCGTGTTCGACAAGGCGTCCACCGACGGCACCCACAAGTGGCTGCTGGGCATGGACCCGAAGAACGCCATCGAGACGGTGTTCATCCCCGACAAGGGCCGCGGCACGCTGTGCGTTTCCTCGCAGGTGGGCTGCGCGCTCAACTGCACGTTCTGCTCGACCGCGACCCAGGGCTTCAACCGCAACCTGTCGACCGCCGAGATCATCGGCCAGGTCTGGGTGGCGGCGCGTCACCTCGGCAACGTCCCGCACCAGCAGCGCAAGCTGACCAACGTGGTGATGATGGGCATGGGCGAGCCGCTGGCGAACTTCGACAACGTCGTGCGCGCGATGAGCATCATGCGCGACGACCTGGGCTACGGCCTTGCCAACAAGCGTGTGACGCTGTCGACCGCCGGCATGGTGCCGATGATCGATCGCCTCGGCGAGGAGAGCGACGTCTCGCTCGCCGTCTCGCTGCATGCGCCCAACGACGAGCTGCGCAACGAACTGGTGCCGCTCAACAAGAAATACCCGATCGAGCAACTGATGGAAGCCTGCGTGCGCTACGCGCTGCGCAAGCGCGGCAGTTCGGTCACCTTCGAGTACACCCTGATGAAGGGCGTCAACGACCAGCCACAGCACGCGCGCCAGTTGCTGCGCCTGTTGCGCCAGTTCGACAACGCGGTGCAGATGAAGGACGCGGCCAAGGTCAACCTGATCCCGTTCAATCCGTTCCCGGGCACGCGCTTCGAGCGCCCGGACGAAGTCGCGATCCGCACCTTCCAGAAGCTGCTCAACGATGCCGGCATGATCGCGCCGGTGCGCCGCACCCGTGGCGACGACATCGATGCCGCCTGCGGCCAGCTCAAGGGCCAGGTCATGGACCGGACGCGTCGCCAGGCCGAATTCCGCAAGCAACTGCAGGCGCAGGGGCTGGGCGATGAAGCAGCCTGACGTCCGCCTCGAAGGCATGACCCGAGGCGACAATGGCCGCCGGACGCTTCGTCTTTCCCTGTTCGTCGTGATGGTGCTGGTCGCCTCCAGCGCCTGCAGCAAGCTGACCTTCGTGCGGCAGGACTTCAGTCGCGGCGACTATGACCAGATCGCACGCAAGGTCGATGTCAGCGACGACAAGCGGGACAAGTCCTCCAGTGCCCGCGTGTACCTGCAGCGTGCGCAGGAGAAGGTGCTTACCGGCGATTACCCGGGTGCCGAACGCGAGGCACGCCAGGCCCTGAAGATCGATCCGCGTTCGGTCGACGCCTACACGCTGATGGGTGCTGCCGCCGAGCGTAGCGGTGCGACCGCGCAGGCCGGCGAGCATTACCGTCGTGCGGCCGAGCTGGCGCCGACGAGCGGTGGCGTTCTCAACAATTACGGTGTGTGGCTGTGCGGGCAGGGGCAGGCGGCGGAGTCGCTGGCCTGGTTCGACCGCGCGCTCGCCGACAGCAGTTATCAGACGCCGGCGATGGCTTTGGCCAATGCGGGCAGCTGTGCACTTCGTGCAGGGCAGGACGCGCGCGCCGCCCGCAACCTGCGCGATGCCATCGCACTGGACCCGACCAACCCGGTTGCGCTTGGGGCGCTGGCGGAGCTGGAATTCCGCCAGGGCAGGGCGTTCGAGGCCCGGGCTTTCTCCGAGCGCCGCCTGGCAGCAGCCCCCGCGGATCGCAGCGCGTTGTTGCTTGCGTCACAAATCGAGCAGAAACTCGGCGACACGGCAGCCGCCGCAAGATACGTTCAGCGAATGAGGGCGGAGTTCCCTGAAACGCAGGGCTCCGGCATGGGGGATGACGGAAGGCGATGATGGGCTCTTCTAATGACACTGCGCCCGAGATGGGCGCCAGCTGCGGCGTGCGCCTGATGCAGGCCCGCGAACAGGCGGGGCTGTCCCAGGAAGAAGTGGCCGCGAGCCTGAAGATTCCGCTGCGCGTGATCCGCCAGCTCGAATCCGGGGATCCGAGCCAGCTCGGGGCGCCGGTGTTCGTGCGTGGTCAGCTGCGCAGCTATGCGCGCCTGCTGGGTGTCGACCTGGAAGACCAACTGCGCCAGAGCACCGTCACTGCTGTCGCCCCGTCCGAACTTGTCAGCCATACCTATACGCCGCGCTATCGCCATGTGCTCGAGCAGGTGACGCGCCGGGCCATCTATATCGTCCTGACCGCGGCGATCGCCGTGCCGGTCTGGCTGGCCACCCGCTCGCCCCACCAGTCCACGGTGCAGTCGCTGGAGGTTCCGGTGACCCCAGCCGCGCAGGGCGAAACGCCGGCCACCAAGCCGGCTCCGACAGGTGTACAACGCACCCCGCTGATCGCGTCGATGGCGCCGATCCCGTCGGCGTCGGCACAGGCGGCGCTGTCGTTGAGCTTCACCGACGAAAGCTGGGTCCAGGTGATCGGCAGCAACGGCACCACGCTGGAGCAGGGCCTGCTGGGGGCGGGACAGCAGCGAAGCTACGGCGCTGGCGAGGTTTCCCGCGTCGTTCTGGGCAACTCCACTGCCGTGGAAGTGCGGCAGGCGGGCAAGACGGTTGATCTGACGCCGTTCAGCCGCGCGAACGTGGCGCGCTTTACGCTATCCTCTGACGGTTCCCTGACGCCGGTCGCAGACTGACCCGCGCGCGGGTCATCCCTCGTCACCGGTCCACGCGGGCCGGTGTTCCTCATTGGGTTCCCGCCGCAGGGCGGGGGCGACACAGCAGCTTTGGAATGGCAGCTCCCGAATGGCAATAGACGACCTTCTCGACGAACACGAACAAAGCGAGCGCGTCCTTCAGTGGCTGCGCAACAACGGAGCTGGCCTGATCGGCGGCATCGTGCTCGGGCTGGCGGCCATCGGCGGCTGGAAGTGGTGGGAACATCGCGGCGAGCAGGCCCAGCTGGATCTTTCGAACCAGTACCAGGCGACGCTCGACGCCATCCAGGCCAAGGACAAGACGGCACAGGCCAAGGTCAACGCGCTGGCTGACAGCGCCTACCACGACCTGGCCGCGCTGGAGCTGGCACGCTCGCAGGTCGACGCGCGCCAGAACGATGCCGCCATCGCCACCCTGCGCGCCATCAAGAGCAATGACCCGGCGATCGCCGAAGTCGTCAACCAGCGCCTGGCGCGCTTGCTGATCGAGGCCAAGCAGGCCGATGCAGCGCTCAAGCTGGTCAGCAGTGGCACTTCTGCCACGGCGCTGGAAGTGCGCGGCGACGCGCATTTCGCGCTCGGCCAACTCGACCAGGCCCGTACCTCCTACTCGCAGGCACTGGCGAAGCTCGACGTCGCCTCGCCGCAGCGGCGCCTGATCGAACTCAAACTCAACCAGGTCGGCGGCGCGCCGGCCACGCCCGAGGCCAAGTCCTGATGAAGCACCGCACGATGCTGCTGCGTACCTCCCTCGTGCTGCTGTGCGCGGCCTCGCTCGTGGGCTGCTCGACGGTCAAGGGCTGGTTCGGCGGCGACAAGAAGAAGGACGACGGTAAGCCCAACGAACCGGTCGAGCTGACCGACATCACTCCGTCGGTGACCGTCTCCAAGCTGTGGTCGGCCAACGCCGGCAAGGGCGAGGGTCGCATGGGCGTGCGCCAGGGGCCGGTCGTGGCCGATGGCCGCGTCTACGCTGCCGCCATCGAGGGCGGCGTGCATGCCTTCGACCTGCAGAACGGCAAGTCGGTCTGGGAATACCGCCCGGAGAAGAAGGTCGAGCTGGGCGTTTCCGGTGGTCCCGGCGTCGGCGAAGGCCTGGTGGTGGTCGGTGGCCTCAATGGCGAAGTGATCGCCCTTGACGCCGCGACCGGCGAGAAGAAGTGGCAGGCGCAGGTCCCCAATGAGGTGATCGCAGCGCCTGCGGTCGGCATGGGCACGGTGTTCGTGCGCTCCAACGACGGCCGTATCACCGCCTTCGATGCCGCCAATGGCGAGCGTCGCTGGTTCTGGGTGCAGGAAGTGCCGATGCTGTCGGTGCGCGGCAACGATGCCCCGCAGCTTGGCCCGGGTTATGTCTTCGTCGGCAACGACGATGGCTCTGTTACGGCGCTGTCGGCGACCGATGGTCGTCCGCTGTGGGAGCAGTCGGTGGGCCAGGGTGAAGGCCGTACCGAGCTCGACCGCATGGCCGACGTCGACGGCACGCCGGTGCTGGATGGCACGACGCTGTATGCCACCAGTTTCAAGAACCAGACCATGGCCATCGATGCACCGAGCGGCCGGCCGATGTGGCAGAGCGAGCACGGTGGCGCCGGCCGGATCGGCATGGGTAGCGACCGTCTCGTCGTGGCCGATGCCGGTGGCATCGTGTTCGGCCTGGACAAGTCCGGTGGCAGCGCCCTGTGGCAGCAACCGGGCCTGGCACGCCGCAACGTGACGGGTGCGGCGGTGCAGGGCGATTACGCCGTGGTTGCCGACTTCGACGGCTATGTCCACTGGCTCAAGCTCGACAACGGCGAGTTCGCCGCGCGCGAACGCGTCGGCGGCAAGGCCGTTCGGGCGGCGCCTGTGGTCGTGGACGGCATCGCGATCGTCCAGAACGTGAGCGGTGAGCTGACCGCGTTCCGCCTGCAGTAAGGTCGGCAACGCGCCAACTTGATGGCAGATCGGCCCAGCGCCCGACGGCGCTGGGCCGTTTCCCTTTTTGCGACCGGGCGGTCATCATGCGCTGCGGACCGACCTGCCACCGGCAGGCCCAGCAGTGGCGCACCGGCCCGGTATCGCCGCGCCCGCCAGCCTCGCAGGCCTGGACACCCGGTCCATGCCGGGTCCATTACGGCCTGATCCACCCGCACTACCATTCCATTCCCCATTCGGCTTTCGCCCATGCTTCCGCTAGTTGCCCTCGTTGGTCGCCCCAACGTCGGAAAATCCACGCTCTTCAATGCGCTCACGCGCAGTCGCGACGCCCTGGTCCATGACGAGCCGGGTGTGACCCGCGATCGCCATTACGGCGTGTGCCGACCGGAGGGCAAGCCGTCGTTCGCGGTCGTCGATACCGGCGGTATTGCCGGCGAAGACGAGGGCCTGGCCGGCGCGACCGCGCGCCAGGCCCGGTCCGCGGCCGAAGAAGCCGACCTGGTGTTGTTCATCGTCGACGGCCGCGAAGGCGCCTCGGCCCTGGACGACGAGATCCTGGCCTGGCTGCGCAAGTCGGCGCGGCCGACCACGCTGGTGATCAACAAGATCGACGGCATCGATGCCCAGGCCGCCCGCAACGATTTCGCCCGCTACGGTTTCAGCGACGTCATCACCGTGTCGTCGGCGCACCGCCAGGGCATTGACGAGTTGATCGACTCCAGCCTGGAAAGGCTGCCGGAAGCCGGCGCCGCGACCGAGCTCGACTCCGATCCTTCGCGCATCCGCATCGCCTTCATCGGCCGCCCCAACGTCGGCAAGTCGACGCTGGTCAATCGCTTGCTGGGCGAGGAGCGGATGATCGCTTCCGAAGTGCCGGGCACCACCCGCGATTCGGTCGCCATCGACATGGAGCGCGACGGTCGCCTGTATCGCCTGATCGACACCGCCGGCCTGCGCCGCAAGTCGCGCGTCGATGAAGCCGTCGAGAAGTTCTCGATCATCAAGACCCTGCAGGCCATCGAGCAATGCCAGGTCGCGGTGATCATGCTCGACGCCGGCGAAGGCGTGACCGACCAGGACGCCAGTGTGCTCGGCTACGCGCTCGATGCCGGCCGTGCCTTGGTGGTGGCAGTCAACAAGTGGGACAACCAGACCGACTACCAGCGCCAGCAGGCGGAGCAGTTGCTCGCCCGCAAGCTTGGATTCGTGGACTGGGCCGAAGCGGTGCGGATCAGCGCCAAGCACGGCTCCGGGCTGCGCGAGCTGTTCAAGGCGATCCATCGCGCGCATGCCTCGGCCACGCACGAGTTCAGCACCAGCGAAGTCAACAAGGCGCTGGAAGTGGCCTACGAGACCAACCCGCCGCCGGTCGTGCGCGGTCACGTCCCCAAGCTGCGTTACGCACACCCGGCCGCCAACAACCCGCCGACGTTCGTCGTCCATGGCACCCGCCTGCGCACGCTCAGCGATTCCTACAAGCGCTATCTGGAGAACTTCTTCCGCAAGCGCTTCAAGCTGGTCGGCACGCCGGTGCGGTTCGTGTTCAAGGAAGGCACGAACCCGTACGAAGGCAAGAAGAACGTGCTCAGCGAGCGCCAGGTCGTCAAGAAGCGTCGCATGATCCGGCATGTGAAGCGCGGGAAGTGAGGTTGCGGCGCCAGAACGTCACCCCCAATTCCCGTCATTCCCGCGCAGGCGGGAACCCAGTGACTTGGCTTGGGCACTGGAGCAACGTCCATGGATTTCCGCCTTCGCGGGAATGACGAGCGGGAAGTCGCTGGGTTCCCGCCTTCGCGGGAATGACGGGTGTTCCGCGTGACTGACGAGTGGGTGTTCCGGGCTGGTGCGCGCGACAATGCCGCCAGACCCGCCCCGCAGGTGGCCAATGACGAATACGCTTCCAGCTTCCCAGGTGACGCTCGGCATTCTTGCCGGAGGTCGCGCCTCACGACTGGGTGGCGCCGACAAGGCCTGGCTCGAGCGCGACGGCGTTGCCCAGGTGGTCCGCTGGCAGCGACGCTTTGCCGGCGAGACATCCGCCGTGCTGGTCAGCGCCAATCGCCACGACGGACGCTATGCCGACGCGGGGTTGCGCGCCGTCGCCGATCGGGCAGGTGGCGACCTGGGCCCGCTGGCCGGCATCGACGCGATGGCCGCCGTCTGCACGACCCCCTGGCTGCTCACGATTCCCGTCGACCTGATCGGCGTCAACGAGTGCCTGCTGCCGACACTGGCATCAGCGGCAGGCACCGCCGGGGCGTTTGCCGTGGACGACGACGGCCCGCAGCCGCTGGTCGCCCTGTGGTCGCTGGTGATGCTGCAACCGGCTGCGAGCGCCGCACTGGCACGCGGCGAAGTGGCGGTGCACGCACTGCAGGCCGCACTTGGCATGGCGGCGGTGCGACTGGACGGCGTACGCTTCGGCAATCTCAACACGCCCGATGACCTGGCCGCGGCCGGATTCACACCGATCTGATCACACCCCCGACATGAACCGCGCCCCTGCCATGACCACGCCTCCGACTGGATTGCTGTTCGACGATGCGCTTGCGATCGTCCGCGAGGTGGCGGCCTCGCATCGCCTCGAAACCGAAACCCTGGCCTTGTCGCGCACGCACGGCCGCATCCTTGCCGCCGACGTGCACGCGGCGCTGTCGTTGCCACCCTTCGACAACAGCGCGATGGATGGATTTGCCGTCCGGCACGCCGATCTGCGCGCTGGCGAGACGACGTTGTGCCTGGCAGGCGAGCAGTTTGCCGGGCGCTCATTGGGGCTGGAGATCGGTGCCGGCGAGTGCGTGCGCATTACCACCGGCGCACCGATGCCGGCCGGTGCCGACACCGTCGTGATCAAGGAGAACAGCCGGGTCGATGGCGACCGGGTGACGGTTGCCGGCGGGGTCATCTCCATGGGATCCAACGTGCGCCGCGCAGGCGAGGACGTGGCCGCTGGCGAGCTGGTGCTGCGCTCAGGTTCGCTGTTGACGCCGGCGCGCGTCTCGCTGGCGGCCTCGATGGGCTTGGCCTCGCTGCCCGTGGTGCGACGACCCACCGTGGCGGTGTTCAGCAGTGGCGACGAACTGGTCGAGCCGGGCATGGCATTGGCGCCGGGCGAGATCTACGACAGCAACCGCGAACTGCTGATGGGCCTGTTGCGTGCCGACGGGCTGGAGCCGACTGCCTGGCCGCGCCTGCCCGACGACCCCAGGCGGGTCGAGATCGCCTTGCGCGATGCCGCCTGCGCGTTCGACATCGTGATCACCTGCGGCGCGGTTTCGGCCGGCGAGAAGGACCATATTCCGGCGGTGCTGGCGCAGTTCGGCCAGACCCATTTCTGGAAGGTGCGGATGAAACCGGGCATGCCGCTGTTGTTCGGCAGCCTGGACCAGGCGCGCGTGCTGGGCCTGCCGGGCAATCCGGTATCGGTGTTCGCCACCTACCTTTCCTTCGGGCGTGCTCTCGTCGACGCGCTGCAGGGACGCAGCGAACCGCGACTGGCAGAGCGCGCGCAACTGGTCGCGCCGATCGACAAGGAGCACGCGCGTCGCGAATTCATCCGTGCCCGGGTGTTCTGCGATGACCACGGCGTGCTGCGCGCCGACCCGAACCCGGCGACCGGTTCGCACCGCTTGCGCGCGGTGGCCGAGTCCAATGCATTGATCGTGATTCCCGACGGGCCGCAGCGGCTGGCCGCAGGCGAGGTGGTCGAGGTGCTGCGCTACGCGTAGTGGAGCTGCCGTTGTGGAGCGATAATGCCGGCATGAACATCGAAGAGATCTCCCCGGCGGAGGCATTGCGTCGCCAGCGGTCCGGAGCGGTGCTGATCGACGTGCGCGAGTCGCACGAGCGCGCCACCGGTTTCGCCGAAGGTGCCCGCGGCGTAGCGAAGGCGGAGCTGGAGGCGCAACCGCTGGTCGAGCTTCCCGCCCTCGACGCGGAAGTGATGCTGATCTGCCAGTCCGGCCGGCGCTCGCTGGAAGCCGCGCAGGTACTGCACGGGGCGGGTTATGTCCGCGTTGCATCGGTGCAAGGCGGCACTACCCGCTGGATCGCAGAAGGCCTGCCGCTGACGCGTCCGGAAGGCGATTTCGACTTCTACGACCGCTACTCGCGTCACTTGCGGCTGCCGGAAGTGGGCGAGGGCGGTCAGCGTCGACTGCAGGCCGCGCGCATCGCCATGGTCGGTGCCGGCGGGCTGGGCTCGCCGGCGGCCTACTACCTGGCCGCCGCGGGGGTCGGCACGCTGGTGCTGGCCGACGACGACGTGGTCGATCGCAGCAACCTGCAACGGCAGATACTGCATACCGAAGACCGCATCGGCGTGGCCAAGGTCGAGTCGGCCCGCATCGCGCTGTCGGCGCTCAATCCCACCGTCACCATCGAAGCGTTCCCGGAACGCATCACGGCCGAGAACGTCGAGCGACTGATCGCCGATGCCGACGTGGTGATCGACGGCGCCGACAACTTCCCGGTGCGGTACCTGCTCAACGATGCCTGCGTGAAGCTCGGCAAGCCGCTGGTGTACGGCGCGGTGCATCGCTTCGAAGGGCAGGTCAGCGTGTTCGATGCCGGGCGCCACCGTGGCCAAGCGCCGTGCTACCGCTGCCTGTTCCCCGAGCCGCCGCCGCCGGAAGCGGCGCCGAACTGCTCCGAGGCCGGCGTGCTGGGCGTCCTGCCCGGCGTGATCGGCATGCTGCAGGCGACCGAAGCGATCAAGCTGATCCTGGGACTGGGCGATTCGCTGGCCGGGCGGCTGCTGAATTTCGATGCGCTGGCGATGAAGTTCCGCGAGACGCGGTTGTCGGCCGATCCGGAGTGCCCGGTATGTGCGGCAGGGCGCGAGTTTCCGGGCTATATCGACTACGTGCAGTTCTGCGCGGGGTAGCGATCGTCCCCGGCACAACACCTGTCGTCCCGAGCGCAGCGAGGGACCTGCTTCCAAGGCGGCTACAGCAGGTCCCTCGCTGCGCTCGGGACGACAGGCGGTTACAGCATGAACTGCGCCAGCGCCTGCTCGAAGCCGGGGTCGGTGCCGATCGTGTTGTGGTCGGCCTTTGGCAGGTCGACCACCTTCGGCGGCCGGCCCAGCGCCGAGATCAGGCGACCGGTGCTGGCGGCCGGAATCACCTGGTCGCGGCCGGCGCGGATCACCAGCACCGGTCCCTGGTACCCACTCAGGTAGCCGGCCGATTCGAAGCGGTCCTTGACGATCCAGCGCACCGGGAAGATCCGGTAGTGGGATTGCGCGACGGCTGCCAGGCTGTCGAACGGCGCAATCAGCACCAGTCGCGCCACCGGCCGTTTCGACGCGACATAGCTGGCCACGCCGCTGCCAAGGCTGGAGCCGATCACCGAGATCGCTTCGCCGGGATGGCGGGCCTGCACTTCGTCGTACACCGCCAGCGCATCGGCGAACAACGCCGCTTCGCTGGGAGCGCCGTCGCTGGCGCCATAGCCGCGATAGGCGATCAGGTAGATGCTGCGCCCGGGCAACACGCGCCCGAGTTGCTCGCGCCGGTTCTCGACGCGTTCGGCGTTGCCGCCGAAGTAGATCACCGGTTCGTGCCGCGAGGCGTTGACCACCCAGCCGTGCAGGCGCACACCTTCTCGTTCGAGGGCGAAGTCGGTCTGCGCCGCATCGACCCGGGTGTCCTGGGGCAGGTAGATCAACTCGCGCTGCTTGGCGAACAGCCACGCACAGATGCCGGCGTAACCAAGCACCGGCAGGGCGGCCCATCCGAGCAGTTGCTTGCGCATGCTCAACCGCCGTGCCTGAGCCGCGCTGCTTCGAAGGCGGCCAGCTGTTCGGCGGTGGCTTCCTTCTGGTGCTCGGCCTTCCATTGCGCGAAGGGCATGCCGTAGATCGCCTCGCGCGCCTCGTCCTTGGTCATGGTGATGCCGCGGTGCTCGGCGGCTTCGCGGTACCAGTCGGACAGGCAGTTGCGGCAGAAGCCGGCGTTGATCATCAGGTCGATGTTCTGCACGTCGGTGCGTTCGACCATCAGGTGCTGGAGCAGGCGCCGGAAGGCGGCAGCCTCGATCTGGGTGGTTTCGAAATCGGTATCGGTCATGGGGCCTCCGTCGGGGGCGGAGTGGGGTGGCGGGGTGCCGTCGAATGGGCGGCGGTCAAATGGGACGGGTCTTAATAAGCGATAATGCGCGGCCTCGACTGTAACGCAGCGACCGCATGACCGCCTCCACCCCCACCGCCCGCATCCTCGACGGCAAGCGCATTGCCGACGACCTGCTCGACAACCTCAAGGCCCGGGTCGCCGCGCGGGTCGCGGCCGGCAAGTCGCGCCCCGGCCTGGCGGTGGTGCTGGTCGGCAACGACCCGGCGTCCAGCGTCTATGTCCGCAACAAACGTCGCGCCGCGGAAAAAGTGGGCATCCGCGCCATCGACTACGACCTGCCGGCCGACACCGGCAACGACGAGCTGCTGGCCCTGATCGACCGGCTCAACGCCGATCCCGAGGTCCACGGCATCCTGGTCCAGCTGCCGCTGCCGGACCGCCGCGATGCCACCGGCCTGATCCACCGCATCGACCCGCGCAAGGACGTCGACGGCTTCCACCCCGAGAACGTCGGTCACCTGGCCCTGCGCCAGTTCGGCCTGCGCCCGTGCACGCCGCGCGGCATCACCACGCTGCTGGCCTACACCGACAAGGCCGTGCGCGGGCAGAGCGCGACGATCGTGGGCGTGTCCAACCACGTCGGCCGGCCGATGGCGCTGGAGCTGCTGATCGCCGGCTGCACCGTCACCAGTTGCCACAAGTTCACCCCGCCGGAAGTGCTCGAGACCTCGATCCGCAACGCCGACATCCTGGTCGTCGCGGTCGGCCGCCCGGGCCTGATTCCAGGCGAATGGGTCAAGCCGGGCGCGGTGGTGATCGACGTCGGCATCAATCGCCTCGACGACGGCCGCCTGGTCGGCGACGTCGGCTTTGCCGCCGCGGCTGAACGCGCCAGCTGGATCACCCCGGTCCCCGGCGGCGTCGGCCCGATGACCGTGGCGACGCTGATGCAGAACACGCTGGAGGCCGCCGAGGCCGCCGATTCGGGCCGCGGCTGGTCGCCGGTGTCCTGACTCCGGCGGGCGGTAGGAGCGAGCTTGCTCGCGATCAGGCCGAAACGATCCCTTCCCGCGAGAGGGCTTGCGGACAGGGTGATCGCGAGCAAGCTCGCTCCTACACGCCGGCCCACAGCGTTCCAGGCGCGATATGCGCATCAGGGGTGCCTTCCGGGTTACAATGGCTCGCTTCATCCTCACGGCCCCTGCCCATGCTGCGCATCCAGGCTGAAGCACTGACCTACGACGACGTTTCGCTCGTCCCGGCCCACTCGGTCGTCCTGCCCAAGGACGTCTCGCTCACGACGCGACTCACCCGCGACCTCAACATCCGTCTGCCGATCCTGTCGGCGGCGATGGACACGGTCAGCGAGGCACGCCTGGCCATTGCGATGGCCCAGCTGGGTGGCATCAGCATCATCCACAAGAACATGAGCGTGCAGGCGCAGGCGGCGCAGATCGCCTCGGTCAAGAAGTTCGAGGCGGGCGTGATCAAGGAGCCGTTTACCGTCGGCCCCGAGACCACGATCGCCGAAGTGCTCAAGCTGACCCGTGCCCGCAACATCTCCGGCGTGCCGGTGGTTGACGGCGGCCAGCTGCTCGGCATCGTCACCAGCCGCGACATGCGCTTCGAGAAGAAGCTCGACGATCCGGTCCGTCACATCATGACCAAGAAGGACCGCCTCATCACGGTGCGCGAAGGCGCGACCGACGAGGAGGTCCTGAACCTGCTGCACAAGCACCGCATCGAGAAGGTGCTGGTGGTCAACGACGGCTTCGAGCTGCGCGGGCTGATCACCGTCAAGGACATCCAGAAGAAGTCCGACAACCCCAACGCCGCCTACGACAGCAGCGAACGCCTGCTGGTCGGCGCCGCGGTCGGCGTCGGTGGCGACACCGAGGCGCGTGTGGAAGCGCTGGCGGCGGCCGGCGTGGACGTGGTCGTGGTCGATACCGCGCACGGCCACTCGCAGGGCGTGCTCGACCGCGTGAAGTGGGTGAAGAAGAACTTCCCGCAGTTGCAGGTCATCGGCGGTAACATCGTCACCGGCGATGCCGCACTGGCGCTGATGGACAACGGCGCGGACGCGGTCAAGGTCGGCGTCGGCCCGGGCTCGATCTGCACCACGCGAATCGTGGCCGGCGTCGGCGTGCCGCAGGTCACCGCCGTGGCGATGGTGGCCGAGGCGCTGCAGGACCGCATCCCGCTGATCGCCGACGGCGGCATCCGCTACTCGGGCGATATCGGCAAGGCGCTGGTTGCCGGTGCCTCCACCGTGATGGTCGGCGGCCTGTTCGCCGGCACCGAGGAAGCGCCGGGCGAAGTCGAGCTGTTCCAGGGCCGCAGCTACAAGAGCTACCGCGGCATGGGCAGCATCGGCGCGATGGAGCAGGGCTCCAAGGACCGCTACTTCCAGGACGCGTCGGATGCCGACAAGCTCGTGCCCGAAGGTATCGAAGGTCGCGTTCCGTATCGCGGTCCGCTGCGCAACGTGGTCCATCAGCTCGCCGGCGGCCTGCGCGCGACGATGGGCTATGTCGGCTGCGCGACCATCGAAGACATGCGCAAGAAGCCCAGCTTCGTGCGCATCACCAACGCCGGCGCGCGCGAGAGCCACGTGCACGACGTGCAGATCACCAAGGAACCGCCGAACTACCGCGCCGGGTGATGCCGGCGCCGTTCGGCGTTTGTTGTTACCGCCGCAGTAGACCGTCATTCCCGCGAAGGCGGGAACCCAGCGACTTTGCTTCGAGCGAATGATCGCTGGGTTTCCACTTGCAACCGGGGACGACATCAACAGCGCAAGACACTGGGTTCCCGCCTTCGCGGGAATGACGAGCTGCAAGAGAGATCTGGCCCGAATTCCGATGACCGACATCCACAGCGACAAGATCCTGATCCTCGACTTCGGCGCGCAGTACACGCAGCTGATCGCCCGCCGCATCCGCGAGATCGGCGTCTACTGTGAGATCTGGGCCTGGGACCACGATCCAGCCGAGATCGCGAAGTACGGCGCGAAGGGCATCATTCTCTCCGGTGGCCCGGAGTCGACGACCGAGCACGGCGCGCCTGCCGCGCCGCAGGAAGTGTTCGATTCGGGCCTGCCGATCCTGGGCATCTGCTACGGCATGCAGACGCTGGCCGCGCAGCTGGGCGGCGCCACCGAAGCCGCCGATGCGCGCGAGTTCGGTCATGCCGAGGTCGAGCTGGTCGCGCGCGACGCGCTGCTCGGCGGCCTGTCCGACCACGACGGCGAGCCGCGCATCGACGTGTGGATGAGCCACGGCGACCACGTTGCCAAGGCGCCGCCGGGCTGGACCGTCACCGCCGTCACCGACCGCATCCCCGTCGCGGCAATGGCGCTGGAATCCAAGCGCTGGTACGGCGTGCAGTTCCACCCGGAAGTGACCCACACCAAGCAGGGCACGACCCTGCTGCGCCGCTTCGTCACCGAGATCTGCGGCTGCAAGACGCTGTGGACCGCCGCGCACATCATCGATGACCAGATCGCCCGCGTGCGCGAGAAGGTCGGCTCCGACGAAGTCATCCTCGGCCTGTCCGGCGGCGTCGACTCCTCGGTCGTGGCCGCGCTGCTGCACAAGGCCATCGGCGAGCAGCTGACCTGCGTGTTCGTCGACACCGGCCTGCTGCGCTGGAACGAGGGCGATCAGGTGATGGCGATGTTCGCCGAGCATATGGGCGTGAAGGTCGTGCGCGTGAACGCTGCCGACCGCTACTTCAAGGCGCTTGAGGGCGTCAGCGACCCGGAAGCCAAGCGCAAGATCATCGGCAACCTGTTCGTCGAGATCTTCGACGAGGAGTCGTCCAGGCTCGCCAACGCCAAGTGGCTGGCGCAGGGCACGATCTATCCGGACGTGATCGAGTCGGCCGGCAGCAAGACCGGCAAGGCGCACGTGATCAAGAGTCACCACAACGTTGGCGGCCTGCCCGAAGACATGAAGCTCGGCCTGGTCGAGCCGCTGCGCGAACTGTTCAAGGACGAAGTGCGGCGCCTGGGCGTCGAACTCGGCCTGCCGCGCGCGATGGTCTACCGCCATCCGTTCCCGGGTCCGGGCCTGGGCGTGCGCATTCTCGGCGAGGTCAAGCGCGAGTACGCCGAACTGCTGGCCAAGGCCGACCACATCTTCATCGAGGAGCTGCGCAAGGCCGAGCTGTACGACCGCACCAGCCAGGCCTTCGCGGTGTTCCTGCCGGTCAAGTCGGTTGGTGTGGTGGGCGATGCCCGTGCCTACGAGTGGGTGATCGCGCTGCGTGCCGTTGAGACCATCGACTTCATGACGGCGCATTGGGCGCACCTGCCGTATGACTTCCTTGGCAGGGTTTCAAACCGTATTATCAATGAGTTGCGCGGTGTATCTCGGGTTGTTTATGACATAAGTGGCAAGCCGCCCGCGACCATCGAGTGGGAGTAGGCGGGGCGCCACATTTACAGGGAGCGTAAATGAAGAAGATCGTGTTGCTGGTGATTCTGGCGGGGCTGGCATTCTGGTATTTCGATTTCAGTCGCCGTATGGATGAGGCGTCGATTCGCGAGGCGTATCGGGAACAAGCCGGGGCCATCGAGGCGGCCAACGCTTCAGCAGTGTGTTCGCGGATGACCGACGATTACCGCATGGTCGACACAACCTTCGGTCCGGAGGGTAAACAGACGCGGACGATGGGGCGCGAGGAAGCCTGCGCGGAACTGGAACGGTCACTGAAGATTTTCGACCGGCTTGGCGATGCGTCGGGCGGTTTGTTGAGCCCGGAATTCGATGTCGAGATCAAGCGCATCGAATTGTCGCCCGACCGAAAGACCGCCACCGTGGACGGGGTCAGCACTATCAGGATCGGTGGCACCATGGTTGCGCGCAGCCGCGGCCAGGACCGGCTGATCCGCCGTGCCGGCCGGATCCTGAGCCAAGGCGGTGAATCGAAGTCTTGGGTATACGCGCAGTGACGGATCTCCTCGCCATCGACACGCAATGGATGCGCCACGCGCTGGCCCTGGCCGAGCGCGCCGAGCGCGAGGACGACGAGATTCCCGTCGGCGCGGTGCTGGTCTCGGCGGCCGGCGAGGTGCTCGGCGAAGGCTGGAACCGCAACATCACCGAGCAGGATCCGACCGCGCACGCCGAGATCGTGGCGATACGCCAGGCCGGACGCCGACTGGGCAATCATCGACTGCTGGGCACGACGTTGTACGTGACCCTGGAACCGTGCGCGATGTGCGCGATGGCGATGGTGCATGCACGCATCGGGCGCGTGGTCTTCGGCGCCAGCGACCCCAAGACCGGTGCGGCGGGCAGCGTGTTCGACCTGCTCGCCGATCCGCGCCACAACCATCGCGTGCTGGTGCACGGTGGCGTGCTGGGTGAAGAGTCCGGTGCGCGATTGACGGCCTATTTCCGGCGCAAGCGCGGCAAGGTCTGAGTAGTTCCGACCCCTCTCCCGCGTGCGGGAGAGGGGTTGGGGTGAGGGCGATCGGAAGCGACAGCGCAAGAGCGCCCTCATCCGCCCCCGTATCAAGTACGGGGCAGGCTCTCCGGGCCCCTTCTCCCGCAAGCGGGAGAAGGGGCACATCGCTCAGAGTTCCGAGCCCCTCTCCCGCGTGCGGGAGAGGGGTTGGGGTGAGGGCGATCGAAGCGACAGCGCAAGAGCGCCTTCATCCGCCCCCGTATCAAGTACGAGGCAGGCTCTCTCCGGGCACCTTCTCCCGCGAGCGGGAGAAGGGACAGATCGCTCAGAGTTCCGAGCCCCTCTCCCGCGTGCGGGAGACGGGTTGGGGTGAGGGCGATCGGAAGCGACAGCGCAAGAGCGCCCTCATCCGCCCTTCGGGCACCTTCTCCCGCAAGCGGGAGAAGGGACAGGTCGGTCAGTCGTTGCTCAGGTCGATCCTGTCCTTGGCCAGCTGCTCGTTGAGCTCCAGGTCGAGCATGTGCAGGCCCAGCTTGGCCTCGCGCCCCAGGCACAGCGAGGCGGCGAACATCAGCAGCACGCCGACCATCGCCAGCCCGGTGGGCAACAGGTCGAGCCGGTAGCCCAGGAACGCATCCACCGCGATGCCCAGGCTGGTGCCGACGAACGCGCTGATCGACGCATACAGCATGCGCACCGACGCCAGCACCAGGTAGGAGCGGCGGCGATGGGTGGCGATGCGTGCTTCCAGCGCGACCCGGGCCGGTCCCTGTTCGGTCGCGCGCAGCACCTCGATCTCGCTGCGCATGCGATCGACCACGCGTGCCAGGCGGTTGTTCGACGAGATCAGCAGCGAGCTGGCGGCGGTCAGGAAGAACGCGGGCGTGATCATCGCCGAGACGACGGCGTAGTGCGACGGGTCGATCGCGAGGGGTGAAGGCATGCGGATTCCGTGACTGCGTTGCGGGCGGCGCGGGTGCGGGCTGGCTGTATGATGCTACCGACATCCCTTCAGTGCGAGCCCATGGCTGCGAGCAACGACGAGCATCTGATCTGGATCGATCTGGAAATGACCGGCCTGGATACCGACAACGATTCGATCCTCGAGATCGCCACGCTGGTGACCGACAAGCAGCTCAACATCCTGGCCGAAGGGCCGGAGCTGGCGATCGTGCATCCGGTGTCGCGCCTGGAAGCGATGGACGAATGGAACCGCAACCAGCATGGCAAGTCCGGCTTGTGGAAGCGCGTGGTCGAAAGCAGGGTGACCCTGGCCGAAGCCGAAGCGAGCACCCTGGCGTTCCTCGCTCACTGGGTGCCGGCCGGCCGTTCGCCGATGTGCGGCAACTCGATCTGCCAGGACCGCCGCTTCCTGCATCGCCTGATGCCGCGGCTGGAGCGCTACTTCCACTACCGCAATCTCGACGTCAGCACCGTCAAGGAACTGGCCCGGCGCTGGGCACCCGAGGTGCTGGCCGGCGTCAGCAAGGACGCGCGGCATACGGCGCTCAGCGACGTGCACGACTCCATCGCGGAGCTGCGGCACTACCGGGCGTCGATGGGGAAGCTGGGCGGGTTGTAGGCCCGCCGGCTGCTACTCCGGCTTGGCCGGTGTCGGGGTCACCACCACCTTCACCCCCTGGTCCTGCGCCACGTGGTGGTACATGCGCACGTCGCGCTGGGGGTAGGGGATGCTGATGCCATCGCGGTCGAAGGCGGCCTTGATGCGCTCGTTGAGATCGCACTTGGTGCTGAAGTGGTCGGCGTTGCTGACGTGGCAGCGGATGCCCAGCTTCACCGCGCTGTCGGCCAGCTCGTAGACGACCACGTCCGGCGCCGGCTCGGGCAGGATCCGCTTGTCGGCATGCATGATCGACAGGACCGCCGCGCGTGCGGCCTCGATGCTGTCGTTGTAGCCGATGCCGACGATCAGCTCGATGCGGCGAACCGTATCGGGCGTGAGGTTGATGATCGGTGCGGTCGTGATCAGGCTGTTGGGCAGCACGATGGTCTGGTTGTCGGAGCCGCGCAGCCTGGTCTGGAAGATGCTGACCGATTCGACCTTGCCGCTCTTGCCGCCGATGTCGACGATGTCGCCGACGCGGAACGGCTTGAGCGTCACCAGCATCACGCCCGAGGCGACGTTGGACAGCGAGTCCTTCATGGCCAGGCCGATCGCCAGGCCGGCCGCGCCGAGGACGGCGAACAGCGATGCCGGCGAGACCTTCAGGAAGATCTGCAGGATCGCCAGCACGAACACCATCAGGATCAGCACGTACGTCACGCGGCTCAGGAACTGCTGCGCCGTGGGTTCGACGTGGGCGCGCGTCAGCGCGCGCGCGACGGCGCGTGCGAGCCACTTGGCGACCTGGATGCCGATATAGAGCGCCAGCAGCGCCGCACCCAGGCGCAGGCCCCATTCGATGGCGACGTCGGACCAGCCATCGGCCCGCTTGATCTCGTTGACGATCTGCTCGGGAGTCAAAAGACACCTCCTTCAAAATGCGACGCCCCGCATCAGCGGGGCGTCAGGTTCAGCGCAAGTCTAACGGCACCGGCGTTAGTGGCTCGTCATCGGTCGACAATCACGCCGTCGAAAATCACACCGCCGAAAATCACGCCGCTTTCGACTTGGCCTTGGCCTTGGCCAGGCGCAGCCAGGTGTCGACGACGGTGTCGGGGTTCAGCGAGACCGACTCGATGCCCTGGTCCATCAGCCACTCGGCAAGGTCGGGGTGATCGCTCGGGCCCTGGCCGCAGATGCCGACGTACTTGCCCTTGGCGCGCGCGGTCGAGATGGCCATCGCCAGCAGCTTCTTCACCGCCGGATCGCGCTCGTCGAACAGCTTGGCGACGATGCCCGAGTCGCGGTCCAGGCCCAGGGTGAGCTGGGTCAGGTCGTTGGAACCGATCGAGAATCCGTCGAAGATCTCGAGGAACTCCTCGGCCAGCAGGGCGTTCGACGGCACTTCGCACATCATGATGATCTTGAGGCCATCCTTGCCCTGCTCGAGGCCGTTGGCCTTGAGCACTTCGACCACCTTGCGGCCTTCATCGAGCGTGCGCACGAACGGGATCATGACCCAGCAGTTGGTCAGGCCCATTTCCTCGCGCACCTTCAGCACCGCGCGGCATTCCAGCGCGAAGGCGTCGGTGAAGCTCGGGTCGACGTAACGGCTGGCGCCGCGGAAGCCGATCATCGGGTTCTCTTCATGCGGCTCGTAGCGGTTGCCGCCGATGAGGTTGGCGTACTCGTTGGACTTGAAGTCCGACAGGCGCACGATCACGGGGTTCGGCGCGAACGACGCGGTGATGGTGGCGATGCCTTCGGCCAGGCGGTCGACGTAGAACGCAACCGGGTCGCCGCCGTAGCCGGCGATCTTCTCGTCGATCTTCTTCTTGGTCTCGGCGTCCTGCTGCTTGTACTCGAGCAGGGCCTTGGGATGGATGCCGATGTGGCTGGCGATGATCATTTCCAGGCGCGCCAGGCCGACACCGGCGTTGGGCAGCATGGCGAAGTCGAAGGCACGCTCGGGGTTGGCGACGTTCATCATCACCTTGAGCGGGGCCTCGGGCATCTTGTCCAGGTCGGCGGTGTGGCGTTCGAAGGGCAGGGCACCGTCGTAGATGAAGCCGGTGTCGCCTTCGGCGCAGCTGATGGTGACTTCCTGGCCGTCCTTGATGGTGTCCAGCGCGTTGCCGGTACCGACCACGGCCGGGACGCCGAGCTCGCGGGCGATGATCGCGGCGTGGCAGGTGCGGCCGCCACGGTTGGTGACGATCGCCGCCGAGCGCTTCATCACCGGCTCCCAATCGGGGTCGGTCATGTCGGCCACCAGCACGTCGCCGGGCTGCACGCGGCTCATGTCGGCCAGCGAGCGGACCACGCGGGCCACGCCGGTGCCGACCTTCTGGCCGATCGCGCGGCCTTCGCAGATCACCTCGCCACGCTTGCTGAGCTGGTAGCGCTCGATCTGGGTGGCCTTGGCGCGCGACTTCACGGTTTCCGGACGCGCCTGGACGATGAACAGCTTGCCGCTGACGCCGTCCTTCGCCCACTCGATGTCCATCGGGCGGCCGTAGTGCTTCTCGATGACCAGCGACTGCTTGGCCAGTTCCTGCACGTCCTCGTCGTTGATCGAGAACGTGTTGCGCAGATCGGCCGGCGTCTCTTCGATGCGCACGCGCTCACCGGGCACGTCGGAATAGACCATGCGCTGCTGCTTGGCGCCGATGCCGCGGCGCAGGATCGCCTTCTTGCCCTGCAGCAGGGTCGGCTTGTAGACGTAGAACTCGTCCGGGTTGACCGCGCCCTGCACGACCATCTCGCCCAAGCCGTAGCTGGAGGTGATGAACACCACGTCGCGGAAACCCGACTCGGTGTCCAGGGTGAACAGCACGCCGGAGGAACCGAGGTTGGAGCGCACCATCAGCTGCACGCCGGCCGACAGGAACACGTCCTCGTGCTTGAAGCCGTGGTGCACGCGGTAGGCGATGGCGCGATCGTTGTAGAGGCTGGCGAACACTTCCTTGACCTTGTGCACGACGTCGTCGGCACCGGTGACGTTGAGGAAGGTCTCCTGCTGGCCGGCGAACGAGGCATCGGGCAGGTCTTCGGCGGTCGCCGAGGAGCGCACGGCCACGGCGACTTCACCGCCGCCGTTCTCGTCGCACAGCTGCTTGTAGGCGGTGCGGATGTCGGCATCCAGCTGCGGCTGCAGCGGCGCGTCGATCACCCACTTGCGGATCTCGCCACCGGCCGCGGTCAGCGCCGGCACGTCCTCGACGTCGAGCGTGGCGAGCTTGTCGTAGATGCGCTGGTGCAGGTTGTTGTGGGCGATGAAGTCCTTGAAGGCTTCGGCCGTGGTGGCGTAGCCGCCCGGGACGGAAACACCCAGGCCCGCAAGGTTGCCGATCATCTCGCCGAGCGAGGAATTCTTGCCGCCGACACGGGCCAGATCGGTAAGGCGCAGCGCGTGCAGCCAGAGGATGTTCTCGTTCAAGCGGGCGGTCTCCAGGGGGTGGGGCACATGCCTGCGCAGGGGGCGGGGCGCATGCGGGCGCAGTGATCCGGATATGATCGCCTCTGCGTCGGATGCATACAAGCTTGATTCGACGGGGTTTTTCGTATTGTGAATGGCAAATTCAGACGGAGCGGGACCATGGCAGGCGTGCGACCGGTGTTCTACGTGTCAGACGGAACGGGCATCACCGCCGAAACCATCGGCCACAGCCTCCTCACCCAGTTCACCGATACCCGGTTCGTGACCGACCGGATCGCCTTCGTCGACAGCATCGACCGGGCCCGGGAGGCGGCGGAGAAGATCCGCGGCGCCGCCGAGATCCATGGGGTCCGCCCGGTCGTCATCAACTCCTGCATGGACGCCGACGTCAGCGCGGCCCTGGCCGAGAGCGGGGCGCTGATGCTGGACGTGTTCGCGCCCTTCATCGAGCCGCTGGAGCGCGAACTGGAGCAGACCCGCCAGCGCTACGTCGGCCGCGCCCACGGCATGGTCGACTTCGACACCTACCACCGCCGCATCAACGCGATGAACTTCGCCCTGACCCATGACGACGGCCAGGCGATCGACTACGCCGATGCCGACCTGGTGCTGGTGGCGGTGTCGCGGGCGGGCAAGACGCCGACCTGCGTGTACCTGGCGCTGCATTACGGCATCCGCGCCGCCAACTACCCGCTGACCGAGGAAGACCTCGAGCACGACCGCCTGCCGCCGCGCCTGCGCCCGTACCGCAACAAGCTGTTCGGGCTGACCATCGACGCGGGACGCCTGCAGCAGATCCGCCAGGAGCGCCGACCGAACTCGCGCTACGCGCAGCTGGAAACCTGCAAGCGCGAAGTCGCCGCGGCGGAAATGATGTTCCGCGCAGAGAGAGTTCCGACGCTGAGCACGACCCATACCTCGATCGAGGAGATCGCGAGCAAGGTGCTGACGACGCTGGGAATCCATCGCGAGATGTTCTGAAGCGCCGTTGCGGCGCGAAAGCCCGGGTGGGAAGGCCCGAAAAACGGCCCGGAAACAGCCTCGGAAAAGCAACGCGAGGAATGCTTACCGTAGGCCTACCGGGGCAGTGCGTCAACGCTGCCGCGCGGGCGCCATGGCGTGTAGGATCGGGCGCATGATGACGTCCCTGGCCACGCGAACCGCACGCATTCCCCGCCTGAGCCGCTTCGGCTGGCTGATGGGTCTGTACGCGGAGAACCACGACAGGTTCACGCGGATGTTTCCGCCGGCGGGGCTGCTGGTCGGAACCTACTGTTCCAGTGCCGGCGACCACCTGGACCTGCAGCTGGACGTGATCGAGCAGCACCGTTACACCACCGAGCTGCGCATGACCTACGCCATGCGCGATCCGGTCACCGGAGAGCCCGATCCTTCGGCTTTCCTCCGCCTTTACCACGACGCCCGCCAGCTCGAAGTCACCCATTGCTACGTCGGGCGACGCTGGCAGGACGTGATCGGGATGTACCCGCCACCGGCGGAAGTGCTCGACCACCGCACGCAGATGAACACGTTTCTCGGAAAGTGGCTCGAGTATCTAGCCGAGCGGGGACATGGTGTGGCAACATTGCGCCCCGTTGACGCCGGCACAGCCGCTGGCGGACACGACGAAAGAAATCTGGCAGCGAACGCTTGACGACATCGCTGAACGCCCGCTAGAATTTTCGTCTTTCCAGCACACGTGGGGCCATAGCTCAGCTGGGAGAGCGCCTGCATGGCATGCAGGAGGTCGGCGGTTCGATCCCGCCTGGCTCCACCATCTCTTCGACGGGATGTGTGCCGAGAGTTTCACAACCAAGTTTTGTCCCCATCGTCTAGAGGCCTAGGACATTACCCTTTCACGGTAGCGACCGGGGTTCGAATCCCCGTGGGGACGCCATACTAACCCCGGCCGAAAAGCCGGGGGCCACCAGAAGAATCGGTGGCAGCATGTTTAACTTAGGGCTGCCGCAAGGCGGCCCTAATTTTTTGGAAAGATCATGGACAAGATCGACCTCGGTCAGGCCTTCCTGAATCGTGAAGTGATTCCTGGCGTGTCGTACTTTCATAACGATTTCGTCCGGGTCACTGCTGGCAGATATGCCGGAAATTCAGGCTCTTTGGTGACTGTCCTTGCGTTGGAACCGGAGCCGAAGTTCGTACTAGAACTCGAGTCGGGTTTCGACGTGGAAGTCACGCAATCGGAAATCAGTCTCGTCAGTCGGGAATGATTCCCGGGTCGCCACTCCGTCGCCGGCGTCCGGCAGGTACCTGGAAGGCCACTACCGCGCGGATTGTGGGGCCGGGGTTGCCAACCAATCGCCGTGGGGACGCCAGTTGGACAAGCAATCAGGGCTGCCGAGAGGCGGCCCTGATTGTTTTTGGCGATTGAGTCTTCTGCGAATGCCTGGTCTGCGCTGGCGCGCTACCTGTTTCGACCTGCCGCTCGAAGGATCAGCTCCGCGACTTCCCTGGGATGCGACACCAGCGAAAGGTGGCCGGCGTCGAGTTCGATGGTCGTTGCGTTCATCCGCTTGGCCAGGAATCGCTCCAGGTCCGGATTGATCGTCTGGTCGAGCCGCGACACGGCGTAGTACGAGGGTTTGGTTTTCCAGGCGGCCTGGGTGGTGCGTCCTGCGAACAGGGACGATGCGGTCGAACCTTGCACGGCGTACAGCGTCTTCGCCTTCGTGGGCTCAACGCCATTGGCGAAGAACTTCAGGAAGGCTTCCTCCGCCAGCAGGGTGTAGCCGTCGTAGGTCTGTATGCCCGCGCGCACCGCGCCGGTGGGAAACTTTGCCGACAGCGCGACGAAATCCTCGGCGGCATCCGGCGCGCGCGCCGCGACATACACCAGTGCGCTGACCTTTGGATCGGTGCCGACTTCGCTGATCACGGTGCCGCCCCAGGAATGGGCGGCCAGCACCGTGGGGCCGTCCTGCAAGGCCAGTGCCCGGCGCGTTGCAGCCACCGAATCCTCCAGCGAACTGAGCGGATTCTGCGCGGCGGTGACTTTCAGGCCCCCGGCCTGCAGTCGCGGGATCACCTCGGCCCAGCTGGAGCCATCGGCCCACGCGCCGTGCACCAGCACGACGTTGGTTGCTTTGGCAGGTGCGCTTGTCTGCGCGTTCGCGGCGGGCAAGGCAAGCAGGCAGGACACGGCAGTGAACACCGCGAACATCCAGCCATTGGCACGGATCGATGGTTTCATCGTGTCCACTCCACGAGTTCGTGAGCAAGGCACGCCGTGGTCCTGGCACGCCGCCTGCCACATTGGCTGACATGGCGTAAACGCGGAGTCGTTGCCGCGGCTGCCTGCGGGCATACGCAAGCCGTTAACACCGCCCGGGGCATATTCCGCAGCAATGCCGCGTCTACGCGGACATGCAGGAAAGTGCCATGCCAGCTGCCGACACCCGTCCGAGCCCGATGCCTGAAACCATCCTGCCTGCCGGAACGATGGCGCCGGATTTCACCCTCGGCGCCACGCCGGACCAGACGCTGTCGCTGAGTGAACTTCGCGGGCGTCCCGTGATCCTGGCCTTCTATCCGGCCGACTGGAGCCCGGTCTGCGGCGACCAGATGGCGCTGTACAACGAAGTGCTGCCGGCGTTCAAGGAAGCGGGCGCGACGTTGCTGGGGATCTCGGTCGACAGCGTCTGGTGCCATCAGGCCTTCGCCCAGGACCGCCATCTTCACTTCAACCTGCTGGCCGACTTCGAGCCGAAAGGGGACGTGGCGCGACTCTATGGCGCCTACGATGCCCAGCACGGCATGACCCGACGGGCGCTGTTTGTCGTCGACAAGGAAGGCGTGATCGCCTGGAGTCATCTATCGCCAACGGCGGTCAATCCGGGTGCCGACGGCATCCTCGATGCGCTGGACAAGCTCCAGGCCCCATCTCCCGGAAAGGCTGGATAAACCGCCATGGCGAATCTCAAGAATCCGGTTGGCCCGGACGATCACGTCCAGGGCGATGAAAGCGCCGCGGTGACCCTGGTCGAGTACGGGGATTATCAGTGCCCCTATTGCGGCGAGGCCTATCCACAGGTGAAGCAACTCCAGGCGGAATTTGCGCAGGATCTGCGATTCGTGTTCCGCAACTTCCCGATAACCCAACTGCATCCCAACGCAGCCAGTGCGGCGGCTACCGCGGAGTTCGCGGCGAGCAAGGGTCACTTCTGGGAAGCGCATGACGCGCTGTACGAGAATCAGGAAGATCTCGGTGCGCCGTTGTATGTGGAACTGGTCAGTCGGCTGGGGCTGGATCCGGTCGAGCTTCGCGACGCCATCCAGGCCGACGCTTTCGACGAGAAGATCCGCAGCGACTTCAACGGCGGTGTGCGCAGCGGCGTCAACGGAACGCCCTCGTTCTTCATCAACGGTGTGCGCTTCGACGGGCCGGATTTCGAGGCGCTGCGTGACCGCATCAGCGATCTCATCTCAGGCGCGCGCCAGTGAGCGGCATGGACGCATCGATGGCCGTTCCATACGGAACGCGAGCCGGACGACAGTGATCGTCGGCTGATTCGTGCCGAAAGGGAACCATGGCGTTGCCGCCTGCACCGGTACCGGGTACCGCTGCTGCATGCTTGAATCGAGCCAGATCAGGCATCCCATGCCAACGTGCTATCGATCATCGCGCCGCGGTCTGGCCTGATGGCGGTCGTCAGTTTTCTGTCGCGCAGTGCGGATCGCACGGAGACCCACCATGGACAAGCCTGCAACGGAACCTCTCGACCAGAACCGCCGCCTGTTGCTGGGCACTGCGGCATTGGGCATGGCGATGACGCCGCTGGCGCTGGCCGGCGGCGCCCAGGCGCAGACGCCCCCCGAACCGGCGACCGCATCCGCGGCCGGGCGGTCGAGCCGCAATTCCTTCACGCCACTGAAACAGGTCCGCGCCGGTGTCCTGGATGTCGCCTACGTGCAGGAAGGCCCGGCCTCCGGTCCGCCCGTCATCCTCCTGCATGGCTGGCCGTATGACATCTACAGCTATGTCGATGTCGCGCCGCTGCTGGTGTCGGCAGGTTATCGCGTGATCATTCCCTACCTGCGCGGCTACGGCACGACACGTTTCCAGTCCGCGCAAACGCCCCGCAATGGTCAGCCCGTCGCGCTGGCGCAGGACGTGATCGACCTGATGGATGCGCTCGCAATCAACAAGGCCATCGTCGCCGGTTATGACTGGGGCGCGCGCTCGGCAGGCATCGTCGCCGCGCTCTGGCCCGAGCGGGTCAAGGCCCTCGTGTCGGTGAGCGGTTACCTCATCGGCAGCCAGAAGGCCGCGCAGGCACCGCTCGCGCCGGAAGCGGAGCTGCAGTGGTGGTACCAGTTCTACTTCGCCACCGAACGCGGCCGCGCAGGCTACGACAAGGACCGGCATGACTTCGCCAAGCTGATCTGGAAGCTGGCGTCGCCGAAGTGGGCGTTCGACGATGCGACCTTCGACCGCAGCGCGGCGGCGTTCGAGAATCCCGATCACGTCGCCATCGTCATCCACAACTATCGCTGGCGCCTGGGTCTGGCCGAGGGCGAAGCGAAATTCGACGCGATGGAAAGCCGGCTCGCCGAATTTCCCTCCGTGACCGTGCCGACGATCACCCTGGAAGGTGATGCCAACGGCGCGCCGCATCCGCCGCCGGAGTCGTATGCGAAGCGTTTCACGGGCAAGTACGAGCATCGCCTGATCACCGGCGGCATCGGCCACAACCTGCCGCAGGAAGACCCGCATGCGTTCGCGCAGGCAGTGATCGATGTCGATCGGCTCTGATTCAATCAAAGGAGAAGCGGATATGAAGACCCTGTTGGTCGCGCTGGCCCTGGTCGCCGGCACCCTTGTTGGCGCCGACGCCGCTGCGCAGGCGGCAAAGCCGACCATCGTCCTGGTGCATGGTGCATTCGCGGATGCGTCGAGCTGGAACGGCGTGATCGAGATCCTGAAGAAGGACGGTTATCCGGTGGTGGCTGTGGCCAATCCGCTGCGCGGTGTCGCCAGCGATGGCCAGTATGTATCGGATGTCGTGGCCAGCGTGACCTCGCCGGTGGTGCTGGTCGGGCATTCGTACGGCGGCAGCGTCATTTCCGCGGCGGCGCGCGGCCATGGCAACGTCAAGGCGCTGGTGTTCGTCAGCGCGTTCGCGCCCGAAGCCGGGGAGACCGCGGCCGGGTTATCGGGCAAGTTCCCGGGTAGCACGCTCGGTCCGACGCTGGCTCCACCGGTGAAGCTGGCCACTGGCGGCACCGATCTGTACATCCAGCAGGACAAGTTCCATGCGCAGTTCGCTGCCGATGTGTCGTCGGCGGATGCGGGCCTGATGGCGGCCACACAGCGTCCGATCACCGAAGCCGCGCTCAACGAGACCTCCGGCACGCCGGCCTGGAGCAGTGTGCCTTCGTGGTTCATCTATGGCGACAAGGACAGGAACATCCCGCCGCAGGCGCTGGCATTCATGGCCAAGCGCGCCGGATCGAAGCAGACCGAGGTCGTTGCCGGCGCATCGCACGTGGTGATGGTGTCCCATGCCGGGGCCGTGGCGAAGTTGATCGAGCGCGCTGCGGCGACGCGGTGATCGTCATTCCGGCGCAAGCAGTCGGCGGGCAGCGTCGCCCACCGTGCCCGCGTGCGCCAGGTCGTCGAGGATGGGGCAGTCGGGCCGGTCGTCGCCATGGCAGCGACGGGCGAGGTCCTGCAGGGTGCGTTGCATCGCCTGCATCTCGTTGATCTTCACCGTCAGCTCGTCGACGTGCGCCTGTGCCAGCTTCTTCACTTCGGCGCTGGCGCGGCTGCGATCGTCCCAGAGGCCGAGCAGGACCTCGATCTGCTTCATCGAGAATCCAAGCCGGCGCGACCGGTGTATGAAGCCCAGGCGGTGCACGTCGGCGTCGCTGTAGATGCGGTAGCCGGCAAACGTGCGACCGGCCTGCGGGATCAGGCCGATGCTCTCGTAGTGCCGGATCATCTTGGCGCTGACGCCGCTCAGTTGCGCCGCTTCGCCGATATTGTGCAGGCCTTGCTGGCGGGCATCGGCGAGTTCGGGGCGTGGAGGACGGGGCATGACGGGATTCCTCTGTACGTCCTGAATCAATGGTGGGGGTGCCAGCGCCGCAGCAACAGGGTATTGGACACCACGCTCACCGACGACAGTGCCATCGCCGCGCCGGCCACGACCGGATCGAGCAGGCCCCATGCGGCCAGCGGGATGCCGACCACGTTGTAGACGAACGCCCAGAACAGGTTCTGGTGGATCTTGCGGGTGGTGCGGCGGGAGATGTCGATGGCGTCGGCGACCAGGCCGGGCTCGGGCCGCATCAGGGTCACGGCCGCCGCGTGCATGGCGACGTCGGTGCCGCTGCCCATGGCAATGCCGACGTCGGCCGCGGCCAGCGCCGGGGCATCGTTGATGCCATCACCGACCATCGCCACCACGCCGTGTTCGCGCAGCGATGCGATCGCCGCGGCCTTGTCGGCTGGCGCAACGTTGGAGCGAACTTCCTCGATGCCGGTCTGGGTGGCGATCGCATTGGCGGCGCCTTCGTTGTCGCCCGAGATCATCACGGTGCGCACGCCGATGCGATGCAGCCGCTGCACCGCCTCGCGTGCGCCTGGCCGCGGCTGGTCGCGGAACGCCAGCAGGCCGAGCAGGCGCAGGCGGTCAGCGTCGCCAAGCCAGGACACCGTGTGCCCGGACATGGCCAAGGCCTGCGCCTGGTCGCGCAGTGGCGCGATGTCGATGCCGGCGTCTTCCATCATCGCGCTGCTGCCGATCAGCAGCGCGCGGCCGTCGACCGTCCCGCGCAGACCGCGGCCCGGCACTGCGCGCACGTCAACGGCAATCTGGCTGCGCGGCAAACCACGCGCGGCCTCGACCACGGCCTTGGCCAGCGGGTGCTCGCTGCCTGCCTGCAGCGCCGCGGAGAGAGCCAGCAACGCCGGCACGTCACCATCGACGGCCACGGTATCGGTCAGCTCCGGCCGCCCTTGCGTCAGCGTGCCGGTCTTGTCGAACGCCACCGTTGCGATGCGGTGCGCGTTTTCCAGCGCCTGCGCGTCCTTGATGAGAATGCCCGCGCGGGCGGCGACGCCGGTGCCGGCCATGATCGCCGTCGGCGTTGCCAGGCCCAGCGCGCACGGGCAGGCGATGACGAGGACGGCAACGGCATTGAGGATGGCCTGGTTCCAGTCGCCCGATGCCAGGCCCCAGCCGAGCAGGGTGACCAGCGCGATCGCGATGACGACCGGCACGAACACCGCGCTGACCCGGTCGACCGTTCGCTGGATCGGCGCCTTGCCGGCCTGCGCGTCCTCGACCAGTCGGATGATCCGCGCCAGCGCGCTTTCGGCGCCGACGGCCGTGGTTTCCACCACCACCAGCCCCTCGCCGTTGACCGCGCCACCGGTAACGCGGTCGCCCTCGGACTTGGCCACCGGCAGCGATTCACCGGTGACCATGGACTCGTCGGCATGCGTACGGCCTTCGGCGATCACGCCATCGACCGGAAAGCGTTCGCCGGGACGAACGATCACCAGGTCTGCGAGCCGCACGTCATCGATGCGGACATCGACGTCGCTGCCGCTGCGACGTACACGCGCCGTGGTCGGGCGCAAGGCCTGGAGTGCGCGGATCGCTTCGGTGGTCTGGCGCTTGGCGCGTGATTCCAGCCACTTGCCCAGCAGCACCAGTGTGATGACCACCGCCGATGCTTCGAAGTACAGCGCAGCAGTGCCGTGGTGCGCGCTGGCGCTGAGCAGGCTGGCGTTGAGTAGGTGATAGACGCTCAGACCGTAACCGGCGCTGGTGCCGAGTGCGACCAGCAGGTCCATGTTGCCGGTGCCGGCCTTGAGTGCGTGCCATCCGGCCTTGTAGAAGCGCGCACCGAGCCAGAACTGCACCGGCGTGGCAAGGGCAAACTGCAACCAGCCCGGCAGCATCCAGTGCTGACCGCCAAGGAGGCCGACCATCGGCAGGACCAGTGGCAGCGACAACGCGATCGCGAGCAGCAGGTGGCGCGTTTCGCGCGGCATGCCGACGCGGCCCGCGGTCATCGTGTCCGCGGTTGGCGACGTGTCGGGCTGTTGAGCGCTGTAGCCCGCTGCGCGTACCGCGGCCTCTAGCTCGGCCGTAGTGACGCGGTCGATGGCGCGCACCTGGGCACGTTCCGTTGCCAGGTTGACGCTGGCGTCCAGCACGCCGGGCACTGCACGCAGCGCCTTCTCGATACGGCCTGCGCAGGAGGCGCAGGTCATGCCGCCGATGACGAGGTCGATGGTGCGGGTCGGCACCGAATAGCCGCTCGCGGCGACGGCGTCGGCAAGTGTGGGCAGAGCGACCGTGCCGTCGGTTCCGACTTCGGCGGTTTCGGTGGCGAGGTTGATCTCGGCGTGGGTCACGCCGGGCAGGGACTTGAGGGCGCGTTCGATACGGCCGGCGCAGGAAGCGCAGGTCATGCCGGCAACGCCGAAGCGCCAGTGGCCGGACTCGGCCGTCACGGGGAGGGCAGTGCTCATGTCGGACTCCTTTCAGATCAATCAGATGGAGCAAGCCTGAGGGTTCCCATGATGGGAAGGTCAACCCGCGTGGTCCATACGGCTTGACTTTGAGTCATTAATTCGTAAATTCGCGAACTATGGAAATGACATCCGCTCTGGCAGCCCTCAACGCCCTCGGCCACGAGTCGCGCCTTGCCGCCTTTCGTCAGCTGGTACAGGCCGGGCCCGACGGCATGTCCGTCGGCGAACTGCGGGAACGGTTGGGTCTGGCCCCGGCCACGCTCACGGCCCATCTGAACGTGCTGCGCGCCGCCGCCCTGGTGCATGACCAGCGCGAGGGCAGGGTGATCCGGATTCGCGCCAACTACCTGCAGATGAACGACCTGCTGGCCTACCTCACCGAAAACTGCTGTGCCGGCGTCGCCCAATGCGAACCGGCCGTCGCATGCGTCCCTCGCAGAACAGGAGCTTCACAATGAACCGCTTCCACGTGCATCTGAACGTCGCCGACATTGCCGCCAGCATCGACTTCTACACCGAACTGTTCGCGACGCCGCCGTCTGTTGTGAAGGACGACTACGCCAAATGGATGCTCGCCGATCCGCGCGTGAACTTCGCCATCTCGAACACGGGGCGCGCACCCGGCATCGACCACCTCGGTTTCCAGGTGGAGAGCGAGGGAGACCTGGCGGAGATCGGTCGGCGCCTGGACGTGGCCGGAGGCACGGTCGTGCCCGAGCAGGGGGCCGTCTGCTGTTACGCACGATCGGACAAATTGTGGACGCACGATCCGCAAGGCACGCGCTGGGAAACGTTCCGCACCGTCGGTGAGGCAACGACCTACCACGGCGAAGAGGCTGCCTGCGCTGCCGGTGAGGCGAACTGTGGCCCGGGCATGGAGTCGGTGAAACCAGATGTGGAAAAGGTCACATCCTGCTGCACACCGCAATCGGCCTGCTGCTGAGCGAAGTCGGTTAGCGAAGAACACCGTCTGATCTGTCCTGCTTCCGCAATCTGCATGACCAAACCTATTGGAGCGCCTCCGTGAGCGAACGGACCTATGAAGTGTTGTTCCTGTGCACGGGCAATTCCGCGCGCAGCCAGATGGCCGAAGCCCTGCTCAACGTCATGGGCAAGGGGCGTTTCCGCGCCCACAGTGCCGGCAGTCATCCGGCCGGAGCGGTCCAGCCGATGGCCGCCGAACTCATTGCCGAGTTGGGCTACCCGGTTGCGGGCCTGCGCAGCAAGAGCTGGGACGAGTTCGCCACCCGCGATGCGCCCGAGATCGACATCGTCATCACCGTCTGCGACAACGCCGCCGGCGAGGCCTGCCCGGTCTGGCCCGGCCTCCCCGCCGTGGCCCACTGGGGCGTGGAGGATCCAAGGCCTGGCGACCTGCAATCATTCAAACAAGCCTGGGTGACGTTGCGTCGCCGTATCGAGTTGCTGCTTGCACTGCCGATGGAAAAGCTCGATCGGCTCGCACGCGAACAGCACCTGCGACAGATTGCCCAGGACACCTGACCCTACCGTGATGCCTCAATCCATGAAACGTGTCCTGTTCGTCTGTATCGAAAACTCCAACCGCAGCCAGATGGCGGAAGCCTTTGCCCGGATCCACGGTGGTGAGGAAGTGGAAGCCCTTAGCGCAGGCTCAAAACCCTCGGGCCAGATCAACCCCAAGGCGATCCGCTTCATGTCCGAGCTTGGCTACGACCTGAGCGGGCACGCCTCCAAGTCGCTGGACGAGGTCGACGGCGAGTTCGATGCCGTCATCACCATGGGCTGCGGCGACGACTGCCCCTGGGTGCCGGCTACGCGCCGCGAGGACTGGGCCTTGCCCGATCCCAAACACATGGACGATGACGGCTATCGCGCCGTGCGCGACGAGATCTCGTTGCGGGTGAAGAACCTGCTGGCGCAATTGTGATGCAACCGACACTGCTGCAGAGGCTGACCGCGGAGTTCATCGGCACCGTGCTGCTGCTGGCGACGGTGGTGGGCTCGGGGATCATGGGCGTTGCCCTGTCGGCGGGCAACGATGGCATCGCGCTGCTGGCCAATGCCGCTGCCACGGCCGGGGCGCTGTATGTGTTGATCGTGTTGTTCGGTCCGATCTCCGGCGCGCACTTCAATCCGGTGGTCACGCTGGCGATGCGAGCCCGCGGCGAGCTGCGCAGCGACGTCGCCGCGGCCTACATCGTGGTGCAGGTTGTCGCGGCGATCGTTGGCGTGGTGCTCGCCCACGCCATGTTCGGGCTGGCGCTGATCCAGCCGGGTGACCACGTGCGCAGCGGACCTTCGCAGTGGCTCAGCGAGGCCGTTGCGACGTTCGGGCTGCTGCTGACGATCCTGCTCGGCATTCGCCATCGAGCGGCGGCAGTGCCGGCCCTGGTCGCCTGCTACATCTTTGCGGCGTACTGGTTCACCGCGAGCACGTCGTTCGCAAACCCGGCGGTCACACTGGCGCGGGCGCTGACCCGCACCTTCGCAGGGATCCGGCCCGACGACATCCTCGGCTTCGTCGCCGCGCAGCTGGTCGGGGCCCTGGCGGCACTGGCGGTCTCGCAGGTGCTGGTGCCCGTGGACAAGCACACGCGTCGTGCAGTGCCGGCGCCACTGGTGAAGTGGTGGTCGGCCCGTCGTCGTTGACGGGCCGACCCATTCGCTCAGAACCAGAGCCTGAGGCCCGCGACGAAGCGGGTGTCGCGCGCATCCTCGCCTTCGGCCCGCCGATAGTCCGCGGTGTCGCCGAAGGCGCGCTCATGGCTCACGCCGATGTAGGGCGCGAACTGTCGCGTGACCTCGTAGCGCAGGCGCAATCCGGTCTCGACCGTGCTCAGTCCCGATCCGATGCCGCGGCGGGGATCGTCCTTGCCGTACAGCTCGACTTCCAGCAGCGGTTGCAGGATCAGGCGGTTGGTCAGCAGCACGTCGTACTCGGCTTCGAAACTGGCGGCGCTGCGGCCGTCTTCGCCCAGGTACACGGTGGCCTCGATCTCGAACTTGTAGGGCGACATGCCCTGGACGCCGAACGCGGCCCAGGTCCGCGAATCGCCCGGCTTGAAGTCGTGCTTCACGCCGGCGACGAGATCCCACCACGGCGACACGCTGTGCCCGTACAGCAGCTCGACGTCGGCCGATTCGGTGTGGCCGCGTGCGCGTTCGCCCTCGCTGCGGAACCAGAGGCGATCGATGTCGCCACCGGCCCAGCCCTGCAGTTCCCAGGCTTCACCACTGCCGTGGTCGAGATCGACCGCTTCGAGCCGGTCGATCAACACGTAGTGGTTGATCCCGGCCCCATGCTCCATCGAATGGCTGAGATCGGGAAACGCCGCTGCGCGATCGGCGTCGGTCACCGGCGGGATGGGTTCGACCGGTGCGACGGGTTGACCGGATGCGTCGTGACCCATCGCAGCGTGATCGTGCACCGGCACCTGTGTCGGAGCGGAAGTCGCATGGCCTGCATGCGGGTCTTCGATCTTGGGCTCCGGCTGCGCGTGATGCGCGTGGTTCACGTTGTCCTGGGCCAGGGCCGGCGCTGCCACGGCAAGCGCGAGCGCGGCGGCAAGCATGGAGTGATGCAATGAAGGCAGCATGCTCATTCCTCCACCCGCACTTCGCGCATCATGCCCGCTTCCATGTGGTAGAGCAGGTGGCAGTGGTACGCCCACCGGCCGAGGGCATCGGCGCGAACGCGATAGCTGCGCTTCGTGCCTGGCGGCATGTCGATGGTGTGCTTGCGCAGGTGGAAGGCGCCGTGCCCGTCCTCCAGGTCGCTCCACAGGCCATGCAGGTGGATCGGGTGGGTCATCATGGTGTCGTTGACCAGCACGATCCGCATGCGCTCGCCGTAGTTCAGCCGCAACGGTTCGGCATCCATGAACTTCTTGCCATTGAACGACCAGGCGAACTTTTCCATGTGCCCTGTCAGGTGCAACTCGAGCGTGCGGCTGGGCTCGCGGCCATCGGGATCGTCGAACAGGCTCTTCATCGCGGCGTACGTGAGCACCGTGCGACCGTTGTCGCGTAGGCCGATGCCGGGATCGTCCAGTTTCGGCAGCGGCGACATGGTCTGCATGTCGACCAGCGGATTGCCGGTTTCGCTGGCCGGGTGTGACTGCATGCCGCCACCGGAGTGATCCATCCCCGGCATGTCATGGCCCGTGCTGTCATGAGCAGTGCTGTCATGACGCATGTTCGCGCCGCATCCGCCTTCCATGCCCTTCATGCCCATGTCGGCGCCACAGCCGCCTTCCATGCCCTTGCCCTGACCGCCGTGTCCACCATGTCCACCGTGACCCATGTCGGACATGGTCAGGATCGGTCGCGAATCCAGTGCCGGCAACGGCGCTTCCAGGCCTTGGCGCACCGCCAGGGTGCCGCGCGCATAGCCGGTGCGCCCCATGTCCTGGGCGAAGATCGCGTAGGCATCCTGGCCGCTGGGCTCGACGATGACGTCGAAGGTTTCGGCCACCGCGATGCGGAACTCGTCGACCGTGACCGGATGTATGTACTGGCCGTCGGCGGCCACCACCGTCATCTTCAGCCCCGGGATGCGCACATCGAAGTAGCTCATCGCCGAGCCGTTGATGAAGCGCAGCAGCACCTTCTCGCCGCCACGGAACAGCCCGGTCCAGTTGCCTGCCGGCGCTTGGCCGTTGAGCAGGTAGGTGTAGGTATTGGCGTTGATGTCCGACAGGTCGGTCGGTGTCATCCGCATCCGGCCCCACTCACCGCGGTCGCGGAGCGTGGCCGACAGGCCGTCGCGATCGGCATCGCGGAAAAAATCGCCGACCGTGCGCTTGTAGTGGTTGTCGTACTCCGACATCTTCTTCAGGCGCCGGAACAGCGCAGCAGGGTCCTGGTCGGTCCAGTCGGACAGCAGGATGACGTGCTCGCGGTCGTGCCGGTACGGCGCCGGTTCGCGCGGGTCGATGACGATCGCGCCGTACAGCCCGGCCTGTTCCTGGAACAGCGAGTGGCTGTGATACCAGTAGGTGCCCGACTGCCGGATGTCGAAGCGATAGGCGAACGTTTCGCCGGGATGGATACCGTCGAAGCTCAGGCCGGGCACGCCGTCCATGTTGGCCGGCAGCAGGATGCCGTGCCAATGCACGGAGCTGGCAACGTCGAGGCGGTTGGCCACGCGCAGCGTCACCGTGTCGCCTTCGCGCCAGCGCAGGATCGGTGCGGGCAACGAGCCGTTCACGGTGACCGCTGGCCGGACATGGCCGGTGAAGTTGACCGCCGCGGCGCCGATGGAAAGGTCGAACTGCGTGCCTGTCAGCACCTGCGGCGCAGTGGCGATGCCGGGGTTGGCCATCGCGGGCAGACGCCACAGGCCCAGGCCGGCGGCAACGCCACCGGCCGACAGGCCGGTGACGAAGCGGCGGCGGGATTGGCTCGGCGCCGAATCCGGGGCAGAGGGATCAAAGGACATCAGGGAAACTCCGTGTAGTGCGATCGAGTGCGAGAGCGAAGTGCCGACCGCAATGCGATCCCCGCAGGGCAGGGTCACGCCGGTGCAGCATCAACGCCATTGGAACGTCGGCACCAGCGGTGCCGGGCACTCAACCAATCGGAGGTCGTATCGGGTTTGCCAGCGCCGGTGCGACGTGGCTGGGGCTCAGTGCGCGAATCGCTGCCGCGTGCTCGATCACGGCGGGCAGGGCGGGCACATCGGCGAGGGTGGCCGTCGCGTACTGCAGGCAATCACACGCGCATTGCGAGGACTGGCAGCAGTCAGGCGCGGCCTGGCTGCCGTGGCTGTCGCCACAGGCAGCCGACGATGCCATCTCTGCCATCATGTGCATGGTCGATGCGGCGCTGCCCTCGTCAGGCTGCTCGTGGCAGGGCGGGGCAGTCCGCGTCGCGTCAACCGACGAAGCCTGCGTGGCTGCCACGTGCATCAGCTGCATCTGCGTGGACGCGACTGCGTAGCCGGATCCATTGAGGACCAGGCTGAGGCAGAGCAGCGCACGGAGCAGGAAGGCACGCAGGGACATGGGCCGCAGTTTAGCGCGGGCACGCGATGCATGCGACCACGCCGCTGCGGCACTTCATCTGCGGTCCACGATATGTCGGTGCGGGCCGGTCAGCCCTTGATCCGCACCGACACGCTGTCCGTGCCGGGACCTTCGACGAATACGCCCACGCGCTCGTTCAGCCGCTTGAGGACGAGGTGGACGTGGGTGGCGGCGATCGGCACGCGGCGCACCACGATCTCGTCGATGCCGATCGGCAACTGCGGGCGGTCGAGCAGGATCTCCGAGTGCGCCCCGTCGATCGTGATCCCCAGGCACGCCTGCACCAGCATGAACGCCGAGCCGGCCGCCCAGGCCTGCGGCAGGCAGGCCACGGGGTAGGCGACCGGGGCACTGCCGTGCGAGCGCGGGAAACCGCAGAACAACTCCGGCAGGCGCATGTTGAAATGCACCGCCGCCTCGAACGCACCGCGCAGCAGGCGCACGGCTCCCGAGCGCGGGCCGTAGGCGGCGATGCCGGCGGCGCAGAGGGCCGAATCGTGCGGCCACACCGAACCGTTGTGATACGACATCGGGTTGTAGTGCGCCTGGTCCTGGGCCAGCGTGCGGATGCCCCAGCCGCTGAAGAACGGCGCGTCGAGCAGTTGCGTCGTCACCGATGCCGCGCGCTCGCCGTTTGGCAGGCCGCTGTACAGCAGGTGTCCGGCATTGCTGGCGCGCACCGCGCACAACTCACCGGCGCCGTCGATGGCGATGCCATAGAAATTGCTGTCGGCCATCCAGAAGCGTCGCTCGACCTCGGCACGAAGTCGCTCGGCGCGTTGCACCCAGGCGTCGGCCTTGGCTTCGGCGCCGCGCATCCGTGCCATCGCGGCCATCGCGCGCAGCGCGGCAAATGCATAGCCCTGTACCTCGACCAGGGCGATCGGCCCTTGTGGCGAGCGACCATCGGCATGGAACACCGAATCGGAACTGTCCTTCCAGCCCTGGTTGGACAGGCCGCTGGCCTCGCCGCGCGCGTAGTCCAGGAAGCCGGCAGGATTGGCATCGCACACACGCTCGATCCATGCCGTGGCCGCTTCCAGCGCCGGCCAGATCGCTTCGATCAGGCTGCGGTCACCGGTGCGTTCGAGATAGGCCCCGGCCAGGCCGACGAACAAGGGCGTGGTGTCGACGCCGCCGTAGTAGCGGCCGAATGGCAACTCGCCCAGTGCCGACATCTCGCCCTTTCGGGTCTCGTGCATGATCTTGCCGGGCGAGGAGTCCATGAAGGACGACTCTTCCTGCGCCTGGTGACGGGCCAGGAACGTCAACACGCCGCACGCCAGTTGCGGATCCAGCCACAGCGTCTGCAGCGCGGTGATGACCGCATCGCGGCCGAACGGCGTGGAGAACCAGGGAATGCCGGCGTACGGATAGGGACCGGTGTCGAGCTCACTGGTCAGCATGGTCAGGTCGGCGCGCGACCGCTCCATCCAGTCATTGAACAGCGGGCCTTCGCTGCGGACCCGGGCACTGCGCCGGTTGCGAACGCGCATGCGCTTGCGGGCATGCGCGGCGGCGGCGCGGAAGCGGCTGCGGTCGGCCGGCGCCTGTTCGCTGCCCACCTCGACGAACATGACGCGTCGCGCGCCGGGCGCGAGCGCGACGACAAAGTTCGCCTCGCAGGCATCCACGCGGTCGGGCAGGTCGGAGAAGGTCACGCATGAGGTACGCAGCTGATCGTCGAGGCCGCGATAGCGGTAGACCTGGCCATGCTCGAGCACCTCCACCGGCAGCAGCTCGCCGCGACGCTGGCGCGTACTTCCGCGCACCTCGAACATGTCGGCGAAATCGGCGCCGACATCGAAGCACAGCGGAATGTGTGCCGGTTCGCTGCCGTAGTTGAGCAGCTTGAACCGCTCGTACATCCGGTCTTCGTGCAGAAAGCGCACACGCTTGATATAGACCAGCCCTTCACCGGTGGAGGTTCCGCCGAGCGGCGGCAGCAGCCGGTTGGTCATGTGGGCGACGAAGAAGACGTTGTCGCGCGTGACGTAGGAGCTCAGCAGCACCGGACTGGTGTCGCCAAGGCGCAGCCGGAACCGCGACAGCATCCGGGTGTCATTGTGGAAATGGCCGTCGGCGCCGCCCTCGATGTCGCCCTGTCGGTTGGCGACGACGAACGTTTCGCCCTCCTTGAGGACGTAGCCGGTGTTGAGCGAGGCCGCGGCAGAAGGGTCCATGCTCGTCCCTCAGCCGGTGCGACGATGCTGTGCGGCCTCACGCAACAGGCGCCAATAGAGCTCGATGTATCCCCGCGCCATCACCGCCGAGGTGAACCTGTGCCCGAAGCTGTCACGGATCGCGCGACGGTCGAGCGCGAGCAGGGCAGGCAGGGTCGCGATCGCCTCGCTTTCGGAGGAGACGATGAACCCGGAGACGCCAGGTTCGACGACTTCCGGGACCGATCCGCAGTTCCAGGCCAGCACCGGCGTGCCGCAGGCCATCGCCTCGATCATCACCAGACCGAACGGCTCGGGCCAGTCGATCGGAAAAAGCAGGGCGAGCGCGTCGCCCAGGAAGCGGTTCTTCTCGGCGTCGGAAATCTCGCCGATGTACTCGATGCCGGGAGAATCGAGCAGCGGTTCGATCTGCGCGTGGAAGTAGGCGCGGTCGACCGCATCGACCTTGGCGGCGATCCGAAGCGGCAGGCCCGCGGCGAGCGCGATGGCGATGGCGCGATCGACGCGCTTTTCCGGCGAGATCCTTCCCAGGAAGGCGAGGTATCCGCCCTGCGGACGCGCCGAGAAGTCGTACAGGCGCTCGGGCAATCCGTGGTGGATGGTGTCGACCCAGTTCAGGTCTTCCATCGAGCGGCGCTGGCTGTCGGATATCGACACCAGCGGAAACTGCGGCCAGCGGCCGTGGGCGTTCGCCAGGTCCTTGAGGTCGAGGCGACCGTGCAGCGTGGTCACGGTCTTTTCCGCACAGCGTTCGAAGAACGGGTAGTGCAGCAGGTCGACGTGGAAATGCAGCACGTCGAACTCGTCGGCGCGCCGGCGTACTTCGTGGAGCATCGAAAGGTGCGCGGCCAGGTCCGACTTCAGGGGCGCCGGGTCCAGTCGGATGGCCTGGTCGCGCATGGCCACCAGTTCGGCGCGAGTGCAGGTATCGGCCGAAGCGAACAACGTGACTTCATGACCCTCTTCGACGAGGGCATCGGTGAGGTGCGCAACCACCCGCTCGGTTCCGCCGTAGAGCAGGGGCGGCACGGCCTCGTAGAGGGGGGCGATCTGGGCGATGCGCATCGATTCAAATTACGCCGGCGCCGGTGTAGGCAGCGTGCTCCCCACGCCTTAACGGGGATCAGGGCGGCACGACGGAAGCCGCTCCGCGCGACGCCGGTTCTCCAGGTGCTGGAGCGAACCCGGCGCCGGCGTTGCCTAGAGCAATCCGTGCTCGCGCGCGTAGGTGTACAGGTCGATGTCGTTCTCGATGCGGAGCTTCGCCATCGCATCGACCTTCTGCCGGCTGACGGTCTTTACGCTGCGATTGAGTTGCCTGGCGATCTGCGACACGGTCAGGCCGGAGGCAAACAGGCGGAACACCTCGGATTCGCGAATCGACAGCCCGACCTTTCCGTCCGTGGCCTGGGTCGATTGCAGCGCCTGCTCCATGGCGGCGCCGAGGTAAGTGCGTCCCTGCGCCACGGCCTCCACTGCCAAGGGCAGTTCGCCGAGGGCTTCGGATTTGTTGACCAGTCCGCGGGCGCCGGTCGCCATGATCGAATGGAGCACGCCCGGATTGCTGACGATCGTCAGCACTACCACCGGCAGGTCGGGCCACTTGCGGTGGAGCATCCCCAGCAGGCTGAGGCCGTCCGACATGCGGCCGCCGGGCATGTTGAAGTCGGTGATGACCAGGTCACACGGCGTCGCATCGAGCACGCGGTGCAGTTCATCGGCCGTGGCCGCTTCGGCGACCACCTTCACTGTCTGGTGGTCGCGCTCCAGCAGGGTGCGGACGCCGCTACGGACGATCGGATGGTCGTCGGCCAAGACGATGCGCATGGTCGCCTCGGTTGGCTATGGGGTGCGCCCAAAAGGATAAGACATTTCCTCAGTGTTACAGCGCAAATTTGCAAATTGCGCTTGAGGCCTTGTCCAAATCCGGCAAATAGCTAAGCCGGTTCCTTCTCCAGGGTGACGCGCTTGATCTCTGCTTCGAGCAACTGCGGATGCAGCTGGAACTGGTCGCTCTCCAGCAGCTCGCGGCCGCGGCCGTGCACGACCACGCGCTCGAGCTGCAGCAGCGGGCCATCGCGGAACAGCTCGATATAGCTGTCGAGCACGCCGCTGAGCGTTCCCTGCGCGGTATCGGGCGCGGCGACGATCAGCTGCAGTCCGAGCGATCGCAGGTAATTGGTCGTGGCGCGCGCGTTCTGGGCGTCGATCTTGTCGCCGAACTCGTCGAGCATGATCACCCCCAGGCCGCCCTGCTGGCCCTCGGCCTTGCCGTAGGCCGCCGCCAGTGCCGCGCCGGCGATGACGTAGAGCGGCGCACGGTGCTCGCCGCCGGAGCCCGAGCGCATGCGCTCGCTGAGCGTGCCGATGACCGTTTCTTCCTGCTTGATGACGACCTCGAAGCTGAAGAAGCGACGGTAGTCGTCCAGTGGCGAGGGCGTGTTCGCGCCCTTGCTGCCGATCTTGTCCTCGATGATGTCGCGGAACGCGGCGGGGACTTCGCCGGCGCTGCCGAACAGGGTGTCGGTCTGGCCGACATCGGCCGCCTTGTTGATGAAGCGGTGGAGGTCGCGGAACTCGGGGGCGACGTCGTACTTGAACTGATAGCGCTCGTTGTTGGAGAAGGCAGGACTGCGCTGCAACGTGCGGTTGAGCGTGTTGATCTGGTGCCGCAACCGGGTGAAGTTGTCGTAGAGCGCCGAGGCGACGTTGGAGCGGAAGGTCTCCACCGCTGTCGAATAGGCCTCGTCGGCGGCGGCCTGGTGCTGGACCAGTTCGGTGCCCTTGAGGTGATCGATTTCCTTGTGCAGCAATGCGTTGGCCTGGCGCCATTGCCCCGGCTCCATGTCGAGCACCAGCCCATGGTCCTTGCCGTACTGGGCCAGTCCGCGCCAGGCCTCGGGCAGCAGGCCGTTGAGGATGCGATCGCTCTCGTCGGCGCGGCTCTGGCAGCGCTGCAGGCGGTCGGCGAGCTCGGTGATCTTGCCGTCGAGTTCCTCGCGCTGGTGCTCGACCAGGTTGGCGTCGACATCGGCATGCGAGAACGCCTCGCTGGCGCGGCGGGCGACGGCATCGCTTTGTTCGCCAAGCGCCAGCAGCGCGGCCTCGGCTTCGGCGCATTTGCCGGTGGCGACGGCTTCTTCGCCGACCAGGCGCTCGACCAGGGCCTCGAGTTCCTGCCGGCGGCGTTCGGATTCGTGCGCCTGTTCGCTCAGGCGGATCAGGTCGGGATCGCTGGCGGCGTCCTGGTTGTCCTTCAGGGCGCGGTAACGGGCGGCGGCCTGGCGGTGCTTGAGCAGCAGCTCGTGGGCGTCGCGGGCCATGTCCTCGGCGTTGCCGATGCGGGCCAGGCCGGTGGCGCTGGCATGCACCGGGCGCCATTGCGATTCCAGTTCGCCGATACGACGTTCGGCCGCGTCCAGTTCCTCGCGCAGCAGCTTCTGCCGCTCGCGGCTGCTGGAGGCGCCGATCTTCAGTTCGCTTGCGGCAGGCAGGCGCAGTCGCTCCACGCCGCCGCCCTTGGCGACCAGGCCGTCATTGCTCAGGCCATGGCGGCTGCGCACGACTTCGGCCTCGGTGGCGACACAGCGCAGGTCGCCGAGCTGCCGCCGCAGGTAGGCGAGGGCATCCTCGTTGTCGCCGGTCAGCAGGGACGAGACCTGGCCGGCTGCCGGCGTGGCATCGCCACGGGATTGGCGCGCATGGCTGCACAAGGCCAGCTTGACCCCGTACACCGAGCGCGCGCCCTGCAGCGAGCGGTACAGGCGCACGGCCTGCTCCTCGTGCTCGGGCGCGATCAGCAGCGCCTCGACATGGCTGCGCAGATAGCCTTCGATCGCGCGTTGCCAGGCAGGATCGCTTACCTGCACTAGGTCGCAAACCGGCCGCGCTTCGACGCCGGCATCGGCGAGGTAACTCATCATGCGGGCCACGTCCGGGCGCAGCTCGGATTGGCCGGCATTGAGGCGGGCAAGATTCTGGCGCGCGGTCAGCGCGCCCTGACGTGCCTGGTCGAGGGCATTGTGGCGTTCGCGCTCGTACGCGGTCACTGCCGCAATGATCGGCGCGGCGTGCTCGATGGCCTGGCGCAGCTCATCGTGCAGGGCTTCGGGCGAGACCAGGATGTCGGCATCGGCCACCAGCGCGGCGAGCTGGTCGTACAGCGCCTGCCACGGCGCGACGGCGCCCTTGAGCAGATGCGCGTCGACGCCGGGCAGGCCGAGTTTTCCCGCCGCCTGCAGCTGGTCGCGGACGAAGCCGGCGCTGCGCATGAGTTCCTTCTTCAGGCGCGCCAGTTCCTCCTGGTAGGGCGCGGCGAGCTGCTCGAACGATGCCTGCTCGTGGTAGCCACGCGTGCCCTGCAGGCGCTTGCCGGCCTCGTCCGCGGCCAGGCGCGCGTTCTCGCGGTCGCTGCGGGCCTGGGCGAGGGCGAGTCGCTTGCCGCGCAGCGTTTCGTGCGAGGTCGCCAGCGTCTGTTCGGCGGCATCGACGCGCTCGGAATGGAGGTCGCGCTGGTACTCGGCACCCAGGGCGCGGTAGGACGCGGCCCGCGTCGCCTGCTGGGAAACCTTCTTGTACTGCTGCTCGACCTGTTCGGCTTCGTCGATCCGGCGTGCGACCTGTTCGATCTTCTCCTTGATCAGGCGAAAGCCATCGAGCAGTGCGCGGAACTTGCCGATCTCGGTCGGGCGCTCCTCGGCCACCAGCGTGCGCACGAACAGGTCGACGTCACTGACCCGCTGCAGGTTGAGGGCGTTCTGGAATGCCTTGCGGTAGGCCACCGCGTCCAGTTGCGCGGCCGGGCCGGGGCGCAACCGGAACAGCAGGTCCTTCACGAAGCGGTCGCTGCTGCTGTGCAGCTCGGCCTTGCTGCCGGTGGCCTTGCAGCGCTGCGCGATCAGCTCGCGAAAGCGCGACCACTCCTGCGGCAGCTGCTCGCCCTTGACCACTTCCAGATGGTCGTCGAGCGAAAGCGCCACGCGCGGCAGCAGGTACAGGCCGTTGACGCGGTGATCGGGCTCGGCCGCCGACGCCGCCAGGGCGATGCCCGCGGTCAGCGTCTCGCCGCTGTCCTGGTCCTCGAACACCAGGCTCAGGTAGGTCGTGGCCGTTTCGCGGTCGCGGCCGTCGTCGCCGGAGCGGTACACGCCCAGGCAGTAGTCGCGGATGGTCCGGGCACGATGGCTGCCGCCGGCCTGGGCATTGAAGCGGATCTGGTTGCGGTCGCCGCCGAGCATGACGATCTGCAGGGCGTCCAGCAACGCGCTCTTGCCGGCGCCGTTGGGGGCGATGATCGCCGTGCTCAGGTCCAGCTCGAGCGTTTGCGCCTGGAACAGGAAGAACTGGACGAGATGGGCGCGCTTAAGCTGATACATCGTCGGGCTCCATGGAAAGCTCGTTGCTGGCCTGGCCGTCATCGTTGTTGATGGCCGCGACGTCGTGCGTATTGTGCTGGTCCAGGCGCTGCAACCACTGCGCGCCGACGATCTCGACGATCGCCGGCCGCACCAGGATGCGGAAGGGTTGCGGGTCACCCGGGTCGCATTCGGTAATCCGGCATACCGACCAGCGCTTGAGCGCGCGCAACTGGCTGCGCAGCGCGCCGGTCTCGGGCAGCTCGCGGCCGGTCAGCGACTGGTAGGCCTCCTGCAGCTCCGGCAGTTCCACCAGCACGTCGCCGTGGTCTTCCACCTGTCCCTGCCGCATCGCCTCGTCGTAGCGCTGGCGCAGCACCAGGATCAGCAGCGTCTCGTCCAGGCTCACTGCCGTGCCTTCGCCGTGCGCGGGCAGGGCGGTGACATAGCGGAAGTGTGCATTGCGCTCCAGGCGGATGCCCAAGGGTTCCAACGCGGCGGCGAAATCGGCCAGGTAGGTTTCCACCAGGTGGTAGGCGTTGCGCGACTTGCGGTCGGCGCTGTAGAGCACCTGCTCGGTGACCAGCCGGTAGGCCGTGCGTTCGAAATCCTGCGCGGTGTACATGCCGCCGGAGAGTTGGCTCAACGTGGCCCATGAGCGTTTCATGCGGCGTCCTTCAAGTGGATGTCCTTGTGCGATGCAGGACGAAGCGCGGCGACTCCAGGAAGGCGTTGGCGGTCTGCTCGCCATCGCGCAGCTGGATGCGGAATCCGCGCAGCATCCGGTGGATCGGGTCGTCGCGGCGCAGGCCGCCCTGGCGGCGGCTGCGCAGCGCGAGCGTGATCAAGGTCTGGTAGGCGCGGAAATCCTCGATGCTGGCGATCTCCATGGCCTCCGAATCGACGCTGTCGGTCGCACCGAAGTGACGATCGACGTAGTGCAGCAGGTCCTCGGGCTTGACCAGGCGCGCGCGCGTCATCTGCCGCAGCAGGTTCAGCCGCGCCAGCTGTTCGGGCGTGGGTTCGCGGCTGGTGTTGGCCGTGCGCGGGATAGGCCTGGGCCGCTGCTGTGGCGCTCGCAGGCGCTGCTCGTCCATCAGCGGCCCGGGCGCAACCGGCAGGCGCAGTGCCTCCTGCGGCGCCGCGAGCACGCCGCGGCAGGCGCGCCGCAGCAATACGTCGAGCTTGTCCGGCGCGCGCAGGCGGTAGTCGAGGAAGGCCAGTGCGCGGCGGTTGGCCTGGCGGATGTCGTCATCAAGGCGGGCCAGGTATTCGTCGATGCGATCGATCTCGTACAGACGGCGCAGGCTGCGTTGCAGGCGCTGCTCGGCACGGACGAGATCGCCGCCCGTCGCGCGCTCGGTGTACCACGCGATGAGCTGCCCGCGAATGTCGGACTGCTCGATGTCGCGGACCATGGTCAGGATCGCGGTGCGACGGGCGAGGGGATGGTCGGCGTTGTGCAGCTGTGCGTAGTCGCCGACGAACAGCTCGCCGACATAGCGCTCGAACAACTGGCGTGCGAACTGGGCGGTGCTCTCGGCCTTGATCAGTTCCGGCATCAGATCGCGGACCTGCACGCTGATCGCCGAGACATAGGACAGCAGCTGCCGCGACTGCTCGGCGGCTTCATCGAGACTGTCGCCGCCGGCATTGCCGGCCACGACCTGCTGCAGCTGCAGCTCGATCGAGCGCACCTTGGCGCCGAAGAAGGCCGGTCCGCGCTCGGCGAAATCCATCAGGGTCGCCAGCAGCTGCGCCACCGCATGGGTCATCGACACCATTTCGCGGGCACCAACGCGTTCCTGGCGCAGCCAGCCGGCGGCGCGGAAGCGCTCGTGGATCGCATTGGCGCGCATGGCCAGCGGTGCGTCGGGCGCCGCGCCGTCGTCCTCCCACGGGTCGTCGGTCAGCAGGTAGCGCTCGATGGCCGAGGTGATCTCGCGACGCGGGAAGCCGACACTGGGCGGCATCGGTGCGTCGGGACCGAAGAACTCGGCGAACAGCTGGCACAGCAGCCGCCAGTAGTGGAGCCGGTTGGAAGAGGCGAGGGGTCCGAAGAGACCGTCGGGAACAACAGCAAACAGCGGCGGTGCCGGCGAACTGTACTCAGTCAAAAAACGCTCCGATGCCGGTCCTGGTTGCTCTAGCTGGGTCCTTGCGCCGGGCGGCCGCCTGCAGGGCGGGCGCCCACGCGCAGGGAAATGTATCCCGGCAAGGGATATGTGGGAATCGGAATGCCGTCCTGGCAGATGTATTACCTGCGATGTGCGATGTAAGTTATTGATATTGCGTAACCTGGGGCGGCACTCCGGGCGCATCCCTCACGTCACCGTTATCGATGCGCGCCAAGACTCCCAGCCGGTGCGCCCGGATCGAGGGCGCCGGGAATCGCTGACGCCGATGGCAGACGCCACGCTCTTCTTCAGCCTTTTCACGACCCTGCTGGCGATCATCAACCCGCTGGAAGCCATCCCGGTGTTCCTCAGCCTGATGGATGGCAAGGGCGATGACGAGCGTCGGGCCACCGCGCGCAAGGCGTGCATCAACGTCCTGCTGCTGTGCCTGTTCTTCCTGGTATTCGGCAACGTCCTGCTGCGTCTGTTCGGGGTGCCGTTGAGCATGGTGCGCGTGGTCGGCGGCGTGATCCTGATGCGGATCGGCTTCGATCTGTTCTCGCCCAGCCCGAACAGCATGCTGTCGGGCGGGAAGGGCAACGGTGGCGATGTCTCCTTCATTCCCCTGGCCATGCCGATCATGTTCGGGCCCGGCGTGATCGCCACGGTGATCGGCTTGACCTCGCTGGTGCGCAAGTCCGACCACCTGGTCGTCTCGTTCGCCGTCGTGGTCGCCGCGATCGCCGCGGCCGTGCTGTGCACCTATGTGTCGTTGATCTACGCGAAGAAGATCCTGAGCAGGATCGGCCCGCAGGGCGTCGATGCGGCGACGAGGATCGTGGGCTTCTTCGTGTCGGCCATGGGGGGCGGCCTGATATTCCACGGCACGGTGGAGTTCCTTCAGTCCTACGGCGTCCTGCTTGGCGGACCGTCCGCGAGCTGACCGGCTCGGGTGGCCTGTTCGAACACCGTACGACGTACGCGGCTGATAGCGCTCTCAGGAATCGGGGGATGGGCGCGAAGCGCAACGGGGCTGGTTACGGATGAAACTTTCTCGAGCACGTCGGGCGAGCGGTTGCTGTTCCGAGTCTGGCGAATTCATAGCCAAATTTTGCTGCACTGCACGGTGACATGTATGGAAACTTAATGTTTAGTCTCGGCCCAGATGATAGCGCTATCACTTTTGCCCGCCGCAGCGGGTACCTGGAGGTCCACCGAAACGCCACCGACCCACGCGGACTGGAATCGAAACTAGAAATGCCAAGCCAACAGCGTTGCTGCACGGGCGTCGATTGACGCTCGTTCCGGAGTAGCAGGCACGGGCCTGCAGGCGCCCTTCAAGGGCAATACATCCATCGATCGAAGTTGAGGGGGTAAGACCATATGAGTCGGTTTCGGTGCCACGTTCTGTGGGCGTCCTTGGTGCAGGCGACAGCTGGGCGTCGTGCCGTGGATACGGCAACAAGTGGTTCCCCTTCTGGGAGGACTTCGCAATGAGCCAGATGTCAAAGCGGTTCAAGAAGCGCTTCAAGTCCACCGCGATGTTCACCTTCGTCGGTGGCGTGCTGGTCATCAATCCTGCCTATGCGCAGGACGCCGCCGCAGCGGCCGCCACGCCGACCACTACCGCGCAGACCACGACTGCACAGACGACAGCGGCCCAGGCCACGACCGCGCAGTCGTCGTCGGACGAGGCCACGACGCTGGACACGGTCACGGTCACCGGCATGCGCAACAGCCTCAACCAGTCCATGGAGATCAGGCGCAATTCGGCCGGTATCGTCGATGCGATCAGCGCCGAGGACCTGGGCAAGTTCCCTGACACCAACCTTGCCGAGTCGTTGCAGCGCATCACCGGCATCTCGATCGAACGACGCGACGGCGAAGGTGCGCAGGTCACCGCGCGCGGCTTCGGCCCGCAGTTCAACATGGTCACCCTCAACGGTCGCACCATTCCGGGTGCGGACGCATTCGGCGCGCCCGGCCAGGTGCCGATCGGCGGCGTGGACGGCGGCACGCGCGCGTTCAACTTCGCGCAGCTGGCGTCGGAGGCGATCTCCACGCTGCAGGTCTACAAGACCGGACAGGCCAACGTCCCCAGCGGCGGCATCGGTGCGACCATCGACATCGAGACCGACCGTCCGTTCAACCACCAGGGTCTTGTCGCCACTGCCGGCGCCAAGGGCGTGTACGACGACTCCCAGCCTTTCGACACCGACATCACGCCGGAAGTGTCCGGCATCTTCAGCTACACCAACGACGACAAGACCTGGGGCGTCGGGCTCTCGGCGAGCTACCAGAAGCGCCACGGCGGTTCGGTGCAGGCCACCGAAAACGCATGGAACATGCAGCGCTGGACCGGCACCGACCCGTCCCTGCGTCCGGACGCGGTGGTGACCAATGCGCCGGCGATCGGCCAGCTGTACGGCATGCCGAACGATCTGCGCTATGCGTTCGCCGACTTCGAGCGCGAGCGCATCAATGGCCAGGCCGTGCTGCAGTTCGCGCCCACCGATGCGTTGACGTTTACCCTGGACTACACCTACTCGACCAACGAGATCACCGAAGACCGCGCCGAGCAGACCATCTGGCTGCAGCGCGCCAACAGCTTCACCGACCTCACGTTCGACACCGGCCAGGCAGTGGCCACGCCAACCTTCATCCGCGACATCGTCGGCACCAAGGACTTCGGTTACGAGCAGCAGCACCAGGAGCAGGAGTACAAGCTCGATTCGCTGGGCTTCAACGCCGCCTGGGACGTCACAGATCGCTTCCGCCTGACCTTCGACGCCCACAACACGACCTCCGAGAGCCGACCCAACGATCCGGTCACCGGCGGTGGCTCGACCTTCTTCAGTATTGCCGGCACCAACAACTGCACGGTCGGTCCTTACTGCGGCGGCAACTTCGCTCAGGAGCTTTCCTTCAACAGCGGCCTGCCGATCGGCTCGTTCACCTGGTTCCCGACCTCGGCTGACGCCATCGCCGGCACCAATGGGACCGTGAACCCGGCCTTCCCGAGCGAACAGATCGGCTCGCAGGTGCTGCGCATCAACTACCAGCGCCAGGAGACCGAGATCAAGCAGGGCCGCATCGACGGCGAGTACGTGTTCGACGACGGCCGCTTCCAGTTCGGCGTCGATTCGTCGCAAACGACGATGACGCGCAAGCAGGCCACCGAGGCCTACTCGACGCTGGGCGACTGGGGCGTGGCCAATACCGGCAACGAACCGGGCCTGGCCGAGCTGATCCGCCCGATCGACATCGTCGGCATGTTCGACGACTACAGCGCTCCCGGTGCGGCCCACGGCGCATGGCTGGGAAGTGCCACGGCCGGTGCATTGTGGGCGGGCGACTTCTACGGTGCCACCACCCGCTACAACCCGCAGCTGGCCGCCGACAACCGCGTGAAGGAAGACACCGACGCGGTGTACGGCCAGATCGACCTGGAGGGCACGCTGGGCGGATACCCGACCCACACCCGCATCGGCGTGCGCTACGAGAAGACGTACCTGACCTCGACCTCGCAGGTTGCCCTGCCCAGTGCCATCCAGTGGCAGGCCAACAACGACTTCCGCATCCTGCGCGGCGACGAACAGGTGCCCTTCAGCGAGACGCACAGCTACGACTTCGTCCTGCCGAACCTCGACTTCGCCCTCGACCTCACCGATGAGATCAAGGCCCGCGCATCGTTCAGCAAGACCATCGCGCGCGCGCCTTACGGCAATCTCTATTCGGGCCCGACGCCGAACCAGCCGACCGGTTCGATCCTGATCAACCCGTCCACCCGCGCCAACGGCGACGCTCAGAACCCGATGCTGGATCCGCTGGAATCGGACAACCTCGACCTTGCGGTGGAGTGGTACTTCGCCGACGCCAGCTTCATCTCGGTGACTTTCTGGAACAAGGACGTGAAGAACTTCATCGGCACCTCGGTGGTGCGCGAGCCGCTGTACGGTCTGACCGACCCGACCTCCGGCCCGGATGCGCAGGCCGCACTGGCCTTCCTGCAGAGCACGACGTGCAGCGACCAGGTCAACGCCGCCGGCAACGACGTCGCCCAGGCCTGTTCGGCCAACGACACCGCGTTGTTCGCCGCGCTGGCGATGCTGCGCAACCCCGAGACCGGCGGCCTGGCTGCCTACGACGGCAGCTCGGCGCAGTCGCTGGCGATGGAAAACACCTACGACCTGGTGGGCGAGGCCGACGATCCGCTGTATGAGTTCGACGTCAACCGTCCGGTCAACCAGAACGACGCCAACCTGCATGGCTGGGAAATGGGTGGCCAGTACTTCTTCGGCGAGTCCGGCTTCGGCGTGTACGCCAACTACACCCTGGTGCAAGGCGACGTCGCCTTCGACAACACGGTGATCGAGCGCGACCAGTTCGCCCTGCTGGGACTGAGCGACACGGCCAACGTGATGCTGATGTACGAGAAGTACGGCTGGTCGGTGCGCCTGGCCTGGAACTGGCGTGACGAGTACCTGATCCTGGCGAACCAGAACGGTTCCAACCGCAACCCCTACTACGTCGAGGAATACGACCAGTGGGACATGAACGTGGGCTACGACTTCAACGATCACTGGTCCGCCAGCTTCGAGGCGATCAACCTGACCGGTGAGGACGTGCGCTGGCACGGCCGCTCCGACAAGCAGATCATCAAGCTGCTCGATCAGAGCCCACGCTACATGCTGGGGGTGCGCTACAAGTTCTGAGGACCCTCCCAGGGTATTGAACCAGGGCAGGGCCGCTGCGCGAGCAGCTGTCCTGCCCGTTTTTTTGCGCTTCAACATCAATGTGATCCGCGGGTGTCCGGGGGGCTTTCCTTCTTCGCCCGGCAAGCGCATAACATCGTGCAAACCCGTCCTCGTTCCGGCCATGCCCCAATACGAACTGCTCAACAACATCAAGCACAAGGACCTGCGGGTCATCACCCGCTTCGGTCGCGAGTTCGGCGACGATATCGGGGTCGTGGCGGCCTTTCCGACGGAGTTCGCGGAGCTCCAGCGCGAGTACCCGATCTTCTTCCGCAAGGACCCGGAAGGGGACGCATGGCAGGCGGTGGCGTTGCTGGGTTTCGATCGCAACGAGAACCTGTTCCTGCACGAAGGACGCTGGAATGCCGCCTACCTGCCGGGCGTCGTCGCCAAGGGGCCGTTCCTTATCGGCTTCCAGGAGCAGCGCATCGAGGGTGAACTGCGCCACGAGGCGGTCATCCACGTCGACATGCAGCATCCCCGCATCAGTTTCGCCGAGGGTGAACCGGTGTTCCTGGCGCACGGCGGCAACAGCCCTTACCTCGAACATGTGTCCACCGTGCTTCGCGGCATCCGCGACGGCGTGGATGCGGGCAAGGCGATGTTCGCCGCGTTCGATGCGCTGGGGCTGATCCAGCCATTGAAGCTCAGCCTGCAGCTGGACGAAGAGCACCGCGTCAGCCTGGCCGGCCTGCACGGCATCGATCGCGAGCGCCTGGCGGCGCTGGACGCCCGCTCGCTGCACCAGTTGCACCTCGCCGGCTACCTGGAAGGGGCGTTCCTGGTGCAATCCTCGGTGCACAACCTGCGCCGGCTGATGGCCGAGAAGCAGCGTCGCCTGCGCCTGGCGGCGGAGGCGCAGTGATGGGCGCGGCCGTCGACGTGGCGGCCCGGATCCGCGTCATCGACTGCGCAGGCTCCGCCTCGCCGCCGATCGAGGAACTGCTCGCTTCCGGGCAACCGGCCGTGCTGCGCGGCCTGGCCTGCGACTGGGGACTGGTGCAGGCGGCGTCGCGCTCGATGCACGAGGCCATGGAATATCTGCGTGGGTTCTACAACGGCCAACCGGTGACCTACTCCTGGGGCGGGCCGGAGGTGGCGGGACGACCGTTCTACAACGCCGACTTCACCGACTTGAACTGCGAGGTGCGGCGCGGCGACCTGGGGCAGGTGCTCGACGAGATCGCCGCCCATGCCGACGATTCGCAACCGCCGACCTATTACGTCGCCTCGTTGCTGGTCGACAGCCGCTTGCCCGGCATGCGCGCCGACAATGACCTGGACCTGGCGGCCCAGGGCATCGAGGCGCCGCCGAGCATCTGGATCGGCAATCGCGTCACCGCGTCGTGCCATTACGACGCCCTCAACAACATCGCCTGCTGCGCTGGCGGCCGCCGCCGTTTCACCCTGTTTCCGCCCGCGCAGATCGACAACCTCTATCCAGGCCCGCTGGAACCCACTCCCGGTGGTCAGGCGGTCAGCGTGGTCGATTTCGCCGCGCCGGATTTCCAGCGCTATCCGCGCTTCCGTGACGCGCTCGCGGCCGGGCAAAGCGCGGTACTCGAGGCCGGCGATGCGATCTTCATTCCGAGCCTGTGGTGGCATCACGTGCAGGGGCTGGAGCCGTTCAACGTGCTGGTGAACTACTGGTGGAGCAGCGTTTCCGCCCATGTTCCAACGCCCATGCACGCGCTGTATCACGCGCTGTGGACCATTCGCGACCGGCCCCGGCGTGAGAAGGAGGCATGGCGCGAGATCTTCGACTACTACGTCTTCGGTCCGGCAGATCGCGCCGGCGAGCATCTGCCGGAAGCGGCACGCCAGGTCCTTGGCAGCATCGATGAAACGCTGGCGCGGCAGCTTCGGGCGATGCTGATCGCAAAACTCAACCGTTGAGCCGGCGCGCCGGCAACCACCACACGCAGAGGAGAAGGGAAGGATGGAGAAGGGCAGGATTCGAAAGGTGGTGATCGCCGGCGGCGGCACGGCGGGCTGGCTCGCCGCGACCGCACTGACGCACCAGTTCCGCGAGCTGCTGGACGTGGTCCTGATCGAATCCGAGCAGATCGGCACGGTCGGCGTCGGCGAGTCGACAGTGCCGCCAATCCGCAACTTCCACCGTTTCCTGCAGATCGACGAGCAGGAGTTCCTGCGCTCGGTCGCAGGCACCTTCAAGCTGTCGATCTCGTTCGAGAACTGGCGCCGTCACGGCGAGCGCTACATCCATCCGTTCGGTATCACCGGCCAGAGCACGCTGGTCTGCGGCTTCCATCACTTCTGGCTCGACAGCATGCGCCGCGGCATGCAGTCGGACCTGGGCGACTACTGCCTGGAGACGGTGGCGTCCCGTGGCGACCGGTTTGCCCTGCTGGAGTCGCCGCAGGTCAATTATTCCTACCACCTCGATGCCGGGCTGTACGCGCGCTTCCTGCGAGGCAAGGCCGAGAGTTACGGGCTCCGGCGCGTGGAAGGCAAGATCCGCGAAGTCAGGCAGAACGGCGAATCGGGCTACGTCGAATCGCTGGTGCTGGAAGACGGGCAGGTGATCGAAGGCGATCTGTTCATCGACTGCACCGGCTTCCGCGGCCTGCTGATCGAGCAGACCCTCAAGACCGGTTACGAGGACTGGAACAACTGGCTGCCCTGCGACCGCGCAGTCGCGTTGCAGACCGAATCGGTCGGTCCGCCGGTGCCCTATACGCGGGCGATCGCGCACGAGGCCGGCTGGCGCTGGCACATCGCGCTGCAGCACCGGGTCGGTTGCGGGCTGGTGTACTCCAGTCGCCACATGTCCGACGACGAGGCGCGCGACAAGCTGCTGCGCGACGCGGCAGCCCCGGTGATCCGCGAGCCCTGGCCGGTGCAGTTCCGCACGGGGCGGCGCTTGAAGGCGTGGAACAAGAACGTGGTCTCGCTCGGCCTGGCCAGCGGCTTCATCGAGCCGCTCGAGTCGACAAGCCTCCATCTTTCGATGACGTCGATCGTGCGGCTGATCGAGTCGTTCCCGCTCGACGGCATTCCGCAGTCGCTGGTCGACCTGTACAACGCCACCGGCCGCGCCGAAATGGAGCACGTGCGCGACTTCATCATCCTGCACTACCACGCCAACCAGCGCGATGAAGCGATGTGGAAGCAGTGCCGCGAGATGGAGGTGCCCGACTCGCTGAAGGTCCGCCTGCGCGCATGGCGCGAGCGTGCGCATGCCTGGCAGGGCGCGAACGAGCTGTTCCGGGTGGATTCGTGGACGCACGTCATGCTCGGGCAGGGCATCGTGCCCGAGCAGCATCATCCGTTGTCGGGCGGACTGTCCGACGAGGACATGCGCCGGCTGTTGCCCGCCATCCGCAAGCCCATCGACGAGGCGGTCGCGCGCATGCCATCGCAACAGGAGTTCATTGACCGCTACTGCAAGGCCGCGCCCGAAGTCTGGGCGGCAAGGCCGAAAGTGCCGGCCTGAGGATCCGCCATCCGGTCAGGGCGATGCCGAAGGCTCGTCCTGACCGCGACCGGTTGCCGCGTCAGAACACGAAGCCGAAGCCAACCATCGGCCCGCTCATGGTGAGGTCGATCTTGCGGCGCTGGTCCTCGACCTCGACCGACAGGTGCCGGTACCCGAACAGCCACTGGCCGTAACTCACCTGATACTGGCCAACGATGCTGGCGTTCCAGGTGCCGTCGGTATCGCCGAACGAGCCATCACCGCGCAGCGTCAGGCGCCAGCGCTCGGCGAAAGCCCAGGTGTATCGGGCCCCGAGCATCAGGTCGCTGTAGGAATCGTTGGGGTTGAGTTCGAGTGAGCCAAAGCGCGGGTCGTGCGGGTCGAAGTTGACGCTCAGATCGACGTCGATGTAGCGCAGCCCGCCGAACAGTTCGATGCCCTTGAGCGACCCTTCACCCGGGCTCCATACCGCGGCAGCCTCGAACAGGTAGGCGTCGAGTTGCGAGCCGGTGTCGAGTCGCTCGAAATCCTTGTTGTCGCCCAGCCCGATATAGGTGAAGTCGGCGAACATGCCGAAGCGATCGTTCTGGCCTTCCACATGCGCCTGGAACGCGCCGTCGATGTCATCGATCAGATTGGGGAATCTGGATCCGCCCTCGCTCACGGGAAACGGCGTGGTCAGGTCCGTGCCGACGCTGGCCGCCCACAGGTAGGGCGCGATCATCCATTTCCATTCCCCGTTCTGCTGCGCGTGCGAGGGCAGGGGGGCGGCGGCGAGGCAGGCCGCAACCGCGGCGGTGGACGTGATGCTGTTCAGCCTCATTTCCGCTCCTTCCTGCTGCGTGTGGATCGTCTGGCGCCCCATGCGGCGTTCGAACTGGCTCTCAGAGTGGTGCGCCAGAACCCGGCAAAGGTGAGCCCGGAGGCATTCATTGCCGGTGAAGGACTATGCCTTCACCGGCAATGGCCATCCGGCACAACCTCACCCCTGCGGCAGTGTGATCGTGGCGACGAGTCCTCCACCGTCACGCCCGCGCAGCTGAAGTCGCGCACCAATGGCGATGGCCAGCTGCTGGGCGATGGCCAGGCCGAGGCCGGCGCCGCCGGTGTCACGATTACGCGAGGCTTCCACGCGGTAGAACGGCTCCAGCACCGAAGCCAGTTCCGCCTCGGCGATGCCGGGCCCGCGATCCATCACGGTGATCGACACCGCGCCGTCGGCTTCGACCGATGCGGCAACTTCCGCGGCACCGGCATACTTCACGGCGTTGTCGATCAGGTTGCCAACCACTCGCCGCAGTGCACGCGGTCTGGTGGTCACCGGCACTGCCGCATGGGTGATCAGGCTGACGGGCTTGCCGGTGTCCTGGTAGTCCCAGACAAGGCTGTCGAGGAAGGCATCCAGGTCGACCTTGATGGCCGGCTCGATGCCGCCATGGGCACTGCGGGCATAGGCGACGCCGTCGCGGACCAGATGCTGCATCTCGTCGAGGTCGGCCAGCAGTTTGCCGCTGGCCGGCGATTCGTCCATGGTCTCCACGCGCAGCTTCATGCGCGTGATGGGGGTTTGCAGGTCGTGGGAAATGGCCGCCAGGATCTGCAGCCGTTCCTTGAGATGCAGCGCGATCCGGTCCTGCATGGCGTTGAATGCCGATACGGCCTTGGCCACCTCCGCCGGGCCGCCTTCGGGCAGGTGCGGGCTGCCACCGGTCGGGCTCAACGAATCGGCGGCATCGGCCAGTTGCGCCAATGGCCGTGTGATCTGGCGCACCGCCAGCCAGGCGCAGGCCAGCAACAGGATCAGCTGCGCGGCGAGCACGTACGGCAGCCACTGCGCGATCGGCATCACCGAAGGCGTGAGTTCGATGGTCACGGGGGCGCCATCACCCAGTTGCAGGTGGACCTGGACGCGTTCGGGCTTCAGCGACGTCGTATTGCCGCGCACCCGATAGCGCGGGCCGAGAACGCCGCCGATCAGGCGCGTCAGCTCCCGCGCGCGCTCGGTCTGCAGCTCGCCGCCGGCTTGGCCGGGGCCGAGGATGTAGCGGTAGGTCCTGCGTTCGAACTTCGGAACCCAGGCCGGGCGCTCCGCCGCCGGCAGCCGGTCGAGCATCGCGATCGATGTCGACACGTCCTTCTCGAGGTTGCCCATCAACATCGATGTCGCGGACTCGTAGCGCTCATAGAACAGCAGTGCGAACGACAGGCCGTGCGCGACCAGCAGCCCGGTGAACAGGATCAGGTACAGCCGCGATGCGATCGTCCGCGGCAGCAGGCGCGACAGCATCGAAGGTCGCGTGCTCATGCACCCTCGTCCAGCAGCGTGACCGGCAGGCTGAACACATACCCTTCGCTGCGGACGGTCTTGATGTAGGAAGGCTCGCGCGGATCGTCCTTCAGGCGCTGGCGCAGGCGGCTGACCAGCAGGTCGATCGAGCGGTCGAACAGCTCGGCCTCGCGGCCCTGGGTCAGGCTCAGCAACTGGTCGCGGCTGAGTATGCGTTGCGGATGGTCGAGGAACACCCGCAACAGCCGGAACTCCGCGCCACTGAGGGCGACGGCGGTGCCCTGCGGGTCGAGCAGGTGGCGGGCGGTGGTATCGAGCCGCCATTGCCCGAACTCGAGCAGGCGGCTGGCCTCGGTGACCTGCAGGTTGGGCGGCAGCATGCGTGTGCGGCGGATGACCGCGTTGATCCGGGCCAGCAGCTCGCGCGGCGAGAACGGCTTGGTGACGTAGTCGTCGGCGCCCATCTCCAGGCCGATGATGCGATCGGTGGCATCGTCGCGCGCGGTCAGCATGATCACCGGGATGGCCTTGTGCTTGCTGGCGCGCAGGTTGCGGCTCAGCACCAGGCCATCGTCGCCGGGCATCATCACGTCCAGCACGATCAGGTCGACGGCATTGGTGTCGAGGATGGCGCGCATCTCGCGGCCGTCCGCCGCCAGCGAGGTGCGGAAACCGTTCTTGCGCAGGTAGTCGGCAACCATCTCACGGATGTCGTGGTCGTCGTCGACGACCAGGATGTGGTCAACGTGTTCCATGAAGCAGGTCCTTGCCTGGGTTTGATCGGAACATTCGGATCGGAGCGCGCAGGTGCCGGCCGCAGTGGCGTGGCACCGTTGCGATCTGCTTATTTTTCCTGGAGGAGGCTTCGTACCTTGTCTTCGGTTTCGGCGTAGTTGCCTTCGCCAAAGTGGTGGTACACGACGTGTCCGTCCCGGTCGATCAGGTAGAGCGCCGGCCAATAGCGGTTGTTATACGCTTCCCAGGTGTCGTAGCCGTTGTCCTGCGCCACCGGGTACTCGATGCCGAAACGCTTCACGGCGTCCTCGACATTGCCGCGGATCTTCTCGAATCCGTACTCGGGCGTATGCACCCCGACGACGACCAGACCCTGGTCCTTGTAGCGCTGGTGCAGCTCCTTCACGTGCGGTAGCACGTGCACGCAGTTGATGCACGAGTAGGTCCAGAAGTCGACCAGGACCACCTTGCCGCGCAACTGCGACATGGTCAGCGGGGCGCTGTTGATCCAGTGGTTGATGCCCTGGAACTCCGGAGCCAGAGGCGCGGGGGAGATGCTGGTGCCCGGCACGGGATCGGCAGCGCTGGCGCCCGGCGTGCAGGCGACGGCAAGCACGCTCATGCAAAGGGCAGTGAGGAGGGGCTTGATCACGTTCATGGTTATAGACCCGTTGAGACTGAGGGGAGCCACTGCGTGGCCCAGGCGGAGAACAGGACGTCGTACTGGAAGAGCTGAAGCACCGCGACGGCGATCGCGATGGCACCGAACACACGACGGAACAGCTCGGCACGGCGGTTGAGGAAGGAAAGTCGCGAAGTCACCCAGCGCCCGCCATAAGCGATCGCGAGCATCGGCAGACCGGCGCCCACCGCATACACGGCGAGCAGCGAGGTGGCCTTGCCCGGCGCCTGCGAGCTGGCCGCCAGCGAAAGCACCGAGGCCAGGATCGGCCCGGCGCACGGCGTCCAGGCCAGGCCGAGCGAGGCGCCGACGAGGAGCGCAGCAACGTTGCCAGTGCGCTGCGCACGCGGCGGCGAAGCACCGGTTCGCGCCGAGCGCCACTGCTGCACGCGTGCGACCAGCCAGTTGAACGGGGCCGGCCACAGGCAGGCGAGGCCGGCGACGAGCAACAGCCAGATCGAGCCGGTGCGGACCGCCTGCTGCAACTCACCGGAGGACGAAGACAACGCTCCGATCAGGATTCCGCTTGCCGCGAACATGCTGACGAACCCGGCGATGATCAGCGCCGGTTCGAACCGGCTGCGGCCACTGCTGGTGGCCAGCACGATCGGCAGCACCGGCAGGATGCAGGGCGAGAGGATAGTGGCGATGCCGGCGGCACCGGCGAGTGCGTATTCGACCACTGGCGCGATGGCGTGCGCGGTCATGGCTCATCCCTCCGCGTGGACGAGCACCACGGTGGGCTCGGGCTCGGCGTGACTGGGGTGTGCCAGTTCCGGCGACAGGGCGGCGGCGGAAAGCAGCGCGAGGGCGAGGGCATTGCGGAACATGTCGGGACCGTCGGGAGAGGTTGGGATGCCATTGCAGCGCCGGGGTGTATCCCGTGGGTGTCGGCGCGGAGCCGATTTGTATGCAAGCGGCGCGCAGTACGCCGAAGCTACGTTTGCTTACAAAGAGGCGGCGATGCCTGCAGTCGGTGCGTCTCGGACGCGATCGCTGCCAAGAGATGGACGCGAGCGCGCGAGCAGGCAGCCGACCGGTTGCCCGGCCGACTGTCTGGTTTCGGTCGTTGCCGGCCCGCCTGAAAATCAGACGGTCCCGGCAGGGAGGCTCAGACGAGGTTGATCGTCACGCCGATGTTGCCGCGCGTGGCCTTCGAGTACGGGCAGGTCTGGTGCGCGGTCTCGACCAGTTCGCGGGCGATGGCGGCATCGATGCCAGGCAGGCTGACGTTGAGGCGGGCCTGCAGGCCGTAGCCGTCGGCGTTCTGGCCCAGGTCGACTTCGGTGTCGACGGCGAGGTCGGCTGGAAGCTTGATCTTCTTGCCGGCGGCCGCGATACCGATGGCGCCGATGAAGCAGGCCGACCAGCCGGCCGCGAACAGTTGTTCGGGATTGGTGCCCGCGCCGGAAGAGCCCGGCGAGGACAGCTTGATGTCGAGGCGTCCATCGGAACTCTGCGACGAGCCGTCGCGGCCGCCGGTGGTGTGGGTCTTGCCGGTGTAGATGACTTTGTCGAGCTGGGTGGTCATGGCGATACCTGGTAGCTGGGGGATGTGGGGAACATCGGCTTGCCGGCAACGCGGGGAACGCAGGAGGCAGGTGCAATCCGATGGACGCAATTCTTCCCGGGAGCTGTTCGCCGGATGTGTCAGGTATCGCGGGTAATGCAAGTTTGTGTGGCCGCCAGGCGGGCCGATACAGTTCGTTACAAATCGCTCATGCGGTTATTGATGGCCGGCCGTCAGAGGGCAAGCCGTCAAAGGACAACCGAACGCGGTCGCTGCGGCACGCGCGCAGGCGCGGTGGTCGCCAGCACGACCGTTCGCGGCCTCTCGTTGACTGAATCGACATGGCATCCCGTCGCCTCGATCGCGTTGACCACGTCGTCTCCCCAGAACCGGCCTTCGATGCGCACGCTCCGCCGCTGCAGGTCGATCTGGATCCTCGCGCCAAGGTCGACGCGGAGCAGGGCGCGCAGCAGCTCGCCTTCTTCTGCCCCCGTGGTGGCGAGCGTGAGTTCCAGATGCGAATGGGGTTTGCTGGTGTTCATTGCATTGCCTCCTGCGGCCGGTACACGGCCGTTGCAAAACAGGTCGTAAGCCAGTCCTGGTCCGGCCACCAATTCGACGCCTTAACCATGGCGCTCGCCTCGTCGTGCGGCTTCCTCGATGTCGCGACTTTCCAGCACGGCGTTTTCGGCACCGTCGCGGGCGACCGCGAGCATCGCCTGGCCGATGCGCTGCGTGGACAGGATCGTGTGCGGAAACAGCGTGCGTGCGAGCGACAGCAGCGGACTGCTCAGGGTGTAGGTCCGCTGGATCCAGTCGGTCTTCGAGCGCACGCCATGCAGCGGCTGGATGACGCCAGGGCGGAACAGATAGACGGCCTTGAACGGCAGCTGTTGCAGTGCATTCTCCGTGCGTCCCTTGACCCGCGCCCACATGCTGCGGCCGCGCTCGCTGCTGTCGGTGCCGGCGCCGGTGACATAGACGAAGGTCATCGCGGGGTTGAGGCGTGCGAGCGTGGTCGCCGCCGCCAGGGTGAAATCGTAGGTCAGGTGCGTGTAGTCGCTTTCGCTCATGCCCAGCGATGACACGCCCAGGCAGAAGAAGCAGGCATCGAATCCCCGGAGCTGATCCTCGACAGCGCTGTAGTCGAGGAAGTCGCGGTGAACCAGCTCGTGGAGCCTTGGACTTGTCTGGCCGGTGGCAGTGCGTCCGACGGTCTGCACATGGCTGACGTCTTCGGCGAGCAGGCACTCGCGCAGCACGCCCTGGCCGACCATGCCGGTGGCGCCGAAAATCAGGACCTTCATGGCGTGCGCTCCTGCGGGTTCGTCGAAAGGAAGATCGGGGTGGTGGGGATGGACATGAGGGGATCCAGGCAACGTGGGGGAAGGAGCATTTCTGAGTGTTCACGCACTCATTAATAAGGGCAAAAAAAGGGATCAGCCGGAAGCGACGGCCCGCCAGAACGCTTCGAAACCTGCCATGCGGTACTGATCGGCGGCAGCCGGCTCCTTGAGCATGAAGTCCATGGTGACTTCGGCGATCGCGACCAGGATCGCGCCGACATAGGCCGGCGGATGCTCACGCAGCAGTCCCTTGGCCATGCTTTCCTGCAGCATCGACTGGAACTCGGCGAATCCCGCCGAGGCGACGGCGCGGGTGGCGTCGGTGATGCGATCGGACACTGCCAGCTGCGCCACGACCTTGCGCTTGTCGATATTGACCAGGCCCCAGCCGACATACTCCCGCCACACATGGCCCGCCCGCTGCTTGATGTCGGCGGCGCGGGGGTAGGTGGAGAGCATGGCCTCCCGCAGCTCGCGCTTGATCTCCATGTAGAGCTGGTTGAGCAGTTCGTCCTTGTTGCTGAAGTAGGTGAACAAGGTCCCTTCGGCGACGCCGGCGACCTTGGCGATCCTGGCCGTAGGCGCATTGATCCCGTCCTCGGCGAACACCCGGACGGCGGCCGCCAGCAAGGCGTTTCGTTTGTCTTCGCTGCGGGGGCGGGCCATCGGGATCAACTTTACTGAGTGCGTACTCAATCATATTCCCGATCAGCCGGGCGGCGCAACCCCATCGGATGACATCTGAGGGGGTAGGGGTCGCGGTTGCTGGCGGTGGTGGCAACGGTTCGCGACGACCCCTTCGTTCCCGAGAATGCCGTGCGCCTGAAAACCATCGCCTGGTGCATGCTCGGTATCGAACTGCTGAGGCTGACGTTCGGAATACTGGCCGGCACCATGAACGCCGCCGGTTCCAACATCGACTGGAAGTTCTCGGCGAGCGGATGGGTCGCGGTGGTCCTGCTGTTCGTGCTGGCGCAGGTCTTCGAAGTCGGAACGCGCATGCGCGCCGACCTGGACACGCTGATCTGAGGCACGCTGATCCGACATGGCCATCTACGTGAAACTCGACGAGGTGCTGCACGATCGGCGCATGACCCTCACCGAACTGTCCGGGAAGGTCGGTATCACCCTTGCCAATCTGTCGATCCTCAAGACCGGCAAGGCGCGTGGCATCCGCTTCACGACACTGCAGGCAATCTGCGAAGCGCTCGACTGCCAGCCGGGCGATCTACTTGTGTACCGCCGGGATTCGCAGGCCGAAGTGGCGGTTCCCGGCGAGGCCGGCGAAGAAGACCTTTGAGCGCCGATCGATCAGGAATCGAGAAGCGCCGGAGCCCAGACGCATTCAACATCACGATCCACCCAGCTTGCTCGTCTTCAAAAGGAGATTCCCTTGAACTGGAACCATTGGATTCGGCAGTTCCACCGTTGGGTGGCCATCGTCTTCACGGTCACCGTCATCGTCACCTTCATTGCCCTGGCACAGGAGAAGCCGGTCGTCTGGATCTCCTACATTCCGCTGCTGCCCCTGGCCCTGCTGCTGGTGACGGGTCTGTACCTGTTTGCGCTGCCGTATGTGGGCAAATGGCGCAGTCGGCGGCGTGTATCCGAAGGGGGATGATGCTGGCGGAACCTGTCTTGCAACCTCCCTGGCCCAGGTCATGTAGCGGAACCGGGCCGCAAAACGCGTACGCCGAAACGGCGGGTGAACCCCGCCGTTTCGCCAGTCAATCCGACGACATTACTGCTTGGTCGGAATATTGACCTTGTCGATGCCATGGATGACGCCGTTGCTCGATCCGATGTCGGCCGATGTCACCACCGCGCCGTCAATGCTGACCTTGTCGTCGGTCAACTGGATCGGGGCGGACTGACCGTTGACGGTCTTGGCATGTTCCCATTTGCCGATGTCGGCGACGAGCTTGCGGCCGCTGACAACGTGATAGTTGAGCAGCGAGACGAGTTCTTCCTTGTTCTCGGGCTTGAACAGGTTTTCCAGCTGACCGGCCGGAAGCTTTTCGAACGCCGCATCGGTTGGCGCGAAAATGGTGAACGGACCCACGCCGCGCAGGGTGTCAGTCATGCCCGCACGATCAATTGCCTGCCCAAAGGTCTTGAATGAGCCATTCGCAGCGGCGGTGTCGACGAGGTTCTTGCTGTTGGGGGAGTTGTTGACGGTGTCCATGGAATTGGTTGCCTTTGATGCGATCCGCAGTAGCACGGAATCGAGGACGGCCGAAGCCAGGCTCCTGCCGGCGGCAGGGGCGAAAGGGCTCAGTGCGGATGGGGAATGGGTCGTGCTGCGCGGCTGAGTGGCCGTTACGACATTGCGTCGTAGTGCCAGCGGAGCTTGCGCTGCCAACTGTTAGTTGTTCGTGATCCGGCGATGGATTCGCGATTGTGTTCATCGTGCGGTGTGCTCGGTAATCTTCTCGACGCACGCTTGAAGGATTCACGTCGGTTGTCAGTGGGTTGCCCCTGAAAGCCCGGTTTGCCTGCGGCAAAGGTGCTACATTGAAGCCTGCACCGCGTCGTCGAACGCGGATGCCGTTAGGTCTGCCATGGACAGACCTGTCATGGACAACATGATTGAAATGCGACGCCGAACCGCGATGGTCGAGGCGGAAGGCCACGAGAAGATGCTTGCGCTGTGCTGGGCGTTTCGCGCGCAGTTGGAGGACGTCCAATCGCGCCTGTCTCCCGCGGACTACAGCTACGCCGAAGCTCTCAAGACGTTCCTCCTGCGGGCTCGCGGCATCTGACGCCAATGGAGGCCATGGGCATGTACCTGCATGAGTCCGAGCTGGTCGCCGATCTGGATCGCCATGACAAGCTGGTGCGTCTGTGCGCTTCCGGGCGCCTGCCGTTCTGGGATTTCTGCGCCAGCTACGACAACTTCTACTGGAGGTCTGCGCTGGACGGCGATGGGGCCGGCCCGACGGATCTGGCTGTCCTGGGCAAGCTCGCCGATCGCATAGCTCCCCATCAGCATCTGGCCGAATCCGTCCTTGCGAGCGTCTGCTCCGACAGTCATCCGGAGAAGGGCAGCTATGGCCGGCCGGGTAGATTTGGTCCGGAGGAGGCGATGGTCCGGCTTCGAGCAATCGCCGATTGCCTACCACATGGAGCGGCCTGACAAAGCACCGGCGAATGCAATCGCAGGAGTCACCCATGGCCCAAACCGACACCACGCCGTCCGGTCCCGACCTGGCTCAGGGTGTGCCGCTGGACAGCATCCCGCTCGGGCAGATGCTCGCCGGCCATGTCGATGGCGCCCCGATGCTTCTGGTTCGGCTGGAGGATGGCTTCCACGCAGTCAGCGGCACCTGCACCCACTACGGCGGACCGCTGGCCGATGGCCTGCTGGTCAATGGCGAAATCCGGTGTCCATGGCACCACGCATGCTTCAGCCTGCACACGGGTGCCGCGCTGCGCGCCCCCGCATTCGCTCCGTTGGCGACGTGGAGCACCGAGGTCGTCGGCGACACCGTATTCGTTCGTGCGCAGAATGCGGCCACACCCTCTTCACCTCCAAGTCTGCGTTCCGAGCCCGGGCGAATTGTGATCGTGGGCGGTGGGGCGGCGGGATTCGCGGCGGCGCAACGACTGCGCGAGTCGGGCTTCGGTGGCGTGCTTTCGATGCTCAGCGCCGACACTGCGGAGCCCTGCGATCGGCCGAATCTGTCCAAGGACTATCTGGCGGGCACCGCGCCCGAGGAGTGGATTCCGCTGCAGGACCCCAAGTTCTACACGGAACAGCGTATCGACCTGCGTCTGGATTGCGAGGTCACCGCGGTCGATACCTCGTCCCGTTGCGTGCTGACCTGCTCCGGGGAACGCGTTCCCTATGACGTCCTGCTTCTCGCCACGGGCGCGGAACCTGTGCGATTGCCGCTGCCCGGGTTCGACCGCCCCAACGTGTTCACACTGCGCACGCTGGCGGATGCTCGCGCGATCACCGCGGCGTGCGCGAATGCATCGTCGGTGGCGTTCATCGGGGCCGGTTTCATCGGCATGGAGGCCGCCGGCGCGTTGCGCACGCGGGGCCTGGAAGTGCATGTGGTGGCGCCGGAGGAGGTTCCCATGGAGCGCGTCCTGGGACGCGAAGTCGGCGCCTTCATCGCAGGTTTGCATGAAGACCAGGGCGTGGTGTTCCACCTTCGCACCACGGCGACGACATTCGACGGCAACACCCTTACCTTGGAAGACGGCACCGAGGTCCGCGCTGATGTGGTGATAGTGGGCGTCGGAGTGAAACCGCGCACACAGCTCGCGGCGGTGGCCGGTCTGGCGGTGCAGGACGGCATCCTGGTCGATGAGCATCTGCAGACGTCGATTGCCGGGATCTACGCCGCCGGTGACGTCGCGCGCTATCCACACGGCGCGGACCGGGTTCGAATCGAGCACTGGGTCCATGCGGAGCGGCAGGGCCAGGTCGCGGCGATGAATCTGCTTGGAGGCGTGCAGGCGTTCACCGACGTGCCGTTCTTCTGGACGAATCACTACGGCCTGGACGTTCGTTGTACCGGCGTGACGCTTGGATGGGATGAAATTCGTATCGACGGCTCGTTGCCGGATCGCGACTTCACGGCATGGTACTTCCACGCGGGCAAGCTCATTGCCGCGGTTTCCGTCGGGCGCGATCTGGAGAACCTGTCCGTCGAGGCCGAACTGCACGGCAGCGGCGTTATTGGACCCTGAGCGGACAAACGGGTAGGGCGCCTGATGGGGCAGGGCTTCCGGGACGGGCCTGCGGATTCCTTGCAGCTATAGTGGCCGGCACCATCCCAGCAAGGGGCGTTGCCGTGATCAGGTCCAGCCTTCCGCTCGTCGTGCTGTTGGCAGCCGCTGCTACCGCGTCGGCCGGTGCGGTGCACGGGATACATCCCGAGGACATCAATCGCAACGGCAATGCCTGCACCGACTTCTTCGACTACGCCAATGGTGCGTGGCGGCAACAGAACCCGATCCCGAACTACATGGACCGCTGGAGCCGGCGCTGGCAATCCGGCGAGGTCAACAAGGAGCACGTGCGCGACATCCTCAACGAGCTGTCCGCGCGCACGGACTGGCCCAAGGGCAGCGCGGGCCAGCTTGCGGGAGACTTCTACGCCGCGTGCATGGATGAGTCGCGGGTCGATGCGCTCGGCAGCAAGCCGGTGCAGCCCTGGCTGGCCGAGGTTGACTCGATCAAGGACAAGACCGACCTGCAGCGCATGATCGGCAAGCTGCAGGCCGTGGGCGTGTCGGCGCCGTTCGCGCTCTTCGCTGGCGAGGACCTGCACGAACCGTCCAGGACCATCGCACACATCCATGCCGGTGGCCTGGGCATGCCGGACCGCGACTACTACCTCAAGACAGAGCCGCGGTTCGTCGAGTCGAGGGCGAAGTACCTCGTGCACGTGGCGAAGATGTTCGAGTTGGCCGGCGTTCCCGCCTCGCAGGCCAAGCAGGATGCCAACACCGTGTTCGCCTTCGAAAAGCGCCTGGCGCAGGCCTCCTTCGACAACGTGCAGCTGCGGGACCCGAAGCTCCAGGACAACCCGACGGAGTTCGCCGATCTGGCCAAGCTCACTCCCGGCTTCGACTGGACGCAGTACTTCGACGCGGCCGGAATGCCGCACGATGCGTTGAACGTGACCCAGCCGAAGTTCCTGCAGCAGGTCCAGACCGAACTGGCGACGACCCCGCTGCCGCAGTGGAAGGTCTACCTGCAGTGGCACGTGCTCAATACCGCCGCGGACTCGCTGTCGCAACCGTTCGTCGAGGAGAACTTCGCCTTCAACGGCAAGTTCCTCACCGGCGCCACCGAGATCAAGCCGCGGTGGAAGCGCTGCGCCGAACTCACCGACAATCAGCTCGGCGAAGCGCTCGGCCAGAAGTACGTGGAGAAATACTTCCCGCCGGAAGCCAAGGCGCGCATGCAGGACATGGTGAAGAACATCCTGGCGGCGATGGACGACACCATCGCCGGCCTGGACTGGATGGACGAGGCGACCAAGAAGAAGGCGCTGGAGAAGCGCGCGACGTTCTTCCCGAAGCTGGGCTATCCGGACAGGTTCAAGGACTACAAGGGCGTGGTCGTCTCGCGTGATTCGGCATGGGACAACCTTGTCGCGGCCTCGCGCTGGAACGTCGCCGACAACCGCAGCCAGGTTGGCAAGCCGACCGATCGCAGCCGTTGGGGCATGACACCTCCGACGTCGAATGCGTACTACAACCCGCTGCAGAATGAGATCGTGTTTCCGGCCGGCATCCTGCAGCCGCCTGCGTTCGACGTGAATGCCACCGACGCGGTCAACTATGGCGCGATCGGCGTGGTCATCGGCCACGAGATCAGCCACGGCTTCGACGACCAGGGCGCACAGTTCGATGCACAGGGCAGGTTGGCCAACTGGTGGACACCCGAGGACAACCAGCAGTTCCAGGCGAGGGGCCAATGCGTGGTCGACCAGTTCGAGGGCTACTTCATCGAGCCGGGCGTCCATCACAACGGCAAGCTGGTGCTGGGCGAGTCCATCGGCGACCTGGCGGGCGCCAAGCTTGCCTACCGCGGCTATCTGAAGTCGCGCGAAGGCAAGGGCCCGGAACCGACCATCGACGGGTTCACCCCCGAGCAGCAGTTCTTCATCGCGTGGGGCCAGTGGCGCGGCGATGAAACGCGAATGGAAACCCAGCGCACCATGGTCCAGGGCGACCCGCACCCGATTGCCAAGTACCGCGTCAACGGGCCGCTGTCGAACCTGCCGGAGTTCCGCGAGGCATTCCAGTGCAAGGCGGATGCGCCGATGGTGCGGCCGCAGGCGGATCGCTGCGAGGTGTGGTGATCACACACGCCACGGCAGGGCGGTCGTCGTAACCCTGCAGGCACGCCGGCGGATGCTGCGGTGACGATCGACGGTGGCCACTGCGGGCCGCCCGTTACGTAAAGTCGTTGAGGGAGGTCCCTTTGTCCCCAAGGATGGTCACCTGGCCTTGGCCGTGATCCTTCCGCGGTTGGAGCCGTTGCGAGCGAGCCAGCCATGCCAACGACGATCAAAGTGAATGGAACCCCGCACACCGTGGACGTCGACGACGACACGCCATTGTTGTGGGTGCTGCGCGACGTGCTGCAGCTCACCGGCACGAAATTTGGATGCGGTGTGGCGCTGTGCGGTGCCTGCACGGTGCATATCGACGGAGTGCCCAGGCGGTCGTGCATCACGCCGATCGCCGCGGTCGCCGATGCCGAGGTGCGGACAATCGAAGCACTGCATGAAGTTCCCCTTGGCCGCGCACTACAGGAGGCCTGGCTGGAGAAGGAAGTGGTGCAGTGCGGCTACTGCCAGTCCGGCCAGCTGATGTCGGCAGCCGCGCTCCTTGCCGGCAACGCCGCCCCCACCGACGACGACATCGACAGTGTCATGAGCGGCAACATCTGCCGCTGCGGCACCTACGAGCGCATCCGTGGCGCCATCAAGCTGGCGGCGCAGCAGGTGGGCGGCCAAGGTCAACGGCACTGCGAAGTTCGGCATCGACGCGCTGCCCAAGGGCGTGCGCTTCGCCGCTGTACGGGCCACGCCGGTGTTCGGCGGCCGTGTCGCAGGTGTCGACCAGGCCCCGGCACTGGCCGTGCGCGGCGTCAAACAAGTGGTGGTTCTGGACGACCTGGTGGCCGTGGTGGCCGACAACACCTGGGCCGCACGCAAGGGCCTGGCAGCGCTCGACATCCGCTGGAACGAAGGCGCCAACGCCAGGCTCGATACCGCCGCCCTGGTGGCGCAATGCGACGCCGCGCTGGAGCGCGAAGGCGTGGTCGCGGTGAAGGTCGGCGACGTCGCGCAGGCACGCGCGGCCAAGACCTACGAGGCCACGTTCCGCCAGCCCATGCTCGCGCATGCCGCAATGGAGCCGATCAACTGCACCGCGCACGTGACCAGGGAGCGTTGCGAGGTCTGGGTCGGCTGCCAGGTGCTTGGCCGTGCCCAGAAGCGTGCCGCCGAAGCCTCCGGATTGCCGCTGGAGAAAGTGGTCGTCCACAACCACCTGCTGGGCGGTGGATTCGGCCGGCGCCTGGAGGCCGACTACGTGACGCAGGCCGTGCGCATCGCCAAGCACGTCGATGCGCCGGTGAAGGTGACCTGGAGCCGCGAGGAGGACATCCAGCAGGACTACTTCCGCTACCACAACCACAGCCGCGTCTGGGTCGGCACCGATCGCGCCGGCATGCCGGTGAGTTTCCGTCACCGCGTGGTGGGGCCGGCGATCATGTCGGTGTTCCTGCCGGTGTTCTTCAAGGACGGCGTCGACTACGACGCGGTCAACGGCGCGGCGGGACCGTACGACTTCCCGAACGCGCTGGTGGACTACGTGCGCCAGGAGCCGCCCGAGGGCCTGCATGTGGGCAACTGGCGCGGCGTGGGCCATACCCGCAACGTGTTCGTCGTCGAGTCGGTCATCGACGATCTGGCGCAGCGTGCCGGCATCGACCCGGTCGAGTACCGCAGGCGCCTGCTGGGCAAGAGCCCGCGCTCGCTGGCGGTCGTGGACCTCGCCGCCGAGAAGGCCGGGTGGGGTCGCAAACTCGAGAAGGGCCAGGGCCTGGGCATGTCGGTGCAGGATGGCTTCGGAAGCTTCCTGGCGACCGTCGCGCAGGTACGCGTGGCGCCGGACGGCAAGCTGAAGGTGGAGCGCGTGGTCTGCGCGATCGACTGCGGCGTGGCCGTCAATCCCGACATCGTCAAGGCGCAGCTGATGAGCGGGGTGATCTTTGGCCTGTCTGCGGCACTGTACGGCAAGGTCACCGTCGCCAACGGACGCATCGTCGAAAGCAACTTCGACAGCTATCCGGTGGTGCGGATGCGGGAGGCGCCGCCGGTGGAGGTGTACATCGTGCCGAGCACGCTCGATCCGGGCGGTGTAGGCGAACCGGGCACGTCGGGAATCTTCCCGGCCATCACCAACGCGATCTTCCATGCCACCGGCAAGCGCATTTTCGACTTGCCGATCGACACCGCGCTGCTGAAGGGAGGCCGTCATGAGGCGTAATGCAATCGCGGCCATGATCGTGGTCGCCACGACGGCCTGTCTGGCGGTGGCCTGGGCGCAGAACGCCGCGACCAGACCTGGCTCGATAAGGGCCGGTGCGGCCGCGGCCGCGTCCGCATCGGGACTCAAGGAAGTCTCCGCATTCGACGGCATCACGGACCAGCGCAAGCGATCGGTCGCGCTGTTCGAAGAGGTGGGCAAGGTGCTGCAGCATCCGCGCTGCCTCAACTGCCATCCGGTGGAGCGCGCACCCACGCAGGGCGATGACCTGCATCCGCACGTCCCGGAAGTAGCCGGCGGCCCGGACAATCACGGCATGCCTGGCATGCCGTGCAACAGCTGCCATGGCAAGGCGAACTCGATGACCCTGGGTGACACCGTGCGGACGATTCCCGGCGACTCGCACTGGGCGCTGGCGCCTGCGCCGATGGCCTGGCAAGGCAAGTCGCTGGGGCAGATCTGCGAGCAGTTGAAGGACCTCGAGCGCAACGGCAACCGTGACCTTGCCAGGATCAGCCATCACATGGGTACCGACACACTGGTCGGATGGGCATGGAATCCTGGTGCAGGGCGGAAACCCGCTCCAGGCACGCAGAAGCAGTTCGGTGCGCTGGTCGATGCGTGGATTGCCAGCGGGGCCGCCTGCCCGCGGTGAGCGAACCTGGCGAGGTCTTCGCATTCATTCCGGGCGCGTCGCGGCCCCTTCGTTGAGGGCCCGGCTTTCGCGTCGGGGAGGGGTAAGCGGGGCAGGTTGCGGCCGCTTGCTGAAGCTCATCACCGCGCCGCTTACCCAATCGCCGCCGGCCAGTTCAAAGGCGAATCGCTCGGCGTCCTGGCGGCGCACGCTATCGGCTATCCGATCGGCCTCGACCGGCGTCACACCCAGCTGGCGCAAGGCCAGGCTGCCGAAGTTCAACGCGGACTCGAAGGTCTCGCGGACATGGATGTCGACGCCTTCGCCGGCCAGATGCCACGCATGCTCGCGGTCATAGGCCCTCACCATCAACGTGGCCTGGGCAAACTCCGACTTGGCCAGTTCGACAATGCAGTTGGCCGTCTCGCGGTGATCCGTGCAGATCGCGATGACTTGTGCCTGGCCGGCGCCGGCGGCCCGCAGGACGTCCAGGCGCGTGCCGTCCCCGTAATAGACCTTGAATCCGAAGTCCGAAGCCGCCTGGATCATCTCGACATCGGTGTCGATCACGGTGACATCGACGTCGCGTGCCAGCAGCGATTGGCTCACCACTTGGCCGAAGCGACCGAAGCCGATCATCAGCACGCGGCCGGACACGCCGAACGCCATGTCAAGGCCATCCAGCGAGGGCTGATTCCGGCGCGGAAGTAGACGCTTGACCAGCAGACACACCAGGGGAGTCAAGGCCATGGACAACACCACGATGGCCGTAAAGACGGCATTGGCCTGTGCGCTGATCACCCCTGCCACGGCCGCGGTGGAATAGAGAACGAAGGCAAACTCGCCGCCTTGCGCCATCAGCGCTGCACGGTCGAGCGCCTCGGCATGACTGCTGCGCAAACGTCGGAGTTTGGGGCGGCGTTGCGACTTTTCGATATGTGGGCGCTACGACGTGTCCAGCGGGTCAAGAGGTCGCACCTGGTGGCGGTTGCCGGTGCGTCGGCGGATTCTCCTGGGATCCGAACAATCCATCTCAGTGTATGACTCGCGACAAGTGTCTCGATAAGGCGAGCGCGGGCAGCGGGCTTATCAGCGGAACGGCGACGTCGGGGTGTATTGGGGGTTGCGAGTTTGCGCCGCCGGACGGCGGTCGGACGCTGAGCTTCAATGGCAGCGATTTCATTACGTTGTCGAAGGGCTGGGCGCCGACGGGGAATGCTTGCGCATTGGATGCGCCGCAGCCGAACACCGAAGACCCGCAGCTATGTAAGACGCTTGCAAGCGGTCAGACGGCGTGTGCGAAACAGGACGGTCAGGTTTGCTACAAGGGCCCGATCGGGACGGCGATGCAGTTCTGTTGGCAGCCGGGCGAGACCGGCGAGAAGAACGACGGCAAGGTGCGCCAGAAGCGCAACGCGGGCGAGACGCCGATTCCACCCGAGAACGTCGCGCTGCCCAGCGGTGACAGCTTGCAGCAAAAGGGTACGCCGACCGTCACGAACGTGACTAACAACAACTCGGCGAGCATCACCACGACGACGAATTATGAAACCGAACACGGCACCGAGGCGAATGGCGGCGGCAAGCCATCGACGGACGGCGAGCCTGCGGATGGTAGTGGCGATGGGGAAGGGGATGACGGCAAGGGTAGTGCGAGCGGCGGTGGCAATTGCGAGAGCCCGCCGATCACAACGGGTGATCCGGTGCTGGGGATGGTTGCAACGCAGGCCTGGCACGCACGGTGCGCTACGGAGGCCGGTAACGCGGCCAACGTGACGGGCGACGTGGGCGACTGTTCTCAGCCATTTGGCGTCGAGGGCACCAACGCCAACGCGCAGCAGCTACGGGCGCTGCGGGCGCAAATTTGCAAGGGCGACGCGAACGGCGACGGGCAGCCTGACTGGACGGCGGGCGAGGGTGACTACGAGGGCGATGCCGGCGATAGCGACGAGCCGCCGACCAACGCGATTCAGTTGGGCATCGACATGCTCGATCAGGGCGGTTTTGGTGGCGGTGGGAGTTGCCCGGCGCTGGGAGTGCTCGATTTCGGTCCCTTCGGCACGTTCGACCTGGACAGCGAGCCCTACTGGTGCCAGCTGGTGGCGATTCTGGCGCTCATCATCCCGTTGTTCGGTGCCTTCACCGCTATCCGAATTTTGATGGAGTAGCCGCGATGTGGAACCTGCGTAAATGGGTTGTGGAGCTGGTCGAGCGCTTCTTCGTGCGCGCCAGCGAGGTGGGCACCACGGTGGCATCGAAGATGCTGGCGGGCTTCGGGTTGACCGTGGTGACGGTGCAATCGCTGCTGCCAGACGTAAAGGGCTTCGTTACCAACTACGTCACCGCGCTACCGCCGCAGCTGCTGGACCTGTTTTTCGCGGTGAAGGCGGACGTCGCTATGTCGATGATCCTGTCGGCGCTCACGGTCAAGATGGCCTGGCGCTTTTTCATCGTGCCAAAGTCGGTTCTGCCAGGGGGTGGGGCGTGATCTACTGGTATACGGGCCAGCCGGGCCACGGGAAGACGCTGCACGGCATCGACAAGGCCTTGTCCTATCGGGACGAAGGGCGCCTGGTGTATGTGTGCAACGTCAACCAGTTCGACTACGACAAAACCGGCTGTCTGCCGATGACGCCGGAGCAGTTCCGCGACTGGATGAATTTCTTGCCTGACGGCGCCGTCGCCCTCGTCGACGAGGCGTACGAGCACGGCATGCTGCCGAAGCGCCCACCGGGTTCGCGCGTTCCGCCGCACGTCGAGCAGCTGGCCAAGCACCGCCACCGCGGTATCGACTTCATCTTCATCAGCCAGTCGCCGGCAAAGCAGATCGACGAGTTCGTGCATGACTTGATCGACCGTCACGTGCATGTGCGACGCCGCTGGGGCACGCCGCTGATCCACCTGCGCGAGTTCGACTATTTCGAACGCAATCCGGTCAAGGCGACGCCGACGGTGATTCGGCGCGTGAAGCTGCCTAAGCGTCCGCAGGGCTGCTACAAGTCCACCGAAATGGACACGACCGAGCGCCGCATTCCTTGGTACGTGGTGGCGCTGGCGATCGGTATTCCGACCGCATTGGGCGGCGTGGTGTGGTCGATGAACTCTGTCGAGGCGTCCTTTGAAGGACAGCAGACGGCGAACGAAATCGCCGTGCAGCCGAACAAGAAAAAGCCGCCGGAGGAGCACGGAGCGAGAGCGACGGGTGACGACGGCGGCGCTGCCGCCGCTCCGCGAGACGCCGAACTGAGGACAACGGATTATGTCCGCTGGTTGACGCCGCGTATTGGTGGTCAGCCTTGGACCGCACCAGCCTACGATCGGCTTACGGTCCCCAGCCAGCCGCCACGGGTGTTTTGCATTGCCAGCGGCGGGGAGGGTGATAAGTCCTGTTCGTGCTTGACGGAGCAGGGCACGCGTTACGCGATCGAACTCAACCGGTGTCTGCTCATCGCGGTCGATGGCCAGTACGAGCCGTTCCTGGACGAAGTGCAGGGCGATCGCCAGCGGCTCGACGCTACGACGCAGCTGCGCCGCCTTGCCGAGCAACGGGTAGGTCACGTCGACGACGCGGCACCATGTGCTGACGTGTCGATGCCGGGAGCGGTTATCGGCGGGTCGCCGGCACCTGGTTCGGGTGGTGCACCGTGAGCCGGGTGCTCGAAGCCGGGTGGATGCCCAGGGCGATCGATAGCGGCGCCATCGAGTTGCTGAAATGGACGGCGTTGCTGTCGATGTTTGTGGACCATGCCAACGCGGCTTTTTTCGATCGCGGCGCGGGCCTGCCGGCGGAGATCCTCGGGCGCCTGGCGATGCCGCTGTTTTCGATCGTGCTGGCGTACAACCTCGCGCGACCAGGTGTTGACCTGGTGCGTGCCCTTCGGCGCCTGGTGGTGGTCGGCGCGATCGCCCTGCCGGCGCACGCCTACCTGTTTGGGTGGATCGGGATCTGGCCGCTCAACGTGCTGCTGACGTTCGCCGTCGCCGTCGGGGTGATCCTGTCGATCGAGCAGGGAAGGCGCCTGGAAGCGCTGGCGCTGTTCCTGGTGGCGTCGTGCCTGGTCGAGTACTGGCACGCCGGCACAGCCTTGGTGGTGGCGTTCTGGGCCTATTTCCGGGGGCACGATCGCCAGGGCGCCGGGGCCTTCCTCGCGCTGCTGGGTCTGTGCCTGTTCAACGGCAACGCCTGGGCGCTGCTGGCGCTGCCACTGATCTGGCTGGCCACTTCGATGCACCTGCAGGTGCCGCGGCTGCGGTGGGCGTTCTATGCCGCGTATCCGGTGCACCTGGTGCTGGTGGCGATCGCCGTGTTCGTGGGTGTGGGCGCAGCCCACGGATAACCGCTCATCCCTTTTTCACCCTGCAAACCGCTTCTGCTACGCTGATCACAGTCCATAGGGGGATGGTCGCGTGGTACGACACGGAGTCGTGCTGGCCGCTTTGCTGGCCAGCGGAGGCGCTTCGGCGCAGGTGATTTACAAGTGCGTGGGCAAGGGCGGGGCGGTTAGCTATCAGAGCGCGCCGTGCCCATCAGATGCGCAGCAGCCCAAATACTGGATTGCGGAGCCAGAGGCGGAGCCGAGCTACGAGCAGCTGCGTGCTCGCGAGTTGAAGCGCCAGCAGGATGCCGCTGAATCGGCCTATCTTTCTCAGCGTGCAGGCACCAGCCGTGGGCCCACTGCCAGTGCGTCAGGCCATCGCATTCGGATTGATGGCGCGCGAAATGCGTCCGCTTGCGACGCGGCTAAGGCCCACCGGGAGAGCGTCTTGAACGCGGTGGGATTGCAGCGGACCTTTGATTTGCTGCGCGAGCTCGATGACAAGGTGCGCGAGGCCTGCAAGTAGTTACGAGGCCGCGATGCCGTGCTGGCGGTAGGTGCCCAGGTCGATCACCACGACCTTGACCAGTTGCGATCTGCTCGCGACCTTGCGGGCTTCTTCGGCCCTGCGTCGGCTGGCATAGCCGGCGCGGCGGAGTTCCATCTTGTCGCGCCACATCAGACCTCGCAGACGCTCGATGGTCATGCGTTGACCGTCCTCAGAAACGAGATGGCGGCCTCGCAGCCGCCATCCGTACCAATCACCTTCAAAATCCATGTTCAACTCAAAGCCCCCTGTGGCGTTGAACCGTTAACCGTGTACTAAAAGGGCGCGAGGCGATGTAGGTAAAGCCCGCGCCAGCAGGTCGGAAAGGACCCGGTGCCAGCTCCTGCGACGAATTGACATAATATGCATTATGCGAAGTAGGCAATAGGCGGAAAGGTCTTCCCAAGCGCCGCTACCCCATCGCCCCGTGGCGCTTCCGCGAGGCTCGGTTGGCGTGTGGTTTGAGCGCTGAGGCCTGCGCCGATCTGCTGCACGTCACCGAGCGCACCGTGCGCAACTGGGAGTCCGGCAGCAGCCGGATTCCCTATGCGGCGTTCAAGCTCATGCGGGTGCTGCGCGGTGGCAAATTCCTCGGCGCCGAGTGGTCCGGTTGGTTCGTTCGCGGCGACAAGCTGTGGACGCCCGAAGGCCACGAGATCCGCGCGCACGAGTTCGCCTGGTGGTCGCTGCTGGTGCGCCAAGCCCGTGAGTTCCAGCGCCTCATGCGCGAGCGTCGCCAGAGCGAGCTGGACGCGCGACCTGACGTCGCCTGTGGCGACGGCTGGCTCGCGGCCAGCCCGGCCTGTGAGAGCCCGGCAGAATGCGCGGCACGCACGTTGCAGACCGCCCCACTTGCGAACGCCCCCAAAGGTGCGCTAGCGTCTGCTCCGTCGATCCTCCGCGCCCAAGGGCGAGCAGCTGGGAAAGACCCTTCAGCGGAGCTTCCAGCCCGCACGAGTGGACAGCCGGCAAGCCGCGCACTCGTTGGTCAACGACCCTCTAAGTCGTTGAAAAACAAGAGGAACCCCACGGGTTCCCTTAGCTTGACCCTACACAAACGTCCAGAAAAACCGCTCAGCGATCGCCAGGCAAAGGCGGTGCGTCCATGAGCGTTCGCAACGCACCGATCAAAGTCGGAGACTTCCTGCAGCTGGCCATCGCGGCCTACCACGACGCTGCTCGAGCTTGCACCGCGCCCTCTGGCACGCCCAACGCGAAGACCTATGCCACGCCGCAGGACTTCGTCGACAGCCTCGTGGTGTTCATCACGCAGCGCATCCGTGCCCTACCCCTGACGCCGGCAAAGCGAGGTGACGCATGAGCATGAACTGGCTCGGCAATTTCAGCGCCAATGCGCGCCCCGAAAGCGTTCGCGCATGCCTGGACGCCTACTACCGAATGCGCGATGTGGCCGTGCAGATGCGGGCCGAAATGGCTGCCGAAGGGGCACCGCTATCTGACCGGATTTCGATGGCTGGCGTGCAGCACGACATCGAGGATGCCATCCGTTCCGCTCAGCGTTGGCTGGCACGCCGCGCACGCCGCGGTTTGCCGGTTATGGGGCATGGATGCCCCGCTCTTTCACCAGCGGTCGGACCCGCGCTGAGGGAGGCGGCCGCTGACATAACGCATCCCCGATGACGCTTTTTTTTGCCTAATGGTGGAAACCATTTCCATTATCTGATAATCAGCAACATTATCGATCCTGAGGGATCGGAAGGGGCAATTCGTGAAGCCGAAAGTTAATAAGCGAAGAGCTTATGCATTATGCGAAGTGGATGTCCCGTGACCGCAGGAGCCTATTTGCTGGTCCGGGCGCGTCGAGTCGGCCCGTCCCGCCCCGCCTCCCAGATGCACTGGGCCGTGTGCTCCTAAAGATCACGACACCGCAAATAGTTTCCATCATGGTCGCGTAATTGCTCCCAGCCATTCGCGAGACGTCGCATCGCAAGCTGGCCCATGCACGCAACCCCGAACTGTTGCGCTTCAACACTGCCGTGTGCAGGCAACGACACGACTTCACGGGATGGTCGAGGCGTGCCGAGCGCGTTCCTGTGGCGCACAGAGGTCTCGTATATCGCCCGTATATGGACGGATCCGCGCGTTGCGGTGGACGCTGTGCAGACGGCGACAGCCTTGGATCGCTGAACCTGGAATTCAAGCGCCATGCAGACATATCAGCGCAGCGTGAAATTTCGGTGAAACCGTACTCCCAGACATGCGAGCCGCGAATCTCCCCGTACCAACAACGGCAAATGGCGGCCTTTCACTGGGGGATCACAAAGGCGCCCTACTCTTTGCGAGCGCCCTGCCGTCGAGTCGAGCGTCCTCGTTAACCCAGCTGCGGCGCCGGTCGTGGCAAATGACGGCGTGCGTTCGATCCGGCGCCGGAAGGAGACAGAGATGGCCGCGCAAGGGAAGCCGAACATCCTTTTCATCATGGGCGACGACATAGGCTGGTACAACGTCAGCGCCTACAACCTCGGCGTGATGGGCTACAAGACGCCCAACATCGACCGCATCGCAAAGGAAGGCGCGCTGTTCACCGACTGGTACGGGCAGCAGAGCTGCACTGCGGGGCGCGCAGCGTTCCTGACCGGACAGTCACCGATCCGCACTGGCCTGACCAAGGTCGGCCTGCCCGGCGCCGAACTCGGCCTCGGTCCGAAAGATCCCTGCATCGCCCAGGTGCTGAAAGCGCAGGGCTACGCCACCGGCCAGTTCGGCAAGAACCACCTCGGTGATCGCGACGAGCACCTTCCGACGATGCACGGCTTCGACGAGTTCTTCGGCAACCTCTACCACCTCAATGCCGAGGAGGAACCGGAGAACGAGGACTACCCGAAGGATCCGAGGTTCAAGGAGAAGTTCGGTCCGCGCGGCGTGCTGAAGTGCAAGGCCGACGGCAAGGGTGGGCAGACGATCGAGAATACCGGCGCGATGACGAAGAAGCGCATGGAAACCATCGACGAGGAGTTCCTCGCCGATGCCAAGGCCTTCATCAAGCGCAGCAACGGCAATGCGCCATGGTTCTGCTATTTCAACACCACGCGCATGCACATCTTCACGCACCTGAAGAAGGAGTCGCAGGGCAAGACCGGCTATGGCCTGTACCCGGACGGCATGGTCGAGCACGACGGCCACGTCGGAGAACTTCTGGCGCTGCTCGACGAGCTGGGTGCGACCGAGAACACGATCGTTGTCTACACCACCGACAACGGCGCCGAGTGCTTCACCTGGCCCGATGGCGGCACGACACCGTTCCGCGGCGAGAAGGCGACCAACTGGGAAGGCGGGTTCCGCGTGCCCTGCGTGATCCGCTGGCCCGGCACGATCAAGCCCGGGACGGTGATCAACGAGATCTGCTCGCATGAGGATTTCCTCCCCACGCTGGGCGCCGCCGCGGGCGACAACGATGTCGTCGACCGGGTGCGCAAGGGCGGCAAGATCGGCGACACGACGTTCAAGGTCCATCTGGACGGGCACAACCTGCAGCCGCTGTTCAAGGGTGAGGTGGACAAGTCCCCGCGCGAGTTCTTCCCGTACTGGAGCGACGACGGCGACCTGCTCGCCATCCGCGTTCGCCACTGGAAGATCAGCTTCATGGAGCAGCACACCGAGATCACTCCCAAGACTCCCCTCGGCGTGTGGCAAGGGCAGTTCACGGTGTTGCGCGCGCCGAACATCTACAGCCTGCGCGCAGATCCTTTCGAAAGCGGGACCGACGGCATCTACTACGGCGACTGGCAGGCGCGCCGCATCTTCCTGCTTGTTCCGGCGCAGGCGATCGTCGGCAAGATGCTGGAGAGCTTCAAGGAGTTCCCGCCGCGAGCGAAGGCGGCAAGCTTCACCGTGGGCGACGCGATGGAGAAGATCACCACCGCCAGTCCGAGTCAAAACTAACCGCGTATGCAGGTGGCCGGCGGTAGCCGCGTCACCTCAACCGCGTCCACGCGCGCCGCGCTGGGTCGAGGAGTAAAGGAGGGCTGCATGAAGCTGTCCTTGCGTGCGGTTGCGTCCCTGATCGCTTGCCTCAGTGGATGCACCGCACAGGCACCGGCACCACCACCGGAAGCCATGCCCGGGTCCGATCGGGATGCACACGGATGCATTGCCTCGGCAGGATACTCGTGGTGTGACGACCTGAACCAGTGCGAGCGCCCGTGGGAACTGGCGAAGAAGAACGGCTTCGAGCCGACGCGGGATGCGTTCGATGCGTTCTGCAAGAATCCTCCGACGCAGCACTAGCGGGAAACCATATCCAGCGCATCGGCGTCATTGGAGGCGTGAGCCGCCAGCGTTCCCGGCGCAAGCCTCTAGCCGGTCGCGGCAATCGGGCCCGGTTTCGCGAACACCTTCTCCGTGATGCGCCACTGCCCACCGTCCCGGGCAATAAGGCCCTTCTCTTCCAGGCTGCGCTGCGTGCATTCGGTCAACGCCTCGCGCTCCCACTTGAAGAGCGGCCGCCGGTTCAGGAGCGCACGCAGCGCCGCACGCTCGTTCGGGGAAAGGTCTTGCAATGCCAACATGGAACCAGGGCGCCTCATCGGGTCTGTGTCGCGATCAAACGAGTACCTGTCGCGTCTGGCGCAGATACTGGAAAACATCTTCCTCGGCCTTGGCGTCGATCATGTACACCGGACGCTGGCCATTGGGACAGAGCAGTCGCGGTGTCGTCCCGAACAGGCGACAGATCAGGGGGCGCTCGTTGTAGACCGTGCAGCCATGTTCCCCGAGGTGCGGACAACTGAGTTCGGCCAATGCTGCTTCGTGCTCGGCGTCTGTCTTGACCGGAAGCCGGGCCATTTCCTCCGAGGATGCGGTGACCGGCCCACAGCAATCGTGGCAGCCCACAATGCAGGTGAACGACGGAATGCGGCTGCGCAGCGACTCAAGTTTGCGACTGTTGCGGGTCATTGCTTTCTCGGTTCCACCGGCCCGCTACGCATCGCCACGTGGAAGTTCCTTGGCGAGATTGCGCATCTTGCTGTCGAGCTGCCCCAGGTAGCCCGGCACCGCCGCTCGATACTCGTCGCTGTCCCGGGAACCGACCGGATCGATCTCCAGTTTCCGGCGTATCTCCTGCAGCTCCAGGAACAGCAGCACGCACATGCGCTTGATCTCGACGATGTCTGCGTCAGTTGCCACGTCACCACCTCCTGCGTCAACCCGGACTCTTGAGCCGGACCCCTCTTCCCGTCCCCACGCTGGGGGCGTTTTCGCCAATCAGTTCGATGCCTGCCGCGTCGAGCGCAACAATGATCTTGGTCAATGTCTCGACCACGCCACGCACATTTCCCGTGCTGGCCTCCATCCTCTGGATGGTCGGCAATGACACTCCGGCCTTCTCCGCCAGCGTCTTCTGATCCATTCCGGCCAAAGCCCGCGCCGCTCGCATCTGGGCGGCGGTGATCATGTCCGGGATACCTGCAAAGTCGTCACTGGAGGGGCACCGGGCGTTGGGGGGAGTGCATTCGGCATCGCCTTGTTCTCACTGCAACCGGCGCAACCGGTCTGGGACGCGCATCATCTGCAAGCGCCCTGGCAAATGCCATCCCTACGGTGCTGGCACCTCTAAAGTGATGTACAAAACATTACTTAGACTGTATAAAACATCACATGATGCTTTTCAACCCTGCCTGACCGGAGAGCACCCGTCGTTGCCATGACGTCCCCCTCCCCGCCATCGCGTCCCTCCGCCCGGGCAGGCAGGACCCAGGCCGCTCGCATCGCGTTCCTCGGGTCGGCGCAGGCGTCGAACGAGGCCGGCGAAACGGTCCTGGTGCAGTCCCTGTGCTGGCCCACCCTGCCGACGGCATGGGTGGAACTCACGCACTCGTTGCACGACGTCCTGGTGGGTCGTGGCAATCCCGGTCCCTATACGCCGGGTGTGGACAAACCGCCGAGCTGGCTCAGGGCCTGCGCGCCGCAACTTGCAAAACCGTTCTGCGGCACGGCCGGCGCCGAAGAAAGCTCCATCGCCGCGCTTCTGGCACGCACCTCGATGCAGGCCGCCGTCGCCATCGTCGATTCGCGCGATGTCCGCACGGCCGTGGCCCAGCCGCAAACGCTGTCCAGATGCGTGTCGGTCTACAACCAGCTGATCCAGGCATCGACCCGATTGCCGTGCACGATGCTGATCGCCGCCAGCCAGACCGGTCCGGCGGACGAGCAGTGCCGTGCGGAGTTGTCGCGCTGCCGCACGCTGATGCCCCATGCGCGCTGGCTGGACGACCTGCAGTTGCAATTCTGGAGCGAAGCGATCGAACCGCTGCCGTTGGAGCTGGCCAGGGTCGTGGCCCTCTCCACGGCCAGGCATGTGCTGTTCGAAGAGGCCGACGATCCGTTGTTCGAAGCCGTGCTCACCAAGCTTGCCCACGATCCCCTCCAGGGAAGACGGCCGAGTCCGAGGAAGCGCCGCTGAGGCGACGGCACGACGCAAGACCCACTGATCCGGGGAGTCAGTCATGGAATCGGACAGCGTCAGGCAGTACGCGCACCTCTTCGAACCCAAGCTGCTGACGGTATTGCGGGAGGGATACTCCTTCGCCGATCTGCGACGCGATGCCATCGCGGGCCTGACCGTAGCCGTCGTCGCGCTGCCGCTGGCCATGGCGCTGGCGATCGCCAGCGGCACGACGCCGGAGAAGGGGTTGTACACGGCGATCGTGTCGGGCTTCCTGATCTCGGCGCTGGGCGGATCGCGCGTGCAGATTGGCGGGCCCACCGCCGCGTTCATTCCGGTCGTGTTCGTGGTGATCCAGGACTTCGGGTTCGGCGGCCTCGTGCTGTGCACGTTGTTGGCGGGGCTGATGCTGATCGCCGCAGGCCTGATGCGCCTGGGCACGCTGATGAAGTACATGCCGCAGCCGGTGATCACCGGCTTCACCGCGGGCATCGCGGTCAGCATCTTCTCCAGCCAGATCAAGGACCTTCTGGGCCTGGACATGGGCCACGTGCCAGCCGAGTTCGTGCCGCGCTGGAGTGCCTATGCCGAGCACCTGACGTCGGCCAATCCGGCGGCAGCGTCCCTCGCGCTGGTCGCGATCGCCATCATCGTGACGCTGCGGCGCGGCTGGCCGAACTGGCCTGGGTTCCTGGTCGCACTGATCATCTGCACCCTCGCTTCCAGCGCCTTTGCGCTCCCGGTGGAGTCCATCGGAACGCGATTTGGCAGCCTCGCCACGTCATTGCCGACATTCGAAATCCCGCGCATTCCGTTCGAGCGCACCGGGGAACTCCTGCCCAGTTCGTTCACCATCGCGTTTCTCGCCGGCGTCGAGTCGTTGCTGTCTGCGGTGGTGGCCGATGGCATGACCGGCGGGCGCCATCGCTCCAACGGCGAGCTCGTCGCGCAGGGGCTGGCCAACGTCGGCGCGGCGCTGTTTGGCGGGCTCCCGGCCACCGGCGCCATTGCACGCACGGCGACCAACGTTCGCGCCGGTGGACGCTCGCCGATCGCGGGCATGCTGCACGCAGCTTTCCTGCTGGTGTTCCTGGTCGCACTGGCGCCACTGATGCGCTATGTGCCCTTGGCGGCACTGGCTGCCGTGCTTCTGGTCGTGGCGTGGAACATCTGCGAGTACGAGCACTTCCGCCACACCCTGTCGGCCCCGAAGGGGGATCGACTGGTGTTGCTGCTGACCTTCTTTCTCACGGTGTTCTTCGACCTGACGCTCGCGATCGAGGTCGGCCTCGTCGTGGCGGCATTCGTTTTCATGTTCCGGATGGCCGACGCGGTGGAAGTCACGTCGGGCATCAGGTTCATCGAAGAGAACGGCGAGGCCTCCGCCGACCTGACCCAGCGAGATCACCTGCCTGCCGGCGTCGAGGCCTTCATGATCAACGGGCCGCTGTTCTTCGGCGTCGCCAACCGGCTCGACAATATCCTCGATCAGTTTCGCGACCCGCCGAAGGTGTTCATTCTGCGGATGCGACTGGTGCCGATCATCGACGCAAGTGGCGTCCATGCCCTCAAGACCTTGCTCGAGCGGTGCCGTCGCCGCGGCATCGTGCTCATCATTTCCGGCCTTCAGGCGCAACCACGCCAGGTTGTCGAAGGCATGCACCTGCGCCCGCGACATGGCGAACTCCATTTCGCCGGCGATTTCGACGCCGCACTGGGCATCGCGCGCAGGCTGATTGGAGAGGTCCCCGATGTTCGGGCCTGATGGGGCCGGTTGCAGCCCCGGCCGTCCCTCTCTCGGCAGGAAGCCGGACCAAACTGCGGGACCAGTTCGCGGATGGCTTCAATTTTCCGGAATCGAAAGCTTCCCTACTGGCGCACGACCGGTGGAGGGGCCCACTTTCCTTCGAGGAAATCCTCGCGCGGCGAATACAACCGCATCAGAAGCGTGAAGGGCGCCTTGCCTACCGGCAGCCAGTTGGCTTCCTTGTCGGAGCCGGGCGATTCCGACTGGATGTACAGGTCGATCGAACCATCGGCATTGGCCACCAGGTTGCTGCGATCGCCGACGGCCTGGCGCTTGATGGAGTTGGCGATGAAGTAGCCGTCAGCGTCATACGCCGTGACAGACCAGAACGCGTCCACCGGCGGCAACGCGCCCTTGTCGAAATGCAGCACGTACTTGTGGTTGCCGTCGAGCGGCCGCCCTTCGCTGTCGCTGGACAGCGCCGGGTAAACCGCATCCTGCGGCAGGTTCTCGCCGACACAGCATTGCGCGATCGCAGCGCGGTAGAGATAGTCGGTGCCGTACGTGCCGCTGCGGGTGGTGTAGACCCAACCCTTGCCGCCCTTCCCCGCCGCCTTGTCGCCTTCGGCGACCACGAGCGCCTTGCCATCCGCGTATCCGCGTTCGAACGCCTTGCGGACCACTTCCGGTGCCTTGCTCAAATCGAAGCTCTCGCCAGCCTTGAAGCCCACGCGTTCGAGGCGGTGGATCATCGGATAGTCGATGGGGGCAGGCGGATTGTCCTTGAGCAGCTCGGCGAACTGTCCAAAGAACCGCGCGGCGTCCATCTGGTCAAGGACCTTCGGCGGATCGGCCTTCATGTCTATGCCGGGGTCGACACTCCCCTTGGGTGGCATGTAGTCGCCTTTGCCCCACGCCGACAGGGGGCGCAACCTGTAACCGTCCTGCACCTGGTGCACGCTGTCGTAGTCGGCGACACCGGTGGTCTGGGTGCGGCCGATAATCCACACGTACCGGGTGGGACTGCGGATGAGATCCAGGCCGGCTGGTACATTGCCCTGCCACTGCGGAGCGGCGACAAGGAAATCGCGCGCGGTGTTCTTCCCGGTTGTGCGTGAGCCAGGCACGGCGAACACGTCGGTCCACAGGCTCAGCATGGGCAGCATGAAATAGCGATCGGTCGCGGGCACCGAAAGCACCTGCGGCTCGGCCTTGAGATCGAGAATCGCATTCGAGTACAGCGTGTCCACGTTGGTGCGAATGACCACCCGCGCGTCCGGGTCGGCAAGTTGGCGGACGTGATGAAACTGGTTGGGCGGACCATAGGCATCGCCGGCCAGCGGCTCGGCGAAATTGCTCAACTTCCGCAGGGTCGCGTTGGTCAGCATTGCCGGATATGCGTACACGTAGGCGTCCCTGGCGATTGCGTAGGCCTCCTGCTCGGACACGTCAGCAACCGCGCGCGGGCTCGCCGTAGCGGCAGGTCTGGCGCCATCGCTGGCGGCCGGTGACGTCTCGAACTGTTCGCGCTTACAGGACGCGAGCGTCAACGAGAGAACGATGAAGGTCAGCGCAGTTCGGTTGGTTGATCGCATGACTACCCCTCCGGCGGTCACACATGATCGTGCGTCAAATCGTGAAGGCCGCGTGAGACAGTCCGGATGCTCGTCATTGGTCGGAAGCGGTCTTTTCCCAACCGTCTCGCCTCGGTCCCTGGCAGGAACACCCTATTCCAGCACCGGCGGCAGCTCAGTCCTTCCTCGCTGTCAGGATGCGAGGGAAGTAGCGCGTCACGAAGAACAAGTACACCAGCCATAGTGCGAACCATACAGACGCAACGGCAAGAAGCCTGACCGAGAAGAGGATCAGGCTTGGCGCCAGGAACAGCAGGACACAGCCGATCAGCCATAGGCGATCGGCGCGGCGCGAGTACCGGGCACGCTCGGCATCGTCGATCCGATCGCCAAGCGATGCGCCGTAATAGTAGAAGGATGAAAATGCGAACGAGAACGTCGCCACGCCCATCACGATCAAGGTGGCTTGAAACGGGAAGGCGTCGACCTGGCCGCTCGTGAACTTCGGATACAGAAAGAACAGCAGGAATGTGAAGATCGCGATGCTCGACGCCGCGAGCTGGTACGACCGATTGACATTCGCCGCGGCAAGATCGTCAGCCATGGGGTCTCTCCTCGCCTCGCCCTGATCCGGAGTGCTCGTGGAATCCACGAGCAGGGGAAGTCTAAACGAAGGCGCAGAAGCCGGTGCTGGAGTCGGTCCAGAGTGAGCTGGGATCCATTCTGCGAGACCTCGGGCTTTCGGGTGACAGCGCGGATCAGGGAAGACACGTCCGCGGTTGGCGCACTTCCACCGGAATTCGATCTGCGTGTCGAATCCAGTCCGCAAGCGGCCACCCGCTGCGTATCCGATACACGGATATACAAATCGATCGGGGCCCGGACACACCTTCGATACGGGGAACCGTCCCAATGGGGTCGACATCCCTACGGAGTGTTCCGATGAACCTGCTTCGAGCCATCACCCTCCTGCTCCCGGTCGCTTTGGCCGTCCCTGTTGCATATGCACAGACGCCCGAGACCGACCCTGCCGTGGCCTCGCATGTCGTACTGATCAACTCCAGCGACGATTTGCTTGCCGACCCGCCAGCCCAGGTGGCCCTGCCCCGCGTCCCTTGGGCCGCTACCACATCGACAGTTTCCGACCTGACACTTGCGGCACCGCAGGCGGAGTTCGTATTCGCCGACGAAGTGCCGCTGCAAGCCGGCATGTTTGACTACCCCACGGCGTGGGAGGACGAACCCTAGCGTGAAGCAGGCGCGTCCCGATGCGTTTTGTATCGGAGCGTATCAGCCGGCGCGGCAGCCATGGTTTCACGCAAAAAGCCGGGTTTTCCGATATCTGCGGGATACCTCGGTGCCTCGAAATGGAGCAACGGAAATCAAGTTGCCCCCTACGAGGAACCAGTATGTCCACCGCACTTCCCGCGAGCACCCCCCTCTTCTCCCGCGTCGACGGTGTCGGCCAGTGGCTGGCACCGCTGGGCCTGCGCCTGCTGCTGGCCTGGGAGTTCTTTGAAGCCGGCCGCGAGAAGCTGCAAGGCAGCAACTGGTTTGCCGACCTCGGCGAGCGCTTCCCACTGCCGTTCTCGTTGCTCAGCCCCCAGCTGAACTGGACGATGGCGACCTGGCTGGAACTGGGCGCCAGCGTCGCCCTACTGGTCGGACTGGGGACGCGTTACGCCGCCGCCGCGCTGTGGGTGCTGACTGTCGTGGCGATCTACGCCGTGCACTGGCCGTCCGACTGGTCGACGCTCGCCGAACTGTGGCAAGGCTACGCAATCAGCGATGACGGCTTCGGCAACTACAAGCTGCCGCTGATCTACCTGGTGATGCTGCTGCCGCTGATGCTGGGCGGTGCCGGCCGCTTCAGCCTGGATCACGCGATCGCTGCACGTCTCACGCCGGTGCCGGGCACCCGCGCTGACCGTTCGACCTGGGCCCTGGTGCTGTTCGCCATCGGCACGACGGTTTCCATCCTGCTGCCCTGGGCAGGTGGTGCACTGGCCATCGGCGGCATCGCGTTGTTCGCCTGGTCGTGGTCGCAACTCCGCCAGGAAGCGCCGCGTTACGCACAGACCTGACGTCTCCCCTCTCTCATTCGCGGGCAGCGAAAGCGTCCCGCACACCCCGCACCAATCGGTGCAAACCAACCGGAGCAATACCCATGTCCCCCAACTCCCGCAATACCGCCGGCCTGCTCGGTCTCGCCCTCGCTGGCCTGGCCCTCAGTGGTTCCGCATTCGCCATGCAGCCCCTCGCTCAGGGCTACATGCTCGCCGCCAGCCACGCCGCAGGCGAAGGCAAGTGTGGTGAAGGCAAGTGCGGCGCCAGCGAAGGCAAGACCGCGAAGACGACAGCCGCCTCGAAGACCGCCGAAGGCAAGTGTGGCGAAGGCCAGTGCGGCGATTCGCGCTTCAACAAGACCGACACCAACGACGACGGGCTGGTTTCGAAGGCCGAGTACCTGAAGGTCGTGCCGACCGGCCAAGGCTGGGCGGACAAGGACGCCAATGCCGACGGCTTCATCTCCGAGCGCGAGGCATACGACTACACCAAGGCCCGTTTCGAAGCCAACGGCAAGAAGATCCCGATCGGCCGTTTCGCGGCCTTCCCGGAGTAATCCCCCTGCCCGTTCCCCGCCCCCCGCGGCCACGCCGCCGCGGGGGCCTTGCGAGATCACCGCCATGCGCTCCCTCGTTACTCCTACTTCCGCCGGCCTGGGCCTGCGCCGTGGCCTGCTGCCGGAACTGCTGGCAATGGATGATGGCGCGGTCGATTTCCTCGAAGCCGCGCCGGACAACTGGATCGGCGTCGGCGGCAAGTTCGGCGACTCGCTGGCCGAGCTTTCCGCACGCTTCCCGATCAGCGCGCACGGCCTGTCGTTGTCGCTGGGCGGGATCGAACCGCTCGACATGGATCTGCTCAAGCGCACGCACGAATTCAACGATCGTCACGATGTGGTGCTGTACAGCGAGCACCTTAGCTACACCTCCGACGACGGGCACCTGTATGACCTCATGCCCATTCCGTTCACCGACGAGGCCATCGGCCATGTCGCCTCGCGCATCCGCCAGGTGCAGGACGTGCTGGGTCGGCGCATCGCGGTGGAGAACGTCTCCTACTACGCCGCGCCTTACCAGGCATTGGCGGAGATCGATTTCATCAATGCCGTCCTGACCGAGGCCGACACCGACCTGCTGCTGGACGTCAACAACCTCTACGTCAACTCGATCAACCACGGCTACGACCCGCAGGCCTTCCTGGCTCGGCTTCCGGCCGAGCGCATCGCCTCGTACCACATCGCCGGGCACTTCGACGAGGACATCGACCTCAAGGTCGATACCCATGGCGCGCCGGTGAAGAGTGACGTGTGGGACCTGCTGGATGCGGCTTACCGCCGTTTCGGCGTGCGCCCGACGCTGCTGGAGCGCGACTTCAACCTCCCACCCCTCGGCGAGTTGCTGTTGGAGACGCAACGGATCCGCACGATGCAACTGGCCCATGCCGACCGGCGGCAGTTGCTGGAGCTGGCCCATGTCTGAGTTGCTGCGCGAACAGCAGTACGCCCTGGCGCGTCACCTGCGCGACCCCGCCCGCCATGCGCCGCCGCCGGGAATCGAGGATCGTCGCCTGCGCGTGTACCGCGAGTTGTTCTTCGGCGCGATCGAAGGATTGCTGGCGGGCGGATTCCCGGTGATCCGGGAAACGCTCGGCGCAGCGCGGTGGAAGGCGCTCGTACGCGCCTTCTATGCCGAGCACCGCAGCAGCACGCCATTGTTTCCGAGGATCGCCGGCGAGTTCGTCGCCTACCTCGAAGCTCGTGCCGACGACCCCGGTGTTCCACCCTGGTTGCCCGATCTCGCGCATTACGAATGGATCGAGCAGGCGTTGTATGTCAGCGGCGCCGTGCCGCCACCCTACCGCGCCGAGGGTGACCTGCTCACCGGCGTGCCGGTGCTTTCGCCGCTCGCCATTCCACTGGCGTTTCGCTGGCCGGTCACGGACATCGGACCAGGTCACGTAGTCGACACCCCTCCGGAGCAGCCCACCACCCTGCTCGTCCACCGCGACGCCGACCACGGTGTGCGCTTCAACTGCATAGCGCCGCTGGTCTACCACCTGCTGGCTTCGTTGCAGGCAAACGCGTGGAGTGGACGAAACCATCTTGCGGCGCTCGCATCCGCCGTGGGCGCGGATCCTGCCGAGATGGAAGCGCACGGCCTGGAGCTGCTCCAGCAACTGCATGCGCAGGGAATCGTCCTCGGGACCGCATCGCCGTAAGGACGCTGAAGATCCCGCAGTGGCTGGTTCGACCAGTTTGTATCGAAATGAAGCCATAACGGCACTCATGCAGCGCCTGCGAGCGTCCGGTTCTGCGCCGCTTACGACGCGGCCGCCGCCTCGATCACGGCCACGTCGAGCTTGTGCATTGGCAGGAACGCCTGGGTCACCCGATCGATCGTGGCCTGGTCGCCCGAGACCAGTATCTCGTCCATCAGCATCGGCGTGATCTGCCACGACACTCCGTAGCGGTCCTTGCACCAGCCGCACTGCTCCGCTTCGGGCACGCTGGAGAGCTGCGCCCAGTAGCGGTCGATCTCCGCCTGGTCACGGCAAGTGACCACGAAGGAAATCGCCTCGTTGAAGCCGAAGCCGTGCGGATGTCCGCTGTCCATCGCCGCAAACCAGCTCTCGCCGAGACGGAAATCGGAGAACATGACGGTGCCTTCGCGATCCTGCGGCATGCCGGCGGGATACTTCGCCATCTGTCCTTCCCTGGAGCCGTCGAAGACCGAGCGGTAGAACGCGCCCGCCTCTTCGGCCTTGCCATACACCGCGCCGGTAAACATCAGCGACGGCACGATCGGCGACCTCGGTTCGCCAGCGGTATCGGTCAGGATCAACTGCCAAGACACGCCATAGCGATCCTGCACCCAGCCAAAGCGCTGGCTGAAGGGATATGCATCCAGCGGCATCAGCGCCTGGCCACCTTCGACCAGCGCCGCCCAAAGCTGGTCCAGCTTCGAGCGCGCATCCGGGTCGCGTGACGGATCGAAGTTGACGAAGAACGACACCGACGGATTGAACTTGAACAGCGGCCCGGCACTGATAGCCAGGAAAGGTTGTCCCTGCAGGGTGAACGACACCACATCGCAATCGCCCGAGGGCGTATTGCGCAGCCGGGCGACGGACTCGACCTTCGAATCCGGAAACACCGAGCAATAGAACTCGGCCGCTTCTGTAGCCTGCTTGTCGAACCACAGATGCGGCGTGATCGGCTTGACGAGGGACATACGGAACCTCCTTTGCGATGCGTCAGGAACTGCAGTGGAAACTCAATCGATACGCTCGATACCTTCGCTCAGATGCACCCATGGGTGCTGCCGCACCGCATACACCGACACCTGCGGTCGTGGAAATTCCGGGTCGGCAAAGGCGCCCACGGGAATGGCGACCACGCCGGGAGTCGCGTCCATCAGATAGAAGACGGTGGCGCCACATTGCGGGCAGAAGTGAAACCGGGCCGAGGTTCCTTCGTCGCCGACCAGCTCGAATTCCGTGCTCCGCCCCGTGATGGCCACCGCGTCGGCCGGGAATCTTGCCTGGGCGGCGAAGACGCTGCCAGAGCGCCTCTGGCAGTTCAGGCAATGGCAAACAGAGACGCGTATCGGCTCGCCCCGCGTGCTGACGCTGAGCTTCCCGCAACTGCACGATGCAAGTCGATCTGTCATGACGTCCTGCCACCTGGCGCATGGAGGAACTGCGGCGGGAAATATAGTAGACCGCCGCCTGGTCCCGCGCGACGGGTCGCCGGAACCGCGGGACAACGCCTGGACAAGCCTTGCTTCGTCATCCCGAGCGCAGCGAGGGACCTGCTTGCCGCGGCGACACACCAGGTCCCTCGCTGCGCTCGGGACGACATTCGACTTGTAGGTTGGATCAGGTGGCGGAGACGGAGCGGAACCCGACCGCGAGGCGGTTCCAGCCGTTGATGGCGTTGATGGCCACGGTCAGGTTGACGCGCTCGCGCTCGTCGAACTGGCTGCTGAGCCACTCGTAGTCGGCGTCCGGAGCGCGCGTCTGCGACAGCAGGGTCAACGATTCGGTCCAGGCCAGCGCAGCGCGCTCGCGGTCGCTGAAGAACGGCGACTCGCGCCATACGGCAACGGCATGGAGACGACGCTCGCTTTCGCCGCGCTTGCGTGCGTCGCTGCTGTGCAGGTCGACGCAGTAGGCGCAGCCATTGATCTGCGATGCGCGCAGCTTCACCAGTTCAAGCAGCGCCGGTTCCAGGCCGAGCTTGTTGACGGCGGCCTCGAGGGCGAGCATCGCTTTGGCGGCATCCGGTGAGGCTTTGTAGAAGTCGAGACGGGGTTGCATGGAAAGACTCCTGAGAAGTTGGTCGGGTAATCGGCATCGCACGTGCATCGGTCCACCGAGGTCACCGGCCAGTCACCGCACGTCTTCGACCTGGTCGATCCAGGCGCCGTAACCGGCCGCTTCCATCTCCTCGCGCGGAACGAAGCGCAGCGACGCCGAGTTGATGCAGTAGCGCAGGCCACCCTGGTCGCGCGGCCCATCGGGGAAGACATGGCCAAGGTGGCTGTCGCCACTGGCCGAACGCACTTCGGTGCGGATCATTCCATGGCTGGTGTCGCGAATTTCCGTGACATTGGCAGGGCCGATCGGCTTGGTGAAACTGGGCCAGCCGCAACCGGATTCGTACTTGGCCGAGGAAGCGAACAGCGGCTCACCCGAGACGATGTCGACGTAGATCCCAACCTTGTCGTTGTGCAGGTACTCGCCGGTGCCCGGGCGCTCGGTAGCGCCTTCCTGGGTCACGCGGTACTGCTCGGGGGTCAGCTTGGCGATGGCTTCGGGAGTCTTGCGGTAGTCGCTCATGGGGTTCTCCTGGGCGGGATGGACGTGCCAACGAGATGGGGGCGCTGGCAGCGAGTCCAATGCGCGGCGAGCCGGGGTTTTTGTAACGCAATGTATCGGCGGCGGCCACCGTGGAGGGTTGCCTGCGCGAGTATGTGCCACGCGTCATGTCCGCCGCCTCGCCTTCACGTCTGCAATACGCCAGCTGGCGCCAGATTCGCGCTGCCCTTCTCAATCGATGGAGCTTCCATGAAGGCCCTGGCCCTTTCACTCGCGCTTGTCTCGTTCGCCGCCGTGGCGGCGACTCCCAAAGTCACCACCGACTCCGACCCCTCGGCCAATTTCTCGGCGTACAAGACCTACTACTGGGCCATGAAACCGGAGGGCGGCTCGCCGCTGATGCAGCAGCGCATCGTCGAAGGCATCGATTCGCGGCTGCAAGCCAAGGGATGGACACAGGCCGAAGGCGGCGACGTTGCCGTTGCAGCCCATGTGTCGACCTCGCAGAAGCAGTCGCTCGATACCTTCTACACCGGCACCGGAATGGGCGGCTGGGGCTGGCGCCGTGGCTGGGGCGGCGGCATGGCCATGGGCAATGCGTCGACCACCGTGCACACCTACGACGTCGGTACGCTCGTCGTGGACATGTTCGACAGCAAGTCCAGGCAGGCGGTCTGGCGCGGTACCGCCACCGGCACCGTGCCGAGCAATCCCGACAAGGCCGAGGCCGGTCTCGACAAGGGACTGGACAAGATGTTCGCCAACTTCCCGCCGACGCCCAAGGCGAAGTAGCGGGTCGAGCACGGCCGGATGATCTGCACGGAGCGGCCGGGTGGTCGCTCCGGCGCAACGCCATGATCCGATGGCGAGAAAGATTCGCAGCGATCCGAGGAATTTTCACCTCCCGAACAAACGCTGCGTTGCGGGTGCGCTTCCTAGACTGGACAGCCCCTACCCGCTCTATCGCAACGGACAATGACCACGCTTACTGAACAGATCGGCCGGACCTACGACGAGTTCCCCTACCTTTCCTCCGCGTTCCCGGTAACGGCTCCGGAACACCTGCGCACGGTCGCGCACCTGTTCGGCCTGGACGCCCCCGCCCCCGCACGCGCCCGCGTGCTCGAGCTGGGCTGCGCCGCCGGTGGCAACGTGATTCCTTTCGCGGCGCGCTATCCGCACGCCGAAGTGACCGGCATCGACCTGTCGCAGGTGCAGGTGGAGGCCGGACAACGTGCCATCGCCGCGATGGGCCTGAAGAACGTACAACTGGTCCAGGGCAGCATTGCCGATCTCGACCCGAGCCTGGGCGAGTTCGACTACATCATCTGTCACGGCGTCTACAGCTGGGTCCCGCCGGAGGTGCAGGAAGCGATCCTGCGGGTCGCAAGCCAATGCCTGTCGCCGGACGGCATCGCCTACGTCAGCTACAACACCTACCCGGGATGGAAGGCCAAGGAAATCGTGCGCGACGCCATGCTGCTGCGCGCCGACGGCCGCGCCGATGCCGGCGAGCGACTGGCCTACGCCCGCGGCATGATCGACTTCCTGCACGACATGGCGCCGCAGGACAGCGTGCTGGCCAAGATCATGGGCGACAACATCCAGACGATCCGCCACGGCCGCGACTATTACCTCGCCCATGAATTCCTGGAACTGTGCAATTCGCCGTGCTACTTCCGCGACTTCCTGGCGAGCGCGCGGCAACAGGGCCTGGATTACCTGGGCGAGGCTCATGTCAGCAGCATGTTCGCCAACAACTACGGCGCGGAGCAGGCGAAGTTGCTGCTCGCCGAGTGCGAGGGGGACCAGATCCGGCTGGAACAGCTGCTCGACTTCCTCGGCAATCGCACGTTCCGGCAGACGCTGCTGGTACATGCCGACAAAGCAGGCAAGATCCGCTACCAGCTCGATGCATCGCGGATATTGCGACTGCATGTCGCCGGAAACTACACGCCGGCATCCGATGACGGTTGCGAGTGGTCAACGGGCAACGGGCGCAACGTCACCGCCACCAGCGAGGTGTCGCAGTCGGTGATCAGCGCACTCAACAAGGCCTGGCCCGGAACCGTCCCGATGGCGACGCTGGTCAAGGCGGCCAACGCCATTGCCCCGGGCGAGCAAGGGAAGGACCAGCTGATCGCCTTCATCAGCGCGCTGATCGTCGGCAACGCGGTGCAATGTCGCGTCGACCCCATGCCGCTGGAATCGGCCATCGCCGCGCGACCCAAGGCACATCCTGCATTGCGCGCCCTGGCCGGCCTCGGCGCCGCCACGCCGGTCAAGATGTTCAACCAGTGGCGCGAAACTGCCGAACCGGGCGTGGCCGAGTCGTTCCTGCTGCCGCTGCTGGACGGCCGCAAGGATCGCCCGGCGCTGGTCGCCGCACTGGTGGCGGCCGTCGCCGAGCAGCGCTTCACCTTCGGGCAGGACGGCAAGACGATCGAGGACCCGCAGGAGATCAACCGCCTTGCCACGGATGCGGTCACGCAGGCGCTGGCCTGGTTGTCGAGCCGTGCGATGCTGGCGGGTGCCGCGCACTGACAGGCGCCTGCACTGGCTCAGTTGCCCTTGGCCAGCCGCACGGCAAACTCCCGCGCGGCCCAGTCCAGGAACACGCGCACGCGCGGCGACAGCTGGCGCGTGCGTGAATACAGCAGCGACACCGGCGCGGAAGGCGGCGGGGTGTCGGCGAGGATCGGCACCAGCGCGCCGTTACGAAGCTCATCCTCGATGTGGAACCGCGGCACCTGCGCCATTCCCAGGCCCAGGCGGATGCCGGCCAGATAACTCTCGGTGCCGGTCACCGAGAGGATGCAAGGCAGCGAGACTGTCCGTGCCTGGCTGCCCTGTCCGAATTCCATCGGCCTGACGTGCCCGGTGGAGATCGATCGCAAGCCGACCGCCCGATGACCATCGAGTTCGTCGATCGACGACGGCGTGCCGTAACGGGCCAGGTAATCGGGCGTGGCAACGGTGAGCCGCTCGAGCACGCCGACCTGCCGGGCCACCAGCTCGCTGTCGCGCAGCTGGCCGTAGCGCAGCGCGCAGTCCACGCCTTCCTGCACCAGGTCGACCCAGCGCTCGCTCTCGCTGATCGACAGCTCGATGTCGGGATAACGTTCGAAGAATGCCGGCAGCGCCGGCAAGAGGAAGTGGCGCGCGATCGTGCCCTGCACTTCCACGCGCAGCACGCCCTTGGGCGTCGCGTTGCGGAACACGCCGTCGGCGTCCTCGATGTCGTCGAGGATGCCCAGGCAGCGCCGGTAGTACGCCTCACCGTCCAGCGTCGGGCGCACCACGCGCGTGGTCCGCTGCAACAGGCGCGCGCCCAGGCGCTCCTCCAGATCGTGGATGACCTTGGTGCAGGTCGAACGTGGCACGTCCATGTCGTGCGCGGCCTGGGTGAAGCTGCGGCGCTCCACGATTCTGACGAACAGGCGCATCACATCGAACCGGTCCAAGGGGGAGCTCCGATTGTTCGTCTCAGGGAAACAGTAATACCAGATCCCGGTGGATTATCTCGTGCCCTAGCCTCGCCAGACTATCCCCACGCCGCCGATCCCCGGCGCGAACCCAGGAAGTCGCCATGAACACCTCCCCCAAGACCGCACTCGTCACCGGTGCCTCGCGCGGCATCGGTGCCGCCATCGCCGAACGCCTGGCGGCCGACGGCTTCACCGTCGTCGTCAACTACGCCGGCTCGCCGGGCGAAGCCGAAGCCCTCGTCGGCAAGATCGAGCAGGCCGGCGGCCGCGCCATCAGTGCCCAGGCCGACGTCGCCGATCCGGCGGCGGTCGCGCGCATGTTCGAGGCCGCGGAAGCCGCCTTCGGTGGCATCGACGTGCTGGTCAATAACGCCGGCATCATGCGCCTGGCCCCGCTCGCCGAAAGCGACGATGCGCTGTTCGACAGCCAGGTCTCGGTCAACCTCAAGGGCACGTTCAACACCCTGCGCGAAGCCGCCCGTCGCCTGCGCGACGGCGGTCGCATCATCAACCTGTCGAGCAGCGTGGTCGGCCTGACGCCCGCCACCTATGGCGTCTATGCCGCGACCAAGGCCGCGGTCGAAGCGATGAGCCACGTGCTCACCAAGGAACTGCGCGGCCGCAGCATCACCGTCAATTCGGTGGCACCGGGCCCGACCGCCACGCGCCTGTTCCTCGAAGGTAAGCCGCAGGACGTGATCGATCGCCTGGCCAAACAGGCACCGCTGGAACGTCTCGGCGAGCCGACCGACATCGCGGCGGCCGTCGCCTTCCTCGCCGGCCCGGATGGTGCATGGATCAACGGCCAGGTCTTGCGCGCCAACGGCGGGATCATCTGATCGCCCCATCCGCACCTCACCCCCACATTCGCGGCGACGCGCCCGATGCACCCGGAAGGACCTCACGAACAACGTCATCGCCATCCCAGCGGCTTTGGTCGCCTCATCGCCGAAGCACTGACGAAGGCTGGCCTGGGGGCTAGGGCAAGGGCTCCGACCCCCTTATCCCCAGCAAAAGTTGACCATATAACCCAAATAACCTAGGGTGAGCTGGCGCGGACCTGACAAGGCAGCGCCAACTTGGAGTGCGCAATGCTTGATCTGAACTACATCGAGGTCACCGAGAAGAAGGGGCACGCCTCAGTGCTGGCTGGGGTTCTGCAAGCTGATGAGATTCCGACGCTTCCAGAGCTATCGGGCCGCGGGGTCCGTCTTTTCGCAACCGGCACCACGAAGAACTCAGTTCCTCGTCTCCTGGAGATTCTGACGAGGACGCTTGACCTGCTCCTGGTCCAAACCTTCGAACACAAACTCTCTGAGCGACGCTCGAAGCTGGTGCTGCATGACGCTTATTTTCAGGTCATCAGTGACGAAGTCCATACGTCGCGTTGGGCGCAACGCAGCAATGACATCGGCATGGTCGACCTCGAAACGTTGCGCTTCCAGCGCTATGACGAGGAGGACTGGGCCGGAACGCTCACGCACGTCTCTCGCATCGCGCTCCTGGAATCGTGGGCGGCGCAAGCAAAGGACCTCCCCAGCCTCCTCTTCGAAGTGGACGCTGGTGTGCAGACCATCGAATCGTTACTCAACGAACTAAGGCCTGAGGAGTCTCCTCTTGCCGCGCTTCCCGTCGACACCAAGGCCTCTCAAGGCAAGCGGGAAGAGCTGCTGCAGCTTGGCTGGCCGGACTCGGCCGAAGTGGGACGAATGCTTGGAAGCACCGCTGAGACCAATCCTGCACAGTATGCCGCGCGCCTGCGCAGGCAAGGGAAGTTGCTGGGTGTGCGGGTTCCGGGATCCAAAGTTTTCCGTCATCCCACATGCCAGTTCTCCGATGGCGAATTGTTGCCCGAGATGGCAGAACTGCTCCTGTTGCTACCCAAGGGAAACGGATCTGGCTGGAGCCAGGCATTCTGGCTGTATTCGCCGCATCCGCTGTTGCAGGGCCGCCAACCGGCGGACGTGCTGCTCGAGAATGCCAAGCGTGTTCTCGCGGCGGCGGCGAGGCAGTTCCAGGAAGACGCGCATGCCGGCTGGTAATCCGTGGATGACAAAGGCGCCGAATTTGCTCACGGTGCCAACTGATCAACTGTACTGGCACGTCTATCATCGCGATTACGGCCCGCTCGCCGGAAACCCCGCCTCAACGGCGCGATTCGCGCTGGTGGGCACACACCGCATGTTCTATGTAAGCACCGACCTTTCAGGCGCACTGTGGGAGACCGTACTGCGATGGGTGCAACCTGACGAACAAAGGCGGGTGTTGCTCGAAGGCTCCAGCTTGGCAGGGATGAGCGCGGTTCTATTGAAACTCGAACGCGACGACGTACCGCTGCTGGACCTTCGCCAACCTGCGCTCAGAAGCCTGTTTCCGATGGGAAGCGCGGAAAGCACCGCGGTCGCGAACCTGATCGTTGAGCCCGACCACGCTCTGACCCATGCCGAAGCACGCCAACTCCATGACGAGCTGATTCAACAGGGTGTCCCCTTGATGCCGATGCTGGCATGGTCCTCCAGGCAACACGGGCCCTCAACGGTTCTGTTGGCCTACCAGCCCCCCATGACCGAGGCTTGGTGGTCGGTAATAGCAGGGAGCGCAATCGATCTGGATGATCCGACGCAGGGCCATGCCGTCATTCACGGCGAGCTGGCCAAGTGTCGCTTTCAATGGGTTGCCGGTGACACGGCTGGGGCGTCTCCCTGAGAGCCCCGTGTGATCGTCAGCATCCTGCTTTCTTCGGCGCTCAACAGGATGCCGCACCGCGTGGATTGCCGCTGGTGCCACGTACGGCGCATTGACCCCTACACCACTGACCCGATCCATTTCACCAGCACATCCAGCAACTCCACCATCACCTGCGAATCCTTGCGACCGCTGCGTGCGGGCACATGGAACGAATGATCGGCGTCGGCAAACAGCTGCAATGTCGCCAGTGCCTGCAGCCGCTTCACCACCGGCTGCAGCAGCTCAAGGCTGGCCAGTTCATCGCGCGTGCCTTGCAGGAACAGCATCGGCACCGCGATCTGGGCCAGATGATCGGCGCGCTCGTCCGCGGGCTTGCCCGCCGGGTGCAGCGGAAAGCCGATGAACGCCAGCCCGCGCACGCCCGGCAAGGGCGAAGTCGCCTGCGCCTGCGAAGTCATGCGGCCACCGAACGACTTGCCGCCGGCAATCAACGGCAGCCCGGGCAGGCGCCGGGACGCTTCCGCCACCGCCGCCCGCACCGTGGCCTGCGCGAGCTTCGGCGAGTCGGGCCGGCGTGAACCGCGCTCCATGTAGGAGAACTGATAGCGAAGCGTGGCCACCGATCGCTCGGCCAAGCCGTCCGCCACGGCCGCCATGAATGCATGGGTCATGCCGGCGCCGGCACCATGGGCCAGCACGTAGCACGCGATCGCATCGGCAGGTGCCAGCAGCAGGCCGGAGACGCGTTCGCCTGATTCGACATCAATGCTGACCGGACCGGTCATGGCTCCCTGCCCTCCTGGATCGCCGCAAGCTCCATCAGCGTCCGCGCATACTCCGGCGCGGTCGGTTCGTGCATGAAGTAGACATGGATTTCATTCCATGTCGTTGCGTTGAACCGCTCCACCCATCGCGCCAGGTCGTGCCCGGAGTAGTGCTCCAGGCGCAGCCGCACATAGCCCCACGGCGAGGTTTCCAGCAGTGGCGGCGGTGTCGCGTCCTCGCGCTCGGACAGGCACAGCGTCGCGCCCGCGCCGCGCAAGGCGTCGTAGACGTCGTCGTCGAACCAGCTGTCGTTGCGAAACTCGAACACCGCTCGATGGTCCGCGGGCAGCAGTTGCAGGAAGTCGACCAGGCGTGGCAGGTCCTTCTTCAGGAACGGCGGGAGCTGGAACAGCACCGGGCCGCGCTTGCCACCCAGTGCCTGCAGGTGGTCGTACAGGTAGGCCAGCGACTCGCTGGCCCCGTCGGCCTTCAGTCGCGCCTCGTGGGTGATGCGGCGCGAGGCCTTGATCGCGAAGCGGAAGTGTTCCGGGGTAGCCTGCACCCAGTCCTCCAGCATCGACACCCTGGGCATCCGGTAGAAGGTATTGTTGATCTCCACCGTCGGCAGGCGCTGCGCGTACCAGGCCAGCATCGCATCGGGCTTGATGGTCGCGGGATAGAACTCGCCCTTCCATTCCTTGTAGGAATAGCCGCTCGCACCCACCAGCAGTCGTGCAGTCATGGTCCGAACCCTCCGGTGACCCGACATGGCAAAGCTCAGCGAATATTCCGCCAAGCGACGCTTCGAAGCCACCCCGGAACCGCCACCGGTGGCCGTGGAGGGCGGCAGTGGGCCGCTGCTGTTCGTGGTCCAGCAGCATCTGGCGCGGGCGCTGCATTACGACTTCCGCCTGCAGTGCGATGGCATGCTCAAGTCCTGGGCGGTGCCCAAGGGGCCGTCGCTGGACCCCGCCGAGAAGCGTCTGGCGGTGTTCGTCGAGGACCATCCCTACGACTACGCTTCGTTCGAGGGTGTGATCCCGCCGGGCCAGTACGGCTCCGGCGAGGTGATCGTGTGGGACTGCGGCGTCTACAGTCCCGACGAGGGGGGCACCGCGTTCCATGACCGCGCCCAGGCCGAGCGCCGCGTGCGCGAGGGCATCGACGCCGGCAAGCTGAGCATCCAGTTGCGCGGCGAGAAGCTGAAAGGTTCGTTCGCGCTGGTACGCACCAAGGACCCGAAGACCTGGTTGCTGATCAAGCACAAGGATCGCTTCGTCACCACGGTCGATGTCACCGCGCAGGACCGGTCGGTACTGTCAGGCTTTGCCGTCAGGGACCTCAACGTCGCGCCGGTGCACCGCATGCCGGCGACGCGACTGGCGCCGCACGGGGAACCGACCGCGATGCCGGCGAAGCTGCAGCCGATGCTCGCCGAGATCGCTGACGCACCGCTGCACAACCCGGACTGGCTGTGGGAGCCGAAGCTGGACGGCTACCGCGCGCTCGCATTCGTCGACAGCAATGGCGTCCGCATCCGTTCGCGACGCGGCCTCGAGCTGGCCGGGACGTTCCCGCGCCTGGCCGCAGAACTGCGCGACCAGGCGCACTCCGGCCTGGTCCTCGACGGTGAACTGGTGGCCTTCGACGGCGACGGCAAACCCTCCTTCAACGCCCTGCAGAACCGCTTCCACCTAAAGGGCGAGCGCGAGATCGCCGCCGCCAACCGCGCCAGCCCCACCCTCTTCTACGCGTTCGACCTTCTGTACTTCGAAGGCATCGACCTGCGCCAGGCGCCTTACCGGGACCGTCGCCGCTACCTTGCGCAATGCCTGCTGCCCTCGCCGCTGATCCACCTGGTGCATGCCGCCGATGACGGTGTGGCGTTGCAGGCGGCTGCGCTCGCCAGCGGTTTCGAAGGCGTGATCGGCAAGCACAAGGACAGCGTCTACGAATCCGGCCGACGCTCACCGGCCTGGCTGAAGATCAAACCGACCCGCAGCGCCGAGTTCGTTATCGGCGGTTACACCCGCGGCAAGGGTGGGCGCGGAAAACTCGGTGCGCTGCTGGTCGGCTACTGGGACAAGGGCAAGCTGCGCCACGCCTCGCACGTCGGCTCGGGGTTCGATGACCGCACGCTCAAGCAGGTGCTGGAACGGCTGGAGCCGCTGCGCATCGACACCTGCCCCTTCGCCGAAACGCCAGTGGTCAATGGCCCGGTCACCTGGGTCAAGCCCGAGCTGGTGGCCGAGCTGAACTACCAGCAGTGGACCGAAGACGGATCGCTGCGCGCGCCGACGTTCGTCCGCCTGCGCGACGATATCGATGCACGAACGGTCAAACGCGTCGAGCCGCCTGCTGTCGCGAAGTCCACGCGGCACCGGAGCGACGGCAAGCCGCGCCCACCGGCACCGGCCAGTGACGCCGACGACATCCTGGCCGCGCTCGACAATCCGAAGAACGCCTTCGAACTGGCCGTGGGCGATCAGCGCATCCGCCTGACCCACCTCGACCGCGTCTACTGGCCCGAAGTCGAAGCCCTGCAGCAACCGGTGCTGACCAAACGCGACCTGCTGCGCTACCTGACCCACGTCGCGCCGTTGATGCTGCCCCACCTCGCCGACAGGCCGCTGACGATGATCCGCATGCCCGATGGCATCGGTGGCCAGCGCTTCTTCCAGAAGCACTGGACGCAGGAGCGGCCAGACTTCGTGGAGACGGTGAATGTCTATTCGGCGCACAAGGACGAGGACCACGAGTACCTGCTGTGCAACAACCTGCCGACGCTGCTATGGCTGGCGCAGTCGGGGACGCTGGAGTTCCATGTCTGGCATTCGCGTGCACGGCCGGGCCCGGATGCCGTGTCCACGTCGACCGACTACGACAGCTCGCTCGAGACGCTGGAGTCGTCCGTCCTGAACTACCCCGACTATGTCGTGTTCGACATCGACCCCTATATCTACTCCGGCAAGGAAGCCAAGGGCGCCGAGCCGGAGCTCAACACCGTCGCCTTCGAGAAGGGCAAGCAGGTCGCCTTCTGGCTGCGCGAACTGTTGCAGGGCATGTCGCTGCAGCCGATCGTGAAGACCTCGGGCAAGACCGGCCTGCACGTGTTCGTGCCGATCCGGCGAACGCTCGACTTCGAAGCCACCCGGCACGTGTCCGAACTGGTCAGTCGCCATCTGATGCGCCAGCACCCCAAGGACATCACCATGGAGTGGAGCGTGCCCAAGCGCACCGGCAAGATCTTCATGGACCACAACATGAATGTGCGCGGCAAGACCTTGAACGTGGCCTATTCGCCGCGCGGCGAGCCCGGCGCACCGGTGTCGATGCCGCTGACCTGGGACGAACTGGTCGACGCGCATCCGCTCGACTTCAGGATCCCGGATGTGGTAAAGCGTCTGTCCCGCACGGGCGATCGCTGGAGCGATGCCCTGGAACGCAAGCAGGACCTGGCGAGCGCCCTGGCGGGTGGCCCCGCCTGACGTCCCTCCCGGAGGCAGTCATGGCTGCACGTTCGATTGCGTCGCTGACCGTTTCGTTCGGTCTGGTATCCATCCCGGTGAAGCTGTACTCGGCCACCGAGTCCAGCCACTCGATCTCCTTCAACCTGCTGCACAAGGGCTGCGGATCGCGCCTGAAGCAGCAGTACATCTGCGCGCGCGAGGAGATCCCGGTCGCGCGTAACGACATCGTGAAGGGCTACGAGTTCGCCAAGGACCAGTACGTCATGTTCACGCCCGAGGAGCTCAAGGCGCTCGAGGAAGCCGGCACCCACAGCGCCGACATCACCGAGTTCGTGCCGATTTCCTCGATCGACCCGGTCTACTTCGACAAGGCCTACTACCTGGCCCCCGACAAGGGCGGCGCCAAGCCGTATGCGCTGTTCGCCAAGGCCCTGCGCGAGTCCAAGCGCTGCGCCGTGGGCACCTGGGCTACGCACGGCAAGCAGCACATCGTGATGATCCGCCCCGTCGACGACGGACTGGTCATGCAGCAGCTGCTGTATGCCAACGAGGTCCGCTCGATCGGCGACCTCGACATACCCAAGACCGACGTCCGCGATGCCGAGCTCAAGCTGGCGCAGCAGCTGATCGACCAGCAGGCCTCCAGCCGCTTCGATCCGGGCGCCTACAAGGACGAGGTCAGCGAACGCATCGAGGCGGCGATCCAGCGCAAGGTCGAAGGCGAGCAGATCACCGTGGCCGAGGAATCCGGCGGCGGCGCGCAGATCATCGACCTGATGGAAGCGCTGCGTGCCAGCCTGGAGAAGAAGGGTGCGGCGGCGCCCGCGGCCAAGGGCAAGGCTGCGACCCAGTCGGCGACACGGGCCCGCAAACCGCCCAAGCAGGCGGTCGAGGAAATCCACGTTGATCAAGACCAGGCGCCGGCCAGGCGCAAGGCTGCCAAGAAGGCGAAGTAACCGCACATGCACCACTACGGCATGCGCGAAGTCGAAAAACTGCTCCGCCTGCCCCGCAGCGCCATCCGTTCGCTGGTCAAGGCGGGGTTCGTTGCGCCCACGCGCGGGCCACGCAATGCCTGGCTGTTCTCGTTCCAGGACCTGATCGTGCTGCGCACTGCGCGGGCCCTTGCCGCGGCCAATGTGCCGCAGCGACGGATCCTGCGATCGCTCAAGGAACTGCGCAGCCGTCTTCCCGAGCAGATGCCGCTGTCGGGCCTGAGCATCGGTGCGATCGCCGACCACGTGGTCGTGCGCGAAGGCGGCAGTCGCTGGCATGCCGAATCGGGGCAGTACCTGCTGGCCTTCGAAGGCGATCCGGCACAGGGTTCGCTGCGGGTGATCGAACCGGTGCCCGCCGCCGCCATCGACACCAGCGCTCACCTCGACGATGACGCTGCCGAGGGCGCCGAGGCTGCAATCGATGTCTACCGGCGCGCCATCGCCGCCGAGCCGGCGCGACAGGATGCGCGGATCAACCTGGGACGCCTGCTGCACGAACTCGGGCGGTTCGAGGAAGCCGAGCGCGTCTACCGCGATGCGATCGCCCACGGCGACGACGATCCGCTGCTGTTCTACAACCTGGGCGTGCTGCTGGACGACATGGACCGCAAGCACGAAGCGATCCAGGCCTACGAGGCGGCGCTGCAGGAGGACCCTGCCCTGGCCGATTGCCACTACAACCTGGCCCTGCTGCACGAAGCGCTCGACCAGCCGCGACAGGCCATCCGCCACATGTCGCAGTACCGGCGCCTGACGACCTCGCGCGACTGAACCAACTGTAGGAGCGAGCTTGCTCGCGATAGCCTGCCCACGCCTTCGACGTTGATCGCGAGCAAGCTCGCTCCTACGACAGCGTAGTCACTCCTCTTCTTCCTCTTCTTCCTCGTCGCCGCCGACGCCGCCCTTGTGCAGCGCCTGCGCGGCGATGAGAACGAAACCTCCCACCAGGCCGGCGTGCGCCAGGAAGACGTTGAGCGTGTGCACGCGCTGCATCCCCGACATCGTCCAGAACGAGTGGCCGATCACCGTGGCGACGATGGTGAACAATGCCAGCACGATGGCGCCGCCAGCCCGCCATCGGCCGCGGCAGAACAGCACCGCCAGGCAGGCACACAGTTGCACCACGATCACGCCGGCCGCGTACAACGCTGGCGGCGCCAGGCCGAAACCTGCCTGTTCGGCCACCGCACCCGGGAAATCCAGCAGCTTCGACACGCCGCTCCAGGCAAAGGGCAGGCACAGGCCGGCACGGCCCAGCCACCACCAACCCTTGGCAACGTGCATGAGGAGCTCCTCAGCGGCAGCGACACGGCAACCATCGATGGCCTCGGAACCGGCCGACGATGCTTCCTGCCTGCTCCAACGCCGAAGACCGGCAAGACCGGGCTTGCCGATTCATCGGCCGCCGGCCGTCACGCGGGTTTAACGGAGTTCCTCGCAACCGCTCATTCGCTGCGGTCCGCCCACGGCGCCTTCTCGAACTTGCGCACGAGGTGGTCGATCAGCACCTGCACGCGTGCTGGGCGCACGCGCCCGGGCGGCGTCACCACATGCAGCGCGATCGGCGGCGGCGACCAGTCCGGCATCACCACTTCGAGTTTGCCGGCCTTGATCTCGCGCCAGACCAGGAACTCCGGCTGCAACGCCAGTCCCAGTCCTGCATGCAATGCCGGATTGATCGCCTCGGCGTTGTTGACCCGCAGCGGTGCCTGCACGCTGATGGAGAAATCGCCATGGCGACGGTGCTGGAAGCGCCAGGCATTGCCGAAGCGCGACAGCGTGTAGAACAGCGCGCTGTGGTCGGCCAACTCACGTGGATGGCGTGGCCGCCCACGCGCGTCGAGATATTCCGGCGTGGCAACCAGCAGCACCCGCACACCACAGAGCCGGCGCGCCAGCAGGCTGGAATCGGCCAGCGCCGAAATCCGCAAGGCCAGGTCGAAGCCGCCACCGACCAGGTCGGCGAAGCCATCGTCGAAGTCGACTTCCAGGGCGATGTCGGGATAGCGCCGCATGAACTCCGGCAGCACCGGTGACAGATGGGCGACACCGAACGACATCGGCACCGCCATTCGCACCAGCCCGCGCGGACTGGTGGCCTGCGCGGTGATCTCGGCTTCGACCGCCTCGCCTTCGGCGAGGATCCGGCTGGCGCGTTCGAGCGCGCCGCGACCGCTTTCGGTCAGCGACATCCGCCGCGAGGTGCGATGGAACAGCACCGTCTTCAACCGCGTCTCCAACCGCGTGATGGCCTTCGACACGGTCGCCTGCGACAGGCCCAGGTCCGCCGCCGTGCGGGCGAACGAGCCGGTTTCGGCGACCTTGGCGAAGATCGCCCAGGCTTCCAGGTCGGGCAGCTTCTGCATGTCAATAATGGAAACGATACGTTTCGATTGGTTCCATTCTAAACCTGTTCCGGGAGGCCTATCTTGTCGCTCAACCAATCCCTACCGGGCAATCCCCCACAGGAGCTGCACCATGATCGAGCGTCGCCCCTTCAACGGCCTGGGTGGAGCCAACCACGGTTGGCTCGACGCCAAGCACCACTTCTCCTTTGCCAGCTACCACGACGCCCAGCGCATGGGCTGGGGTGCGCTGCGGGTCTGGAACGACGACACCATCGCCGCCAATACCGGCTTCCCGCCGCACCCGCACTCGGACATGGAGATCATCACCTACGTCCGCGAAGGCGCGATCACGCACCAGGACAACCTGGGCAACCGCGGCCGCACCGAAGCCGGCGACGTGCAGGTGATGAGCGCGGGCACCGGCATCCAGCATGCCGAGTACAACCTCGAGCCCGGCACGACCCGGATCTTCCAGATCTGGATCATCCCCGACCAGCGCGGCGGCGCGCCGACCTGGGGCGCCAAGCCCTTTCCGAAGGGCGACCGCGCCGGACGCTTCGTGGTCCTGGCCAGCGGCGCCGAGGGTGACGAGGATGCACTGCCGATCCGCGCCGATGCCCGCGTGCTCGGCCTGACCCTGGCCGCAGGTGAAACAGCGCAGTACGAACTGGGCGAGGAGCGTTTCGGCTATCTGGTTCCCGCCAAGGGCGTGGCCGAGGTCAACGGTGTACGCGTGGAAGCGCGCGACGGTGCGGCGATCCGCAACGAGCGCGCGCTCACCGTGACCGCGCTGGAAGACGTCGAGCTGGTGCTGGTCGACACCGCCGCCTGACGGCGCTTGCGATGACGGTGACCTGCCGTCATCGCCCCGTGCGAACCGCCAGCGACCGCGCTGGCGGCCGCTCCGGCCCCTTCCCTGCTGAATCGCCGCAAGCGGCGTTCACCGATTGCCAACACCGTCCACGGGACAGTCGGCCGTCGCTGCCGATTCCGGCAGCCTGCCCGCCGAAGGTGAGGGCTGCATGCAATGACTCCGCGCAGGTTGACCAGTCCCGAGCGCATCGTCTTCGAGGATGCCGGACTCACCAAGGGCGATGTCGCGGCCTACTACGCCGTGGTTGCACGCTGGCTTCTGCCAGGTCTGGTCGGTCGTCCGCTGTCCCTGCTGCGCTGCCCCGACGGTGCCGGCGCCAGTTGCTTCTTCCAGAAGCATCATGCCGACTCGCTCGGTACCGGCGTACATTCCATCACGCTGAATGAAGCCTCGGGGACCGGCGAGTACCTCTACATCGACGATGTGGACGGCCTGCTCGACCTGGTGCAGATGAACACGCTGGAGTTTCATCCGTGGGGCGCGCGCACGAACGACATCGAACACCCCGATCGCCTCGTCTTCGACCTCGACCCGGATGAGGGAATCGCGTGGAGCGAACTGAAGTCGGCCGCACGCGACATTCGCGACCGCCTGGCCGATCTGGGGCTGCGCAGTTGGGTGCGTCTGACCGGTGGCAAGGGCCTGCACGTCGTCGTGCCGGTACGTCCCAAGGCCGACTGGGCACAGGCCAAGGCGTTCTGCGAAGACTTTGCCGGCCAGCTGGTGGCCGAATCGCCGAAACGATTTGTCGCCACGGCATCGAAGGCCGCGCGCGAAGGGCGCATCTTCATCGACTGGCTGCGCAACACGCGCGGCGCCACCAGCGTCGCCAGCTGGTCGCTGCGCGCCGGTGCGGGTGCGCCGGTGTGCATGCCGCTGAGCTGGGAAGAGCTGTCGCGGGTGCGTCGGCCCGCAGCCTACGATCTGCGCAAGGCGACGCGACGCGCGGGTTCACTCAAGGAAGACCCGTGGGACGGCTTCTCGCGCGTGCGCCAGACCGTGCCGTCGAGCTGACAGGCTTGATTCGGGAAATCGCCACGGGCAATCGTCGGATGTCGCGTCGCATCCTCATCGTCTGCAAAGGCAATATCTGCCGCAGTCCCATGGCAGTGGCCATGCTCCGTCGACACGTGATTGACGTGGACATCGAATCGGCAGGACTGGCGGCCATGAAAGGCAGCCCGGTCGATCCTGCCGCGGAGCAGACATTGCTCGCGCATGGCATCAGTGCCAGCGACCACATCGCCCGTCAGATCAACAGCGCAGTTCTCGACAGCGCCGGCCTCGTGCTGGCCATGGAGAAGCGCCAGGTGGCTGCACTCCTGGCCCTGTCGCCTGCGTTGCGCGGCAGAGTGTTCCTGCTCTCGCGCTGGTCCGGAGGCCGCGACATCGCCGATCCGTATGGCCGATCGCAGGAGAAATTCGATCTTGCCTACGCGCAGATCGATGTTGCGATCAATCAGTGGCGATCACGACTGTGATCGACCAGTGGCGATCACGACTGTGATCAACGAATGGCGCTCACGTCTGTGACCGGATCGATATAACGCGCTTCATTGTTGTCGCGATGAAGTGAACCATTCATCGAACTGAATCCTCGCACAGCGAACCTGCAGATTCACAAGCGTAAATCCGCTCTCTTTCATCTCTCCGTCAACAACGCGCACCTAGATTCGACCGGTACCTGGCGCGGTGGATCGGCATTGGATGCTCCCACGCACGAAGAATTTCCCGCGCCAGAGCGATGTGGTTGTTGTGGGTGCGCATGCACACGGAATCAACACCCCGAGGCTCAACCCGAGGTGCGTGCATGAAGGATCCAAAGTTAGTCGCAGCCAGCGCCATCGCCTTGGCCGTCACCCTCTTCGCGATCTTCTCCATGCGCCCGTGGGCGCGCCGGCTGGGGCTTGTCGACAAGCCCAACGGCCGCAAACACCACCGCGGCCACATTCCCCTTATCGGCGGTCTGTGCTTCTTCATCGGCACCCTGGTGGGCCTGAGCTACCTGGGCTACTTCGACGGATTCGTGACCAGCCTGATGGCGGCGTCTGCGCTGATCGTCGTCGCCGGCGCGCTCGACGATGCCAGCGACTTGAGCGTGCGCGCGCGATTGCTGGTGGAAGCCGGTGCGAGCGGGCTGGTGATCGCTATGTCCGGCTACTACGTCCACGACCTCGGGCAATTGTTCGGCGAGCAGCGGCTCGGCCTGGGGATGCTCGGGATCCCGTTCACGATCATTGCCGTGATCGGCCTGATCAACGCGTTCAACATGCTCGACGGCATCGACGGCCTGGCCGCGACGGTGGCGATGGTGAGCATCGGCGCGATCATGCTGTTCGACGACAGCCCGTGGTCGATGCCGGGCGTGGTGTTCCTGTTGCAGGTGCTGTTCTTCGCACTGATCCCCTACCTGTTCGTCAACCTGGGCTGGCCGGACGGCCGCAAGATCTTCATGGGCGACGCCGGCAGCACCCTGATCGGGTTCCTGCTCGCCTGGAGCCTGATCTACATGAGCCACGAGCGCATCGAGCGGCTGGCGCCGGTGGATGTGCTGTGGTGCGTGGCCCTGCCGGTGATGGATACCGCCGCAGTCATGTACCGGCGCATGCGCATGGGCCGCTCGCCGTTCCGCGCCGATCGCCAGCACCTTCATCACCTGCTGCTCGACGCCGGCCTGAAGCCGCGCGCCGCGCTGCTGGCCATGCTCGGGCTGAGCGGCGTGCTGGTGCTGATCGGCTACGCACTGCGCAACCTCCCGGAGGCATTGAGTCTGGTGGCGTTCTTCGCGGTCCTGGCCGCGCACGTGTGGGGCACTCCGCTGCTGCTGGCCAAGGTCCGCGCGGTGTGGCCATCGCCGCTCCCGGGCAACGGCGTTGGCCTGGTCATGGCCTTCGGCGGCAGCGACCACGAGCCCATGTTCGTCACCGAGCTTGCGCGTTTCGACGACATCGACGCCTCGTTCGATGGTCGCAGCGATGACTTCCCCGCCGATCGCGGCGCCGTCATCGCCGACGCCGCGCAAGCCGACCAGGCCGACCAGGACCTCGCCCCGGTCAAGACCCTTTGCGTTCTTGCCGATTCGCCCGATGCGGTCCATATCGCCCCGATCGCGCAGCAGCTGGCGCGCGATGACCGGTTCGACTCGACGGTGTGCGTGACCGCGGTTCCCGAACGCAACGCCAACCAGGTGCTGGGCCTGTTCGACCTGGTTGCCGATGTCGAGCTCGACGTCCCCCACGGCGAGGACCCGGTTGAAACCACGTCGAACGCCTTGGGCAGCCTGCAGCGCGTCATGAGCGATGTGCAGCCCGACCTGGTGCTGGTACCCGGCGACACCCCGGCGACCCTGGCGGCAACGCTGGCTGCGCATTACCGCAACGTGCCGGTGGTGTGCATCGACAGCGGGCTGGCCGGATCGCAGGCCGCCGGCGACGATCCGGGACGGCGCATCGCGCGATCGCTGGCGGCCCTGCACGTCGCGCCAAGCACGACCACCGGACGACAGCTGGTCGCCGAAGGTGTGCCGGCCGAACGGGTCCTGGTCACCGGCAACACCGCCATCGACACCCTGCGCGCGGCGCTGTCGCATCTGCGATGGGACGCCGATTGCCGCACCGACCTGCGACAGCGCTACGCCTTCCTGCGCCGCGGCCATCCGCTGCTGCTGATGCTCGCCGACGGCGTTGCCCGCGAGCATGCCGGGCTGGTAACGCAGGCCCTGCAGGAGGTGGCGATGGAGCGGCCGGACATCGACGTCGCTTGCGCCGAACCCTGCGTCTGGACCGGGACCACGCCGGCGCCGCCGAACTTCCACTGGATCGCCCAGCCCGACTACCTGGCATCGGTCTACCTGCTGGAGCGGGCACACCTGGCTTTCGTCCACCGTGACATCGAAGTCGAGGCCATGGCCATGACGGTGCCGCTGCTGGCGCTGCAGGCCGATCGCGATGTCCAGGGCAATGGTCGCATCCACCTGCTGGGCACCGATCCGGCTTCGATCTGCAACAACCTGCTGCACCTGCTCCACCGCGAGCAGCCTCTCACGCCACCGGAGATCAACGCCGGTGGACTCGACGAAGGCGATGCGTGCCTGCGCATCGCCGATGCCTTGGCGGTCCTGCGTCCTGCAGCTCCCATTACAAGAACCCTGTCGCAGGACGCAGGTTCGCCAAACCATGCCGGCCCGAACCATGCAGGCGTGGGCAGCGTCTGGGAGGCGTCGTGATGCACGGCATGCACGCGCTGATGACCTCGCGCGTCGCCGCATGGCACAGGCGCGATACCGCCGCTTCTTCCTCCTTCCTCCGCAATGGTGACGACACATGGCTACCCATCTGATAACCAGGGCGGACAGCGCCCATCCGGGGCCTGCCACCACGATCCGGGAAGACGACATCGACATCCCGACCCTGGTGACCACGCTCAACGATCACAAGTGGTCGATCCTGTTCGGCACGATGCTGTTCTTCGCCGTCAGCGCGATCTACGTGCTGTTGGTGACACCGCAGTACGAAGCCAATGCGGTGGTCCAGGTCGAGAGTCGAACCCCGACCGTTCCGGGCCTCAACGCCGGCAACGCGCCGCAAGCGCCGCCGTCGGTCGATGCGCCCGCCGCCACCGAGTCGCAGTTGTTGACGTCCCGGCGCGTGCTGGGCGAAGCGATGACACGCCTGGACCTGGACCTTTCCGCCAAGCCCGTGCGTCTGCCCGTGATCGGCGACCTGGCGGCCCGCGCGCAGCAGCTGATCCAGCCCGATTCGCTGTCGCCGCCACGGTTCGGTCTCGCCCAGTACGGCTGGGGTGGCGAGAAACTCGCGCTCGCCCGCCTCGACCTGCCCGACACGATGATCGACCTGCCGCTGCAGCTCATCGCAGGCGATCGCGGCCGCTTCGCACTGCTCGATCCCAGCGGCAAGACCCTGGTGCAGGGTCGCGCCGGCCAGGGCCCCGTCAGCGGCGGTGGCGTCACCGTCGACGTCAAGACGATCGCGGCCAATCCGGGCACGCGCTTCGAGGTCAAGCGCCTGAACCCGATGGCGATCATGGCCGACCTCAAGAGCAAGATCACCGTCACCGAACAGGGCCGCAATTCCGGTGTGATCGCCCTGACCTACTCCAACTCCGATCCGGTGCGGGCCAAGCAGGTGCTCGAGGAGATCACCCAGGCCTATTCGCGCCAGAACGTCGCGCGCAATTCGGCCGAAGCCGCCAAGCGCCTGCAGTTCGTCACCGAACAGCTGCCGAACGTGCGCCGTGAACTGGCCGACGCGCAGGCCGCGCTCAACGACTTCCAGAGCCGCACCGGCACGCTCGATGTCGCGGTCCAGAACAAGGCCCTGCTCGACCAGAGCATAGCCCTGGATGCCAGCATCCAGCAGCTGCTGGTGCAGCGTGCCGACATCGCCAGCCGCTTCACCACCGCGCACCCGGTCTATGAATCGCTGCAGCGTCAGATCGGCCAGTTCCAGTCCGAGAAGGCCAGGCTGCTGTCGCGCCTGAGCCAGCTGCCCGACACGCAACAGGGCCTGTTCCGCCTGAACCGCGATGTCGAGGTGACCAACCAGACCTACGCCAACCTGCTCGACCAGGCGCAGCAGCTCAACATCGCCCGCGCCAGCGCGGTCGGCAATGCCCGCGTGATCGATCCGGCCGACGTCAACATGGACAGCCCGGCGTGGCCGAAACCGCTGCTGGTCGTCGCCGGCGGCACGCTGCTGGGCGCGATGTTCATGGTCGCCTTCGTGCTGCTGCGGCAGATGTTCAAGCGTGGCGTCGAGGACCCGGTCGACATCGAGCTGCTCGGCCTGCCGGTGTACGCCTCGATTCCGTTCAGCGCCAAGGGCCACCAGATCGCCACGCGTCCGCGCCGCTTCCGCCGCGACGGCCAGCGTCTGCTGGCACTGCGCTCGCCGACCGACCTGGCGATGGAGGCGCTGCGCACGCTGCGCACCAGCCTGCACTTCGCCCGCCTGGAGATGAAGAACAACATGCTGATGATCGCCGCGCCGAGCCCTGGTGTCGGCAAGACCTTCGTCTGCGCCAACCTGGCGGTGACCATCGCCCAGGCCGGGCAGACCGTGCTGCTGATCGACGCCGACATGCGTCGCGGCACCTTGCACCACGCCATCGGCGTGCGCTCGGAAGGCGGACTGTCGGAGCTGATCTCGGGCCAGATCGACCTGGAGCAGGCCCTGCGCAAGGTGCCTGGCACCGACAACATGACCTTCATCTCGCGCGGTGCGGTGCCGCCCAACCCGTCTGAACTGCTGATGCATCCGCGCTTCGGTTCCATGCTCGAGGAGCTGGCCAGGCTCTACGACGTGGTCATCATCGATACGCCGCCGGTGCTGGCGGTGACCGACGCGGCCGTGATCGGCCACCACGTCGGCACCTGCCTGATGGTCGTTCGCTGGGGTCATAACCAGCAGCGCGAGATCGCAATGGCCAAGCAGCGGCTGGAGCAGAACGGCGTCGATGTCCGTGGTGCGATCTTCAACGCCGTGCAGAAGCACGGCTCCGGCCAGTACACGTACAGCTATTACGACTACCAGCCGTTGCGCAACCCGACGGCGGCGAGGTGACCTGATGAGCACGCAGATCACGATGTCGCCGTACTACGGCACGCCCGATTTCTCGCCGCTTGCCTCGCCAGCCGCGGCACCGCCCGTGGATCTGGTGTCGGTGGCCGACCTGCTGCGCAATGCCTTCGTCTATCCCCCGTTCTCGATCCTGCAGGGCGTGCGGCTGGTGACGTTCGGATTCTGCCCGCGCGACGACATGCACCATGCGCCGGAATTCCGATTCAAGTTCCGCAATGCCGGCGAGGTCCCCGAAGAACCCAGTTCGCACCAGGACTGGGTCGGCGGTTACCACCGCCTGCTGTGCGATGCGGTCCGCCGCAGTTGCGCCGGCATGCATGCGCCCTGGCTGCTGCAAAGCGGAGGCAAGGATTCGACCACGCTGGCCATCGCCATCGCCGAGGCCCGTCCCGACACCACCTGCATCACCTACCTCGGCGGCCGCGAAGAGAACGAAGTCGCTTCGGCGGCGCGAGTCGCCCGCACCCTCGGCCTGCGCCACGAGTCGCTGGTATGCGATCCGGGCCGTGCCTACGACCGCTACCTGGCGGTGGTGGACCGGATGCCGTTGCTGACCGCGGACTTCGCACTGCTCTCGTGCGTCGACCTGGGCACCGAGATCGCCTCCAAGGGCGGTGACGGCATCATCGACGGGCTCGGGGCGGACAGCTACTTCGGCACTCCCATGAGCCGTCGCCAGCACATGCTGGCCCGGCTCGCCCGCGACATCAGCCTGTCGCCGCGGGTCGCCGAACTGCCGCTGGTGGACCGCAGTTTCCGTCTTTGCTACCTGCTCAGCACATTGCAGATGAATCCGATCGAGCGGGTGTTCCCGGGGTCGCGCTTCAGCGACGATGAAGTCGACGAGCTGTTCGGCCGTGACATCGCGCGGCAGTCGCGGCAGCGCCTGGACCTGTTCCTCGACGAGATCGGATCGGCCACGAGTCCGGCCGAATGGCGCGACATGTCGACCTCGATCGCGGGCTCGGCCGGCGCCTTCGCCAAGGGCCTGTACACCGCCAGCGCACTGTCGCTGCAGGCGGCGTATCCATTCTGCGACCTCACCTTGCGCGAATGGATCCATCGCGAGGTTCCGCGCTACGAGAAGGTCGACCCGAAGACCCGGATGAACAAGCTGCTGATCAGGCAGCACATCGCCACCCGTTTCGGCGACCTCCCGTACGTGCAGAGCAAGGGCAGCTTCCGATTCGACCTTCGCGGCCTGGCGCAACAGCGCTTCGAGCATGTGTTCGAGCTCGCCCGGCAATCCCGCGACATCCTGCCTGGCGCCGGCCTCTGGCTGGATCGCAACCGCAAGCGGCTCGACAACAAGTACCACGCGTCCAAGTTCTACCTGCTTGCGATCGTGCTGCCGTGGCTGGAATCGCGGCGACGGGCAGCACTGGATGCCGCCAATTCCACGGCCCGGACGGACGTGCATGCCGCACACCACTAACGTGGACCCGGCGCGACGGCGGCTGCTGCGCTGCTGCGTGCTGCCGCTGCTGGCCGTGCCGCTGGCGAGCCTTGCGGCGGATGTCACGGTCCGCGGGCGAGGACCGGCGCGCATCGACGTGCGCGCCCATGGCGCCCTCGGCAATGGCAGCCATGACGACACGGACGCATTCCAGTCCGCCATCGACGCGCTCCCGGCCAGCGGCGGCACCGTGCAGGTGCCCGCAGGCGACTACCTGATCGATCCGGTGCGCAGCGTGCGCCTTCGAAGCCGGATGCACCTGCAGCTGGCCGCGGGCGCGCGCCTGATCGCGAAGGCCAATGCTGTCGAGCGCGCTTACGTGCTGACCGTGCAAGGCGTCAGCGATGTCGAGATCTCCGGCGGCCGCATCATCGGCGAGCGCGATGCGCACCAGGGCACCAGCGGCGAATGGGGTCACGGCATCATGATCCGCGGCGCGTCGAAGGTGACGGTGCACGACCTGCACGTCTCGCATTGCTGGGGCGATGGTGTCTCCATCGGCGGCTCCAAGATCGACGGCGCCGTGGTGCCCAGCCGGGATGTCGTGATCGCGCGCGTGCAGTGTGTCGGCAACAGGCGCCAAGGCCTGACCATCGGACGCTCGCGCCAGGTCCGTGTGTACGACTCGAGCTTCACGGACACCGGCGGCACCCTGCCCGGCTGCGGCATCGACGTCGAGCCCGATGCCGGTGACATCGCCAGCGACGTGGTCATCGCCAACTGCCTGGTGATGAGGAACAAGGGCGCCGGGATCCAGTTGTTCAAGCGTGCATCCGACATCACGATCCGCGACTGCACGATCGAGGCCAACCGCGGCCACGGCGTGCTGGCGGTTGCGGCCGAGGACTGCGTCATCACCGGCAACCAGATCCGGCAGAACGGACTGGGCGGCATCGGCCTGCGCCCGGGCACGCGCAACGTCAGCGTCAACGGCAACGACTTCGCCCGGAATGGGCCCGCCTACAGTGCAAAGGCGAACAAGCCGCTGGCGCGCAACAGGCACGTGTCGATCGCGGAGAAGACGCAGTCGATCCAGGTCGGCGACGACAATCGCTACAGCAATTGATTGCGCTGGATGTTCCTGTTTTCCGCGCATATGCGGCGACAGGTTCATGAATGCATCCGCAGTCATCAACTTGAATGCGGTTCAACATGAACAAGCCAGGCCAATTTCCTTGCACCCGCGCACAGTTACGGCAATCGGCAACTGCAGTTAAGCATCGCTGCGCTAGATTCGCGCAAGTCACGAAAATGATCGTGACGTGACGAATCGGTGGCGTGTGCGTCGCCGACCACTCATCGCAAAGGCCGGACAGGGGCTGGCCCAGGAACCCCATACGTGAACGAGAGACGATTCAAGCGCGCCGCGTGCGCCGCCACCGAACATGGCCACAACGGCCGTCGAGAATTCCTGCGTCGATCCATCTTTGCCGCGGTGCCGGGCGTACTGACCGCAACCGGGATCTCGCGGGCGCTGGCGGCCACCGGCAGCACCGCCGAGGCAGCCTACAACCCGCCCGTACGTGCTCGTGGCTCGGCTGTCCTCAACGTCCGCAATCGCGGCGCCTACGGCGATGGCATCCACGACGACACCACCGCCATCCAGGCGGCGATCGATGCGTTGCCTTCCGACGGCGGCACAATCCTGATTCCCGCCGGCACCTACGTCATCGATCCGACCCGCAACCTTCGCCTGCGCAGCCGCATGCACCTGCAGCTCGCCGACGGCGCCATCCTGGCGGCCAAGCGCAACAGCGCCGAACGTGCCTATGTGGTCATGGTCTACAAGGTCAGCGACGTCGAGATCTCCGGCGGCCAGATCATCGGCGACCGCGAGAACCATCTGGGCACCACCGGCGAGTGGGGTCACGCGATCATGGTCCGCGGTTCCTCGCGGGTCACCATCCGCGACATCCATCTGTCCAAGTGCTGGGGCGATGGCATCTCCATCGGTGGCGCCATGGTCACCAACAAGCCGGCGGTTCCTTCGCAGGGCGTGGTCATTGCCAATGTCGTCTCCACCGGCAACCGGCGGCAGGGGCTTTCGATCGGCCGGTCCAGCGAGATCAAGGTCTACGATTCCGAGTTCAGCAACAACAGCGGCATCACCCCGGGTTGCGGCATCGACATCGAGCCGGACGCCGACGACATGGGTACCACCACCACGGTGCACATCGAGAACTGCCTGGTCCGCAAGAACCAGGGCAACGGCATCCAGGTCTACAAGCGCGTCAACGGTGTCACCATCAAGCGCTGCACGGTCGAGTACAACGGCGGCTACGGCATCCTGACGATCTCGCCGGTGAGCGGCTACATTGCCCAGAACAAGTTCCAGCACAACTACCTGATGGGCGTGATGCTGCGTTCGGCCACAAAGTCCTACCAGGTCAGCGGCAATACCTTCCGCAACAACCACACGCGGATGCACGGCGTGAACACCGCGACCAGTCCGCTGGTGTCGGTAACCGGCCTGGTCGGCGGCAACAATGGCAACGGCGCCCATATCCAGGCGACCACCGACTGCATCGACCTGCGCGTCACTACGAATCAGTACGCAAAGTAGCGGCACTGGCTTGCGTCTGCGGAGGGGCGTCGTCCGCCGGGCCGGGGATTGCTCCGCCCCTTAGTCGGACATCCTGTCCGAATGCGGGGCGCGGGCCATCCATGGCCCGCTGCTGCGCAATCCCCGGCCCGACGGACGACGCTTCGGCATTTCGTTGCATGGTCTTCGGCGGCCCTCACCCCAACCCCTCTCCCGTAAACGGGAGAGGG
>NZ_JBDGKY010000006.1:0-180588 GCF_057656135.1 Lysobacter sp. Soil_N_23
ATGCCGATGGTGAAAACCATCATGGTCATCAAAGACCGAGCGGTTGTCCGCAGGGGCGGGAAGTCTCCTTTTTACTCATTCAAGCCGAAGCCACTTCGTGGCTCGGCTTAACTCAGCAACTGTCTTGAGCGCGACTCTTTTGCTAGGTGGCGCAAGTCGCCACCGCGACCCCATGCAACTCATCCCGGCGCCTCGCGTTGACGATCGTCAGCAGCTTGCGCATACAGGCGACAAGGGCCACCTTCGCGACCTTTCCGCGCGCCCGTAGCTGTTGGTAGTGGGCTTTCATCGCGGGCTCCCAGCGCACTGCCGATAACGTGGCCATGTACAGGGCCACCCGTACCTCGGCGCGTCCGCCGTAGATGCGTCGCTTGCCCTGGCTCTGTCCGCTGTCCGCTGTCGCGATTGAGCGGAGCCACGCCCACCAGCTTGGCGATCTGTTGGCGATTCAACTGGCCTAGCCCCGGCAGCAGCGCCAGCACGCTCGCCTGGAATAGCGGACCCAGGTCTTTGGACGAGTGCAGCGCCGGCGTGGTGTGGGCCTTCAGCAGATCCTTCAGGGCGCCATCGATCACAGCCAACTCGCGTTGTAGGGCCGCCAGCGTCCTCCTGATGAGCGGCCGGATCGCAGGCAAAGTCATCGCCTGTTGCTGGCGGGTACGTTGGATCGTGTCGACCACTTGGTGGCGACGACGCAGCCAGCCCTTGAGCTCGATTTGCCAAGCCGGAGCCGGCGCATGCGGGCGCAGGTGGGCATGGAAAACCTGTGCCATTTCCGTCAGCATCCTCGCGTCCAGGCCATCGATCTTGGCCAGTTGACCGGTGGCGCGCGCGAAGTCGCGGGCCTGGCGCGGGTTGACCCGAGCCGCCCACAGGCCGGCCTCGGCACAGGCGGCCAGGACCGGCTCCTCATAGCCGCCCGTGGCCTCCATCACGACTCGAACATCGCCCTGAGTCTGCAGCCGTCGTACCAAGCGGCGGATCCCAGCCGCCGTGTTCGCGAACCGCTGCACTTGTGGCTGGCCGTGGATGGCCAAGTCCAAGACCGCTTTGCCCACATCGATGCCTGCTGCCGTCATGACCAGACTCCGCTAGAGTAGGAAGTGTCGAGAGCGATCACGACCTGCCCAGGCTTATCGGTGCGAGGTTATCTCGCGCAACTGTTCGGGCGAAGGACGTCACCGGGCTCTCGGCGCTTAGCCTAGGGGAATCACAAGACATAAGGCGTTAGGACCAACATGACATGTCTCAGGCAATTTGCAGCAGTTGAGCTGGTCGCCTTGCTCGCGCTGCTAGTCGCGGCAGGGACAATGGCTGGCTATGGGGCCCTGGAGTCAACGCTCCATGCCAACTCCCTTATCGGCCCCGCGTCTTCTGCTTGGCTTGGCTTTGTGTACACCGCGCTGTTTGGCACGCCTATTGTGGTGCTGTTCGGCGCGCCCATTTACTACCTGCTCTTGCAGCGCCGCATGGTTCGTTGGTCCAACGTCCTGCTCGTCGGCTCGCTTCCTGGGCTCCTAGCATTGGCTGTATCCATTTCCCTGGGCTTCTTCGCAATTCTTTGCGGGCTGGCGGTCGCTTCACTTACCCACGCGATCTGCCTTAGGGCGGGCCCTGACAATTCATTCAAGCCGACACCGCTCCGCGGTGCGGCCTACCTCTGGCGTTAGCGCCCATGAACAAACGTCACTTGCTAATTGGGCTTTTGGTAGCAGCAGGAGCGGGCGGGTTTGTTTGGTGCTACTCGGCCCGTGGTTGGCACTCGGTATCCGATCCAAGTGACGAGTTTGGTGTGGAGTTTCGGTACTTGGGTTGCAACGACTGGCCAGAGAACCGTCCATACGGGACTCTAGTTCAAAGCTCAGTGGCGGGTTCGAGCGTCACTTATCACGTCAGTGAACCTGCAACCTGCGGGTACTCTGTCAGACGGCCCGAGTACAAGCTGGTTGGTGAAACCCTGGAGTTGGCCTACAACTTGTACTCACCGAGCGGCGACGTGGCCGCCTGCATCTGCGAGTACAAGTCAGAGTTCCGCTTCCGCACGAATCCCGAGGCGTCTCATGTCGTTTTCTATCGCTCTGGCGGCTAGTCGGCATGGGCGCTAACAATTCATTCAAGCCGACATCGTTCCGCGGTGCGGCTTAACGCTGGTGTTAGACCGCATATGTACCGTCTCGGCCACCTTGTTGACGGCGAGTGGACTGCCCACTCGCACCCGCCAGTGTTCGACGTCGCGGAACGCTTAACTGCGGGCGTTCCTGGCAGCGATCCCACTGTGTTTGAGCGACTGGTTGAGTGCCTGGAGCCGCCGTATTACCTGCTATACCTGCTTCACACTCCTCGTGGAGAGGCGCTGCCTGGCCGCTACCAAAGTCCAACCTTGTCATTGCCTCAGGTCAAAGAGTTCCTGTCCCGGTTTGCTCCGTTTCTCTCCGCAGACGCCCGCTTTGACCTCTGGGCACACTCTCCGGGGGACAGGGGCACTGTTGTATGGGACCGGCATGACCAAGTATTCGGCTACGGTCCAATTGATCGGTACGTCTCCACCCTAAGGTCTATGGGCTTTAGCCCCGGGCGGCCTGAGGTTCCGGCACCGCACGAGCATCACTACCGCGCAGAGTTCGATACTCTGGCCAAAGAGGTTTTGGCCGCGTTTGACTGGTCCCATTCCCCATTGCGTCCGGAGGATGAGCAGTGAGGGTGCGGTCTAACAATTCATTCAAGCCGAAGCCGCTTCGCGGCTCGGCTTGACTCTGGCGTCAGGCGGGACAACATGAAACTCAGTGATCTTGAAAAGTCGGCATTGCAGCTAAACGAGCTCTACGAACAGCTTGAGATCAAGAGGTATGGGCGCATCTGGACCACAGAAGAACTTGCGCTCGGTTTCATGGGGGACGTAGGCGATCTAGCGAAACTGATCCAGGCAAACGCTGGTATCCGAACTATTGATGACTGCAAAGCGAAACTTGGTCATGAATTGTCGGACTGCTTATGGTCGATTATTGTTCTTGCAAACAAGTGCGGCATTGATTTGGAGGCGGAGTTTGTAAGAAATACCAGGGAGCTGGCCGAATATGTATCCAGCGAGCTGGGCACATAACATTAGGTTTGCGCAGCGACCAGCTCGGCGCCGCTTCCACTACACGTCGAAGACTGCTGATGACTTCGTGCTCATCCAACACGGAGCAGCCGCCCAACAATTCATTCAAGCCGAAGCCGAAGCCGCTCCGCGGCCCGGCTTAACTCTGGCGTCATGCCGCAGGTGTAGCCCTATGAAGCGCACATGGACAATCATCGGAGTTGCGGATGTTGCTCGCAGCTTCAAGTGGTATCAGTCGCTGTTCGGCCTGTCCGAGTCGGCTCCTGCTCATTCGTACTTCGGCCAGATCCTTGACACCGATGGGACGGTCTTGCTCTGTCTCCACCAATGGGGAGCGCACGAGCATCCGACACTGAGCAGCCCCGACCAGGCGCAACCTGGCAATGGACTACTTTTGTTCTTCCGCGTGGATGACTTTGATGACGCCCTTGCCAGGGCACGTGCACTCGTCCCCCGCCTTGATGAGGAGCCAAGCGTGAGCCCCAACACCGGGACCAGAGAGTTTGCACTCCGGGACCCTGATGGGTATTACGTCATGGTCAGTGCACTGGGTGCAGCCTGACAATTCGTACAAGCCGAACCCACTTTGCGGCTCGGCCAGACTCTCGCATCAGGCCACTGAAAGGGCGATATGGCGAATCCATACCTGATTGCTGGCGCGGTGTTGAGCGCAGTTGCAGCCCTCCTGCACATTGGCTGCATTGTCTTCGGCCCATCGTGGTATCGCTTCTTCGGTGCAGGCGAGCGCCTGGCCCGTCTTTCGGCTGCCGGTAGCATTGTCCCAGCCATCATCACTGTCGGTATCGCGACCGTGCTCATGCTCTGGGCGGCCTATGCGCTTTCCGGTGCGGGCGTCCTGCCCAGACTTCCCCTTGTGCGCTCTGCTCTTGTCGGCATTACCAGCATCTACTTGCTGCGTGGCCTGGCAGGGCTGGTGCTTGCCGTGGCTGCTCCAGGTGACCGCGGGGCGGCATTCTGGTTCTGGAGCTCGGCAATCTGCCTTGGCATCGGGTCGCTGTATCTTGTCGGGACGTGGCAGGCCTGGTCTCAGCTATCACGAGCCGTGCCCTGACAAGGCATTCAAGTCGGCGCATTTGGAGCGGCCCAGGAGGGATGCATGACAAGAATCCATCAGATAACTCCTTTCCTGCATGTCCCGAATATGCAGGCGGCGCTTGCATTCTTCTGCGATCTGCTCAGGTTCGAGCTCAAGTACCGGGAAAGCAACTACGCCTACATCGAGCTTGCGGGCTGTGGCCTGCGCCTGCTGGAGGAGCGGGCACGCAGGCTCACTGTCGATGGCAAGGCCCGTGTCACGGTCTATATCGATGTCACCGACATTGATGCGTTGCATGCCGAACTCGCTCCGGCGCTTGCCTCGTTACCTGACGATCGCGTGGAGCCGCTGATGAATCGGCCCTGGCGCCAGCGGGAGTTTCAGGTTCGCATGCCGGACGGAGATTGGCTCACGTTTGGCGCCGCAGTAACCTGAAATCAGAAGCCACTCAGCGACCACCGGAGACTTCATGTTCGGACTGTTCAAGTCACTGCCATTTTCCGATCCGTCGCTTGGTGAGCTGGTTCGCTGGCGCGGCTTCTGGCGCGGCAGCATCCAGCTTGAGTCGGGTTCGGCGCCGCTGGTCGTGACCGGAACCCGGACCGAGCCTGACCCCTTGGCGCTGGTTGTTGCCAGCGAAGTCCAGGCCCGGCTTGCCAGTTGGCGTGATGCGATCGAGACGGCGATGTTCGAACACTACGAACCCTATGCCGAGGCATTGGCTGCCGGCGAGGAGCAGGAGACGGGCGAGGGATTCCCGAGCATCACAGCGCCCGCCGGCGTCTGGCCGCACGTGTCGTTGCAGTACATCGCCGTTCTTCCGCTGAGCGGGCACCTCACGACCGAACTGGGATACGCCACGCGATGGGACGAGGAGCACATGCTCGGTGTGCGCTTCAAGGGCGACGCGTTCGTGGAGTTGTGCGGGAGCGTGCTGGCGCCCTGAGGCGGGCGATTCAAGCCGGCCGATGCGGTTCAGTTGTCGATCGCCAATCCAGGTGATAGCGTCTGCTTCCGGGGATCGGGGCTTTAAAAGGGGGGCTCCTTGAATCGGAACGTTGTCGGCATTGCGATGCCGGGCACGAACGCAGTTGCACGCCGGCTTGGGGGACGCGACCATGATTGATCGCGTCTCCACCTATCCCACCTCGACGTTTGCATCGACCGCGCTGCTGTTCTTCGGTAGTGGGCTTGCGGCGACACTGCTGGTCTCGGCGAGACCATTGGAATCGCTGATAGGCGTCGCGGTCGCTGCCGTGGGCCTGTCGATCATGTTGTGGAGATGGCGGCGAAAGAGCATGGCGACCCGCCTCATGCAGAGCGGTCGACGTGTGGACGCATTGGTTCGCCGGGTCCAGGTCAGCAAGGTGTTCCAGGTCGATGGCCGGTCGCCTTACCGGGTCGAGGCGCTGTGGCTGGATCCCGACACACGCCAGATGCATACGTTCAAGAGCTGGTATCTGTGGCACGACCCGACCGTCTTCATCGTGGAGGACCATGTCGCGGTCTACATCGATCCGCAGCGCACTGGCAGGTACTACATGGACCTGTCGTTCCTGCCCGGCATTGATGGCGCCTGAGCAACGCAATGCGAACGCACGGCACCTTGTCGAAGTGGAATGACGACCGCGGCTTTGGATTCATCACGCCCGCGCAGGGCTCTGGTGAGATATTCGTCCACGTCTCGGCGTTTCCGCCAGGTGGTCCGCGGCCCACGGTGGGCGAGCTGATCTCCTTCGAGATCCAGGCCGGTCCGGACGGCAAGACGCGTGCGCTCCGCGTCATGCGTCCCGGGACACCTGCCAGGCACGCGCAGCGCCATCGCGCGGCGCCTGCGCGTCGGCGCGTCAGCCTGGCAGGCGTTGTCACGGCTGCAGCCATCGCTGCCATTGCGTTGTACGGCTATCGTGAGTTCAACAAGCCGGTGCCCGTTGAGAGCACCGTCGCACCTGCCGCTCACCTCGCCACTGCGCCGCCGGTGGCGGCATTCCAGTGCGACGGTCGCACCATGTGTTCGCAGATGACGTCCTGCACGGAGGCGACGTACTTCCTGAAACATTGCCCGAACACGAAGATGGACGGGAACGGCGACGGCGAGCCGTGTGAGCAGCAATGGTGTAACTGAGGGGTCCACGGCGGTCACGGCGGCCCTCGCTGGCCGCGGGTGACTGGGCCGCGACTATCCTGCGTGCGGTGCCCTGGGGAGGGCATCGCGGCACCGGTGATGCCGGTGCCATCCATGCGGCCGATCGCGAGATCGGCTCGATCAGTCAACCAAGGGGAAACAAAATGCAGAATCCGTATCAGGCGCCGGCCGCGACGCTGGCCGAGCTGTCGATGGGCGACAACACGTCCGGCATGGGCAAGGACGCGAAGATTCCGCCGGGCGTTGCCGGCTGGAGCTGGGGTGCGTTCCTGCTGAACTGGATCTGGGCGGTGAGCAACCGCACCTGGATCGGCCTGCTTTGCTTCATCCCCTACGTCGGGTTCGTGATGTCGATCGTCCTCGGCATCAAGGGCCGCGAGTGGGCGTGGCGCAACAAGCGTTGGGACAGCGTCGAGCACTTCCAGCGCGTGCAGCGCAAGTGGTCGATATGGTCGCTGGTGGTCATCGTGGGCGTGATGGGACTGGCCATCCTCGCGGCGATCGCGATCCCGGCGTATCAGGATTACGTCGTGCGGACGCAGGCGGCGGGTTGATCCCTGAGGCCCTCACCCCAACCCGCACCCCGGCCCGAGCGCATGGCGCTCGGGCGTTCGAGGACACGCGAGCCAATGGCTCGCAAGCGGTGTCCTCTCACCCCGCAAGCGGGAGAGGGGCTTCCACAGGCTGAGCCCTCACCCCAACCCCTCTCCCGCGGGCGGGAGAGGGGCTTTTCAACGGGTCAGCAGCAGCGCGAACGGCCCTTGCCGTAGCGCGCCATCATCCGCTCGTGGAAGAACTCGTCGCGGCTCATCGGCAGCCGGTCCGGGTGATTGCGCTGGATGTGCTCGACATAGTTGTCGTAGTCGGGAATGCCGATCGCCAGGCGCGCGGTCTGGGCTGCCGCACGCCACCAGCGTGCGAGCAGCGCCAGGCCCAGCGTGCCGGCCTCAGCGAGCGACCGCATCGAGCGCGACATACTCACTCTCCTTGGCCGTCGGGGCGTTGTTGCGGCGTGCGGCCAGCGCTGCCTTGATGCCGAAGTAGACCGTCGCCAGCACCACCAGCACGAACAGCGCGCACAGGCCGGCGTCGAGGTAGTTGTTGAAGATCACCCGCGACATGTCGTCCATCGACTTCGCCGGTGCCAGCACCTCGCCGCGCGCGGCGGCGTCGGCGAACTTGCGGGCGTTGGCGATGAAACCGATCTTCGGGTCCGGGTGGAACAGCTTCTGCCAGCCGGCGGTCAGCGTGCAGATCAGCAGCCACGCGGTCGGGATCAGCGGGATCCACAGGAACTTCTCGCGCTTCATCTTCACCATCACCACGCTGCAGAACACCAGCGCCAGGCCGGCGAGCATCTGGTTGGCGATGCCGAACAGCGGCCACAGGGTGTTGATGCCGCCCAGCGGATCGACCACGCCCTGGTAGAGGAAGTAACCCCACAGCGCCACCGCCAATGCCGTGCAGGCCACGTTCGCCGCCCAGCTTTCGGTCTGCTTGAACGGCGAGTAGGCCAGGCCGATCAGCTCCTGGATCATGAAGCGGGCCACACGCGTGCCGGCATCGACCGTGGTCAGGATGAAGAGGGCTTCGAACAGGATCGCGTAGTGGTACCAGAACGCCATCATGCCTTCGCCGCCGACCAGCCCGTGCAGGATCTGCGCCATGCCGACCGCGAGCGTCGGCGCGCCGCCGGTGCGCGAGAGGATGGTGGTCTCGCCGATTTCCTTGGCGGTGGCGGTGAGGATGTCAGGCGTGAGCACGAAGCCCCAGCTCGAGATCGCCGCGGCCGCGGACTCGGCCGTGGTGCCGACCAGCGCGGCAGGAGCGTTCATCGCGAAGTAGACGCCCGGCTGCAGCACGCAGGCGGCGATCAGCGCCATGATCGCGACGAAGGCTTCCATCAGCATGCCGCCGTAACCGATCAGCGGGATCTGCGATTCGTTCGAGATCATCTTCGGCGTCGTGCCGGAGCTGATCAGCGAGTGGAAGCCCGAGACCGCGCCGCACGCGATGGTGATGAACAGGAACGGGAAGAGCTTGCCGCTGAACACCGGGCCGGTGCCGTCGACGAACTTGGTCATCGCCGGCATCTGCAGGTCCGGCATGGCGATCAGGATCGCCAGTGCCAGCACCAGCACCGTGCCGATCTTGAGGAAGGTCGACAGATAGTCGCGCGGGGCCAGCAGCAGCCACACCGGCAGCACCGCGGCGACGAAGCCGTAACCGATCATCAGCCAGGCCAGGGTGGTGCCGGTGAGATGGAACACCGGCGCCCAGTCCGGGCTCGCCGCGACCTTGCCGCCGCTCCAGATCGCCAGGATCAGCAGGACGAAGCCGATCACCGAAACTTCCATGATCCGGCCCGGGCGGAAGTAGCGCAGGTACAGGCCCATCAGGATCGCGATGGGGATGGTCATCGCCACCGTGAAGGTACCCCACGGGCTGTCGGCGAGCGCCTTGACCACGACCAGTGCCAGCACCGCCAGCAGGATCACCATGATCATCAGGATGCCGATCATCGAGATCACGCCCGCCGCCGGCCCCATCTCGGCGCGGATCATCTCGCCAAGCGAGCGGCCGTCACGGCGCGTGGAGAAGAACAGCACCAGCATGTCCTGCACCGCGCCGGCCAGGACCACGCCGAACAGGATCCACAACGTGCCGGGCAGGTAGCCCATCTGCGCGGCCAGGACCGGGCCCACCAGCGGGCCGGCGCCGGCGATCGCGGCGAAGTGGTGGCCGAACAGCACGCTGCGCGCAGTGGGCACGTAGTCGAGGCCGTCGTTGCGTCGCCATGCCGGCGTCGCGCGGGTGGCATCGACCATCAGCGCATTGCGCGCGATGTACAGACCGTAGAAGCGGTACGCGACGGTGAACACCGAGACCGAGGCCACCACCAGCCACATCGCGCTGATGGTTTCGCCTCGGTGCAGGGCGATCGTGCCGATGCAGAACACGGCAAGGACCGCGAGCGCGACCCAGCCAAGCCAGGACAATGCTTTCATGACACCCCTCCGTAAGGATCAACGAAGGGTCGCGCCGGCGATGGCGCCGGGTCAATGCGCAGCGCGCAATGAAGCCTGAGACTTTGGTCTAAGCGAGACAACAATCCCAGTGTTTACAGCCACTTGGCCCGGCGCAGGAAGCCGAAGAGCACCAGGCACACCAGAACCGTGACGCCGATCAGGATTGCGTAGCTGTAGCGGCCGTGCAGTTCGGGCATGGCTTCGAAGTTCATGCCGTACCAGCTGGCGATCAGCGTCGGCGCGGCCAGCAGCGCCGCCCAGCCGGCCAGGCGCTTGACCACTTCGCCCTGGTAGATGGTGACCAGCGACAGGTTCACGCTCATCGCCGCGGTGAGCATTTCGCGCAGGGTATCGGTGGACTCGTTGATGCGCACGACGTGGTCGAGCACGTCGCGGAAGTACAGCGCGCTCTCCTCGTCGATCATCGCGCCGCGCGCGCGAGCGAGCTGGCCGAGGATGTCCTGCAGCGGGGCTACCGCCATGCGCAGGCGGGTCAGTTCGCGCTTGAGTTCGTAGAGCTTCTTGACGGTGTCCTTGCGGAACTCGTCGGCGAAGATGTCCTGCTCGAGCTCGTTGAGGTCCTGGCTGAACTCCTGGACGATCGGCAGGAAGTTGTCGACGATCTGGTCCAGCACCACGTACAGCGCCGCGGCGGGACCGTGGGCGATGTCCTCCGGGTCGCGCTCGAAGCGGGCGCGAGCGGGGGCGTAGCTGGTCGAGGCGCCATGGCGCACCGTCACCAGATAGCGCGGGCCGACGAACATGTGGCTCTCGCCGAAGCGGATGTGGCTGTCCACACTCTGCGCGGTGTGCACGACGATGAACAACGAGTTGCCGTAGGTCTCGATCTTCGGGCGCTGGTGCGCGTTGCGCGCGTCCTCGATGGCCAGGTCGTGGAGGCAGAACTCCTCCTGCAGCTTCTCGAGGATGTCATCGGCCGGCTCGTACAGGCCGACCCAGATGAAGGTGCCGTCATCGACGGCGAGGACGTCGCTGATCTCGTCGAGGTTGATGTCGCGCCGCTTGCCGTCGCGGGTGTAGGCGGCGCAGTTGACCACGCACTGGGGGAGGGTGGGATCTTTCATGGCGCGATCGTGCCCGCCTCAGGCCGGCACGGCAACCCATCGCGCAGGGTGTGGTGTAGGAGCGAGCTTGCTCGCGATTTGCGGCGGCTGCGCCATATCGCGAGCAAGCTCGCTCCTACCACCTATCGGGGGCGGCGGAAGGCCAGCCACAGCCCCAGCTGGATCGGCAGCAACAGCGCGACCCAGTGGGCGTTGCGCTGCGGGTACATCGGCAGCCAGTGCAGGAACAGCGCCGCCACCGCGGCAGCGGCCAGCACGGCCAGCCAGCGCCGGAACCACGGCCCCGGGTCGCGTCCGCGCAGCACCCGCCATCCGCCCGGCAGCAACAGCCAGGCCAGCGGGCTCAGCAGCAGCAGGTTGTTGTTGGCCCAGCCGTAGCGGTGCTGGGTGCCGAGCCAGATGAACAGCATCAGCGCGCCGAGCACGCCTGACAGCGTCCAGAAGGGCAACGCGACCGCAGCCAATGCCCGCGGATGCCGGCGACCGGCCCACGCCGCGGCGATCCCCAAGGCGAGGCCTGCCAGGCACCACGGCCACCACCGCGGCGGTGGCTCCTGCGGCTCCGGCGGCAGGCGGTGCGGCAGGATCGGTTGTTCGGACTTCACCAGCGGCCGGCCTTCGCTGTTCTTCACTTCGCGCAGTGCCGCCGCCAGGCGCATCGGCACGTACGACTCGTTCCACACCGGCAGCGGCTTGTCCGAGGACGGGCCCAGGCCGACATCGAACCCCAGCCACATCCACCACGCCGGCGAGGCCAGGCGCACGGCCTCGCTGCGGTAGGTGCTGCCGTGCGAGCGGCCTTCGATCTGGCGGCGCAGGCCGCCGTCGAGCACGCGGTCGAGCGAGTCGCGCACGCGCGTGCTGCAGTTGTCGTCGAAGTACTGGTAGGCGTAGTGCGCGTTCTCGGGCTTGGCGTTCTCGGCCAGGGCCGCGGCCAGTTCGTTCGCCTGCGCGTCGCTCAGGTCGAGCCACTGCACGTCGACGCCGCGGCCTTCGTCGCGGTACTGCAGCAGGTCCTGCTCGAACGGCAGCGCTGCCAGCTGGTAGCGCATGTGGCCGCGGACGAAGCGGCTGATGAAGTCCGGTTCGCTCGGGTCGAAGAAACCGAAGTTGTAGGAGATCGCGGCGCCGGTGTCGGGGTCGACGACCACTATCGCGTTGTGGCCGAAGCGCTCGAAGAAGATCTCGCCGGGTTGCATCGTGGCTACGCCGATGCGGGGCGTGGTGGCGAAGGCCTGGGTGCTCAGGAGGCTTACGGCGAGCAGGACAACGCTCATGAGTAGCCGCTTCGTTCGCCCCCACCCCAACCCTCCCCCGCAAGCGGGGGAGGGGGCTCGTTCCTGCCGCTCCCCGGATGTCGGGGAGAGGATCGAAGCGTCACGCATCCGAGAGGACGCCGACGTGGAAGGCATGGACGCGGCGGGCGTCGGCGCCGGAGACGCGGAAGACGAAGCGGCCGAGGGTGAGTTCCTCGCCGGCTTCGGGCAGGTGGCCGATCGCAGCCGTGACCAGGCCGCCGATGGTGTCGTATTCGTCGTCGTCGAAGTCGGCACTGAAACGCTCGTTGAAGTCGGCGATGGGCGTGAGCGCGTCGACCACGAACTGGCCGTCGGCCTGCGCGGCGATGAGGGCGCTGGGGTCTTCGGCGTCGTCATGCTCGTCGTCGATCTCGCCGACGATCTGTTCGAGCACGTCCTCGATGGTGACAAGTCCGGCGACGCCGCCGTGCTCGTCGATCACGATCGCCATGTGGTTGCGCGACTGGCGGAACTCGCGCAGCAGCACGTTCAGGCGCTTGGACTCGGGGATCAGCACGGCCGGGCGCAGCAGCTCATGGACGTTGCCGGGGCCGAAATCGGCGACGACGCCGCGCAGCAGGTCCTTGGCCAGCAGCACGCCGAGGATCTCGTCCTTGTCGTCGCCGTGGACCGGGAAGCGCGAATGGCCGGACTCGACCACCTGCCGCATCAGGTCGAGGAACTTGCCGTCGGCCGGCAACGAGACCATCTGCGAGCGCGGAATCATCACGTCGCCCACGGTCAGGTCGGACACCGCGATCGCGCCTTCCATCATGCGCAGGGTGTCGGCGGCGATCAGGCCGTCGGCTTGCGCGTCGCGCAGCAGTTCGACCAGGTCCTCGCGGGTGGTGGGTTCGCCGGAAAGCGCCGAACTGATGCGTTCGAGCCAGGAGCGCGGCTTCTCGTGGTGCCGCCGCTCGTGGGTTTCCTGCGCGTGGAAGCTACTACTGTCGTCCTCGGACATTGTGTTCTTGAAGGCGCCCAGGGGGAGGGCGACGAAGGGAGTCTACCGCGGAAGCGGCTGGGGGTGCTGGGCAGAGCCCCGACCCCCTCCCAACCTCCCCCTGCTCGCAGGGGGAGGAGCTCAAGTGTCGTCCCGGTACGGGTCCTCGATCCCCATCCCGGCCAGGATCTCGCGCTCGAGCTGCTCCATGCAGATCGCCTCTTTCTCGTCCTCGTGGTCCCAGCCCAGCAGGTGCAGGGCGCCGTGGACGGTGAGGTGGGCGTAGTGGGCGGCCAGCGGCTTCTTCTGTTCCCTGGCCTCGCGCGCCACCACCGGTGCGCAGATCACCAGGTCGCCCAGCAGCGGCAGCTTCACCCCTTTGGGCAGGCCGTCGGGCAGTTCGGCGGGGAAGCTGAGCACGTTGGTCGCGTAGTCCTTGCCCCGGTAATGCCGGTTGAGCGCGCGACCTTCCTTGGTGCCGACGATGCGGATGGCCAGGTCGGCTTCGCGGATCCGGCTTTCCAGCGCGGCGGCCACCCATTTGCGGAAACTCACCGCCGCCGGGATGCCGGTGCGCGGAACTGCATAGTTGATCGAAACGTCGAGTCGAATGGGGCCCCGGGTCATGGTGTCTGCGCTCAGGTGGACGGACCGGGACGAGCTTCGCCAGTGCTGGCGTCCCTCGCGTCGCGGGCGTCGTAGGCGTTGACGATGCGCGCCACCAGCGGGTGGCGTACCACGTCGCGCGATTCGAAGAAGGTGAAACTGATGCCATTGACGCCACGCAGGACGTCCAGCGCATCGCGCAGCCCGGACTTCTGGTGCTTGGGGAGGTCGATCTGGGTCAGGTCGCCGGTGACTACGGCGGTGCTGCCGTAGCCGATTCGGGTCAGGAACATCTTCATCTGCTCGATCGAGGTGTTCTGCGCTTCGTCGAGAATCACATAGGCATCGTTAAGCGTGCGTCCGCGCATGTAGGCCAGCGGTGCGATCTCGATGACGTTCTTCTCCAGCAGCTTGACCACCTTTTCCACGCCGAGCATCTCGTAGAGCGCGTCGTACAGCGGGCGCAGGTAGGGGTCGACTTTCTGGGTCAGGTCGCCCGGCAGGAAGCCGAGCTTCTCGCCGGCCTCCACCGCCGGGCGCACCAGGATCAGGCGCTGCACGCGCGCTTCGTTCAGCGCTTCCACCGCGCTGGCGACGGCAAGGAAGGTCTTGCCGGTGCCGGCCGGGCCGATGCCGAAGTTGATGTCATGGGTGGCGATCGCGTGCAGGTACTTGGCCTGGTTGGCGCCGCGGCCGCGGATCGTGCCGCGCTTGACGCGGATGCTCACTTCCTGCGGTTCGACGTCGTCATTGGCGACGCCGTCGGCGTCGATTTCGGTCAGGCGCAGGTGGATCGCAGGTTCGGTCAGCGTCTCCTCGGCGGCATCGCGCCACAGGTCGCGCAGCAGCCGCTCGGCCTTGTTGACCGCCAGTGGCTGTCCGACGATGCGGAAGACGTTGCCGCGATTGGCGATCTCCACGCCCAGGCGCAGTTCGATCATGCGCAGGTGGCCGTCGAACGGGCCGGTGAGGTTGGCCAGGCGTTCTGCCGCGGCAGGTTCGAGGGCGAATTCGGAAGTGGTTCGAGAGGACATCGAGAGGAAGTGTCTTCCGTGGCGATCTGGGGACGCACGCGCTTGCGTGCCGGGGGGCAAACAGCTTGCGCCTGCGCGGGCCATTTCGCAAAACAGGCGCCGCTTCCCTGGGATCAGTCGTCGCTAGTTGCGCGGGGGCGGGGCTTTCAGCGCGCGGTAGACCAGTCGCACGCCGATGGCGCCGACCAGCAACGAGCCGATCAGCCACAACCACATCACCGTGTCGCCGGCATGCTCGCCGTTGCGGACGTAGCGCATCGCATAACGCAGCAGTCCGAGTGCGGCGATGGCGCAGAACCACAGTCCCAGAGCGCAGCGCTGGAGCAGGCCGGGAGCAGGAGCAGGGTCGGGCATGGCAACGGCAATCTCGGGCGAGGGCAGGCAACACGATAGGGCAGGGCGGAGCGCCGGTGGTTGCGGCTCCGGGCAGCAGGGCGGCCATCGATTGACCGTTCGTCGGTCGGGGGTTGAAACTAATTAATCGTTGAATTAAATATATCGCCATGACAGAGTCCCCCAAAATCAGGGCCGCAAAGGCCAGCAAGTCGGGCAAAGGCGCCAAAGGCGCGAAAGGCGCGGTCCGCCGCGCTCCCGGCCGCCCCGGCCCGGACAGCCCCGACCTGCGCGAGCGCCTGCTCGACGGCGCCATCGCCTGCTTTGCCCGCCAGGGCATCGCGGCGACCCCGCTGCGCGCGATCGCCACCGAGGCCGGGGTTACGCCGGCGCTGCTGCACTACTACTTCGGCGACAAGGCGCAGTTGCAGGAGGCGGTGGTCGCCGAGCGCGTGCTGCCGGCATTCGCGCGCCTGCGCGATCCGCTGATGGATGCCGGCGATGACATCGCCGATCTGGTTGCTGCATTCGTGATGGGCATCGGCAACCTGGTCGCCGCGCATCCCTGGCTGCCGGCGCTGTGGGTGCGCGAAGTCCTGTGCGAAGGCGGCGCCCTGCGCCAGGTGCTGTTCGAACGGATCGGCCCGCAGATGCCGCTGATGATGGCCGCACGCTTCGCCCAGGCGCAGCAGCGCGGCGAACTCAACCAGGACCTGGACCCGCGCCTGCTGATGGTGTCGCTGATCGGCCTGACCCTGTTTCCCGCGGCCGGCGCCCCGATCTGGCGCCGCATGTTCCAGGCCGATGACCTGGATTTCGATGCACTGCGTCGGCACACGCTGGCGTTGCTTGACCGCGGTCTGGGGGTGGGATGAAGAGCGAAGCCATGAACACGAACAAGCGCAACCACACGACAACGCCGGCTGCCTGGCTGGGCCTTGCATGCGTCGTGCTGCTGGCTGGCTGCGGCAAGGAACCGCCGCAGGCACTGGGCACGCTGGAATGGGACCGCATCGCCTTGCCGGCGACGGCGTCGGAACGCATCGTCCGCATAGACGTGCGCGAAGGGCAGCGGGTCAAGGCTGGCGCGCGCCTGGTGCAACTCGAAGTGACCCGCACGCAGGCCGAGCTGGCAGCATTGCAGGCACAGGCCCGACAGGCCGGCGACGTGCTGGCGGAGCTGGAGGCCGGCCCGCGCAGCGAAGACATCGCCCAGGCACGCGCCAACCTCGCCGCGGCACAGGCCGAAGCCGCCGATGCGCGCGCGTACTACGCGCGCCTGCAGCCGCTGGGGCGGCAACGGCTCGTCGCCGCCTCCGATGTCGACCGCGCACGCGCCGCTGCCGGCAACTCGCAGGCGCAAGTCCGTGCGGCACAGGCGGCGCTGCTCGAACTCGAGCGCGGCACCCGTGTCGAACAGATCGCGCAGGGCGAATCGGCGTTGGCCGCCGCCACGGCGCAGGCCGCTTCGCAGGAAGTGACATTGCACAAGCTCGATCTGGTCGCGCCGCGCGCCGGTGTGGTCGACAGCCTGCCGTACCGCCTTGGCGACCAGGCGCCGGTCGGCGCGCCGCTGGCGATCATGCTCGTCGGCGATGCGCCGTATGCGCGTGTCTACGTGCCCGAGCCGATCCGCGTCGGCGTGCACGTGGGCCAGTCCGCGCGTGTGTTCATCGACGGCCGCGACGGCTCGCACGAGGGCAGGGTGCGGATGATCCGCAACGAGGCAAGCTTCACCCCGTACTACGCGCTGATCGGCAAGGACGCGGCACGGCTGAGCTATCTGGCGGAAGTCGAACTGGTTGGCGGCCAGACAGCGGACCTGCCGGCAGGCCTGCCGGTCCGGGTCGAATTCGAGGCCGGTGCGAAATGAACGCCGGCACGGACCAACTGGCCATCCGCGCGCGCGGACTGACCAAGCGCTTCGGCTCGCTGGTCGCGGTCGACCATGTCGAGCTGAGCGTGCCGCGCGCGAATGTCTACGGCTTCCTCGGGCCCAACGGCTCGGGCAAGACCACCACCATCCGCATGCTCTGCGGGCTGCTCACGCCGAGCGAAGGCGACGTCGAAGTGCTCGGCCTGCGCATCCCCGAGCAGGCCGAGGAATTGCGCAAGCGCATCGGCTACATGACGCAGAAGTTCTCGTTGTTCGAGGACCTGACCGTGCGCGAGAACCTCGAGTTCCTCGCCGCCGTGCAGGACATCCCGCGCGCACAGGCAGCCCGGCGCATCGACGAACTGGTCGCGCAGTACCACTTCGAGGACCGCCAGAAGCAACTGGCCGGCACCATGAGCGGCGGCCAGAAGCAGCGCTTGGCGCTGGCTGGCGCGGTGATCCAGAACCCCGAGCTGCTGTTCCTGGATGAGCCGACCAGTGCGGTCGATCCGGAGTCGCGGCGCGACTTCTGGGAAAAGCTGTTCGACCTCGCCGACGCCGGCACCACCATCCTGGTCTCGACCCACTACATGGACGAGGCCGAGCGCTGCCATCGCATCGCCATCCTCGATCGCGGCGTGCTGGTCGCCGACGGCACGCCGGACGAACTCACCCAGGCCCTGGCCGGCCGCACCGTCGAAGTGCTGGCGGCGCAGCCGCGGCGCGCCCAGCAGATGCTGGTCAAGGTGCCGGGCGTGCTGAGCGTGGCGCAGATCGGCAACACGCTGCGTGTGTTGAACGAAACCAACGGCGACGCCGCGGCGCGACTGCAGAAGGCATTGACCGATGCCGGGCTGGAGGCGACGGTGGCGGCCACGCACCCGAACCTGGAGGACGTCTTCGTCGCGTCCACGCGCGGCCGTGCCGAGCAGCCGCAGGAGCGCGCCGCATGAACCTGCGCCGCCTGTTCGCGATCGTGCAGAAGGAATTGCGGCAGATGCGCCGCGACCGCATTACGCTGGCGATGATCGTCGGCATCCCGGTGATGCAGCTGGTGCTGTTCGGCTATGCGATCAATCTCAACCTGCGTGGCCTGGAAACCGGCGTCGCCGACCAGGCCAATACCGCCGGGTCGCGCGCGGTGGTCATGGACATGGTGGCCACCGGGGTGATCGATCCGACCTTCAGCGCAACCACGCCGCGGCAGCTGATGGAGCAGTTGCGCCGCGGCGAAATCAGCATCGGCGTGGTGATCCCGCCGGACTTCGAGCGGCGCCGCTTCGAGGGCCGCGAAGCGGTGCAGGTGCTGGTCGACGGCAGTGACACGGTGGTGCAGAGCGCGGCGGTGCAGCTGGCGCAGCTGCCGTTGAGCAACACGCCGACCAGCAACCTCGGGCCCGCGCGCGGCGGCACCGGCCAGGTCGCGGCCGGGCAGATCGGCGTGGTCAGCTTCTACAACCCCGAGCGACGCTCGGCGGTGAACATCGTGCCCGGCCTGATCGGCATCATCCTGACCATGACCATGGTGATGTTCACCGGCGTGGCCATCGTCCGCGAGCGTGAGCGCGGCAACATGGAGCTGCTGATCGCCACGCCGCTGAGCAGCAGCGAACTGATGATCGGCAAGGTGCTGCCCTATGCCGGCATCGGCCTGATCCAGACCACGCTGGTGATCGTGCTGGGCGTATGGCTGTTCGACGTGCCGATCCGCGGCAGCCTGCTGGATGTCTACCTCGCCTCGGTGCTGTTGATCATCGCCAACCTGACGCTCGGGCTGCTGATTTCGACCAAGGCGCAATCGCAGTTCCAGGCGATGCAGATGACGTTCTTCGTGTTCCTGCCGTCGATCCTGCTGTCTGGCTTCATGTTCCCGTTCGCCGGCATGCCCAAGGTGGTGCAGTGGCTGGCCGAGGTGCTGCCGCTGACGCACTTCCTGCGCCTGATCCGCGGCGTGATGCTGCGCGGCGCGAACCTGGTCGAACTGTGGCCGGAGGTGCTGGCGCTGCTGGTTTTCATCACGGTGATGATGACGGCGGCGATCATGCGGTTCCGCAAGCGGCTGGATTGACCCTTTCTCCGACTCTGCCCTCATCGTCATCGCCCTCACCCTCGCCGTCATCGCCCTCACCCTCACCCTCACCGTCATCCCGGCGAAAGCCGGGATCCAGTTTGCTTTTGCCGTTGCTTGTTCCGCTTTCGCGGAAAGCGAGCAAAAGCTAAATGGATCCTGGCTTTCGCCGGGATGACGGTGAGGGGGCTGCAGCGGTGCGGGCCTGGATCCCGGCTTTCGCCGGGATGACGGTACGAGGGGGACGACGGTGCGACTTGCACCCCACCGCATCATTGCGCAAAGTCGCCAGGCTCCAATCGCCTGGGGAGGGCGTGATGCACAAGCTTGGATTGGCCATTTCGACATTGCTGCTGGCGCTGGCAGGCGGTGCAACTGCAGCGGAAGTCACGGTTTTGAGTGCCGCCCGGATCCACACGATGGATACCGCCCAGCCGCGCGTGCAGGCACTGGCCTACGACGACAGCGGACGGATCCTCGCCCTGGGCGACACCGCCGTGCTGCTCAAGCGCTACCCCAAGGCCAAGCGGATCGACGCGGCGGACGCCACGATCGTCCCCGGCCTGATCGACGCGCACGCGCACGTCTCCGGCCTCGGGCTGACGATGCTCACCGCCGACCTGGTCGATTCGACCAGCAAGGACGAGGTGATCAAGCGCCTGCGCGAGTTCGCCGCCAAACTGCCCGCCGGTGCCTGGCTGATCGGGCGCGGCTGGGACCAGAACGACTGGCCCGAGAAACGCTTCCCGACCGCGGCCGACCTCGATGCGGCCTTCCCCGATCGTCCGGTCTGGCTGGAGCGCATCGACGGCCATGCCGGCTGGGCCAACAGCGCGGCGATGCGTGCGGTCAAACGCGACCTCGCCGGCAACTGGCAGCCCGATGGCGGTCGCATCGAGCGCGATGCCGCCGGCAAACCCACCGGCATCTTCGTCGACGGCGCAATGGCCCTGGTCGACGAGTCGCGGCCGCCAATCGATGACGCCACGGCCGAACGCGCGCTCGTTCTGGGCATGCAGTCCGCTGTCGAGCACGGCCTGACCGGCGTCCACGACGCCGGCGTCAGCCTGGCCGAGTTGCAGCGTTACCAGCACCTGGCCGATCGCAACCAGATGCCGTTGCGCATCACTGCGATGGCGTCCGGCGACGGCGATGCGCTCGCGCAGATCTGCCGCGATGGTCTTTACAAGCATCCGTCAGGCCGCCTGCAGATGCGCACCGTCAAGCTGTATGCGGACGGCGCGCTCGGCAGTCGCGGCGCGGCCATGATGCAGGACTACAGCGACGACCACGGCAATCGCGGCCTGATGCTGATGTCGCCCGAGGCGTTGCTGGCCGCGGCGATCAAGGCCAAGGGCTGCGGCGTGCAGGTGGCGACGCACGCCATCGGCGACCGCGGCAACCACGAGGTGCTCGAAGCCTATGCGAAGGCGCTGGGTGCGGATGCGGCGGGCGACCACCGCTGGCGCATCGAGCATGCACAGGTGCTGACGCCGCAGGACCTGCCGCGCCTGGCGCAGTTGCACGTGATCGCCTCGATGCAGCCCACCCACGCCACCAGCGACATGCCCTGGGCGCAGGATCGTGTCGGGCCGCAGCGGATCGTCGGCGCCTACGCCTGGCGCCAGCTGCGCGACAGCGGTGCGCGCCTGGCGCTGGGATCGGACTTCCCGGTGGAGTCGGTGGATCCGCGCTTCGGGCTCTACGCGGCGGCAACGCGCGCCGATTCGCATGGGCTGCCGGTGGGTGGCTGGTTCCCGCAGGAGAAGCTGACCGCGTTCGAAGCGCTGCGCGGCTTCACGCTCGATGCCGCCTACGCCGGTTTCGCCGAGACGGAAGTCGGCAGTCTCGAGGTCGGCAAACGCGCCGATTTCGTCGTGCTCAAGGAAGACCCGCTGGCGATCCCGCCGGCGCGTTTGCGCGAGTTGACGGTGGAAGCGACGTACGTCGACGGGCGCGCGGTGTATCGCGCCGCGAAGTAGCGCAGAGCCCCTCTCCCGCTTGCGGGAGAGGGGTTGGGGTGAGGGCAGCTTTTAGCGCATCGCAAAAAGCGCCCTCATCCGCCCCCGTATCAAGTACGGGGCAGGCTCTTCGGGCACCCTCTCCCGCTGGCGGGAGAAGGGAAAAGGGTGAGGGGCTTCAGGGTTCAGGCGACGTCCAGTACGTCGGTCGTCGCCACACGCCCGCGCAGCGAGTTGCTCAGCGCCTGCGTGATCACCACATCAACGAACTGGCCGACCAGGCGCGGGTGGCCCGGGAAGTTCACCGAGCGCATGTTCTCGGTCTTGCCGGTCAACTCGTTCGGGTCCTTCTTCGACGGACCTTCCACCAGCACGCTCTGCACGCTGCCGACCATGGCCTGGCCGATTTGCCGTGCGTTGTCGTTGATGGCGGCCTGCAGGCGCGACAGGCGCGCGTGCTTTTCCTCGCTGGAGACGCTGTCTTCCAGGTCGGCGGCCGGAGTACCCGGGCGGCGCGAGTAGATGAAGGAGAACGACTGGTCGAAGCCGACGTCCTCGATCAGCTTCATGGTCTTTTCGAAGTCGGCATCGGTCTCCCCCGGGAACCCGACGATGAAGTCCGACGACACGCTGATGTCCGGTCGCACGGCGCGCAGCTTGCGGATCTTCTGCTTGAACTCGAGCGCGGTGTAGCCACGCTTCATTGCCGCCAGGATGCGGTCGCTGCCGGCCTGCACGGGAAGGTGCAGGTAGTTGGCCAGCTTGGGCACGTCGCGGTAGGCCTCGATCAGCGAGTCGGAGAACTCCAGCGGATGCGAGGTGGTGAAGCGGATGCGGCCGATGCTTTCGATCTCGGCGATGGCGCGGATCAGCAGTCCCAGGTCGGCGACTTCCGCCTCGCCGCCGTCCTCGGCCGGGGCGATCGGCCCACGGTAGGCATTGACGTTCTGGCCGAGCAGGTTGATCTCGCGCACGCCCTGCGACGCCAGGTCGGCGACTTCGACCAGCACGTCCTCGAACGGACGGCTGATCTCCTCGCCGCGGGTGTAGGGCACCACGCAGAACGAACAGTACTTCGAGCAGCCTTCCATGATCGAGACGAACGCGCTCGGGCCTTCCGCGCGCGGCTCGGGCAGGCGGTCGAACTTCTCGATCTCGGGGAAGCTGATGTCGACCTGCGGCAGGCCGGTCGCGCGCTTGGCGGCGATCAACTCGGGCAGTCGGTGCAGGGTCTGCGGGCCGAACACCAGGTCGACGTACGGCGCGCGTTTGACGATCGCCTCGCCTTCCTGCGAAGCGACACAACCGCCGACGCCGATCACGACGGGGCGGCCGCCCTGCTTGAGTGACTTCCAGCGGCCGAGCTGGCTGAAGACCTTTTCCTGCGCCTTCTCGCGGATCGAGCAGGTGTTGATCAGGATGACGTCGGCTTCCTCGACGTTGTCGGTCAGCTCCATGCCGTCGCTGGCGGCGAGCACGTCGGCCATCTTGGCCGAGTCGTACTCGTTCATCTGGCAGCCGTGGGTCTGGATGAAGAGCTTTTTGGTGCCCGTGGGAACGGGTGCGGCTGGGGTAGTCGTGTCGGTCATCTGGCTCGTTCCGGGAGGGGCGGCGGTTATTCCGCTCCGGAGGGGGCGTCATTCTACCCGCGCCGGCGGCAGGGGGCGGGCCGGGTTGGCGGCTGGTTCGCGTTCGCTCAGAAGTAGGGCAGGGCGCGGCGTGCGCCGACGGGGCCGAGGGAATGTCCGTGAAGGCAGGTGCGTGGTGGCTGCGGGTGGTGTGCCTGCTGGCGTTCTCGCCGGTCGTGGCCGCCGGCCCCGAGCGCTGCGAACGCGGCGCCGAGCCGCTGACGGCCGCCTCGGCAGTCTCCACGCCCGCTTGCCCGGGCGCCGTCGAGCCCGCGCCGCTCGGACGGGTCAGCCAGCCGTCGATGCCGGCCCGGGTCGGCGAGACGACCCTGCTGCCGCCGGTGGCGCGCGAACTCCAGGAGCCCCAGGTCGCCAGCGCAGCGTCGGCGCAAGCGGCCGACGCCGTTCCGATGCGGGTCGCCCAGGGCGAGATCTACAGCTACAACAGCGGCGGCGAAATCATCTACAGCAGCCGCCGCCCGGAGCATGGCGCCGGCATCGGTCCGGTCAGCCGGGTGCGCTACACCTACATGGAAACCTGCTACGCCTGTGACCTGCAGCCTGGCGTGGACTTCGGCACCGTCGGCCTCAACACCGAGGCCTACCGCCGCGAGATCGCCGCGGCCGCGCGCGACTTCGGCGTCGACGAGGCGGTGGTGCGGGCGGTGATCCACGCAGAGTCGGCCTACAACCCGCGCGCACTGTCGCGGGTCGGGGCACAGGGGCTGATGCAGCTGATGCCGGCCACGGCGCGGCGCTTCGGCGTGGCCAATGTCTTCGACATCGGGCAGAACATCCGCGGCGGCGTGCAGTACCTGGCGTGGCTGCTCAAGCGCTTCAACGGCAACCTGACGCTGGCCGCGGCCGGCTACAACGCCGGCGAAGGCGCGGTCGACCGCTACCAGGGCGTGCCGCCCTACAGCGAGACCCAGCGCTACGTCGAGCGGGTTGCCGTGCTGGCCGATCGCTACCGCAACGCCAGGGCGTCGCCCTGAGCGAGGCATGACAGGGGCCCAGGGGGCGAGGCTGGAGGTGGGGCTCCAGCCTCGCCCGCCATGGGAGCGACGGGAATCGCCCTGGAAGGAACGGGTGGGCGGGCGCCAAGCGGCACCGATCACGTTTCGATTCACCCAGTTCGATCAAACACTTGAAGCACCAGGGGAGACAGGACACACTCGCGGCCATGAGGGGGGGCTCACTGCTACTGGGGATTGCCTTGTTGCTGGCTGCGGCGCCGTCCGTGGCCGGTGGCCTGTACCGTTGCGACCTGCCCGACGGCAGTCGCAGTTACGTCAGCAAGAAGCCGGCAGGCGCCCGTTGCACCCTGATCAGCCAGTCGCGCGGGGTCGATCGTCCGGCTGCCGCGCCCGCCAAGGCGCCGACGGCGATGGGCAGCGCCACCCCGGCCAATGCCGTTACCGGCTCTCCAGTTTCGATCCATGCCCCGGCCGCACCGGTCGCGGTGCCCGTCGCAATGCTCGTTCCCGCGGCAGCCACGCCGGCATCGCCCGCCCCGTCCCAGGCCAGCAGCACGGCACCGCGCGTGGTGCGCGGCCAGGTGTACTCGTACATCCAGGACGGCGTGCGCCACTACACCAGCAAGGCGCCGCGGGGCGTGGCCAACGCCAGCGCCGTGCGCACTATCCGCTACAGCTACATCGAGACCTGCTACGCCTGCGCTGCCCGTCCCGGCGTCAACTTCGGCACGGTCCGCCTCAATACCGACGCCTACCGCAACGAGATCGCCGCCGCCGCCCGCCAGCACGGCGTGGACGAGTCGATCGTGCGCGCCATCATCCACGCCGAGTCGGCCTACAACCCCAACGCGCTCTCGCGCGTGGGTGCGCAGGGCCTGATGCAGCTGATGCCGGCGACGGCGCGGCGCTTCGGCGTCAGCAACGCGTTCGATGCCAGCCAGAACATCCAGGGTGGCGTGCAGTACCTGGCCTGGCTGCTCAAGCGCTTCAACAACAACCTGACCCTGGCGGCGGCCGGCTACAACGCCGGCGAGGGCGCCGTGGACAAGTACAAGGGCGTGCCGCCCTACAGCGAGACCCAGCGCTACGTCGTGCGCGTGGCCCAGTTGGCCGAGCGCTACCGCGGCGCGGGCAGCGTCGTCCGCTGATTTGAGGAGTTTCTTAAGGCCGCAGGGCGCCTGCCGGGGCCCAGCGGGCGGTTTGCGCAACATCGGCGGATTGTCGGGCCATTCACCGTTCCGTTACACTTCCCCGTCTTTTGTGCCGCGAGCCGTCGCCAGTGGCTGGCTACGCGGTGTAACTTCGAACAGCTTTGCGGAGTGCCGGATGGCCAACCAAGGGGTCCACGATCCTGTCAACCAGGGCCGCCGTCGGTTCCTGACCGCGACCACTGCCGTGGTCGGTGCGGTCGGGGCCGGTTTTGTGGCGGTACCGTTCATCAAGTCCTGGAACCCGAGTGCCCGAGCCAAGCTCGCCGGCGCTCCGATTTCAGCGGACATCAGTGCGTTGGAGGAAGGCCAGCGCATCATCCTGGAGTGGCGCGGCCAGCCGATCTGGATCGTCAAGCGCTCCAAGGCGATCCTGACCGCGTTGCCGACCCTGGACGCGCGCCTGCGCGACCCGAAGTCGGAAAACAAGGACCAGCAGCCGGCCTACATCACCGGTGAGCTGCGCTCGATCAAGCCGGAGATCTCCGTGCTGGTCGGCCTGTGCACGCACCTGGGCTGCTCGCCGGAAATGAAGGCCGAGATCCGCCCGGAGCCGTTCGACGACGACTGGAAGGGCGGTTACTTCTGCCCGTGCCACAAGTCGCGCTTCGACATGGCCGGCCGCGTGTTCCAGGGCGTCCCGGCGCCGACCAACCTGGTCGTGCCGCCGCACCACTATGAGAACGACACCACGATCGTGATCGGCGTCGATCCGTCGTCCGGCAGCAAGGGAGCGGCGTAAGTCATGTCGAACATCATTACCCGCACCGCCCTCGGCGCCTGGGATTGGGTCAACGCGCGCGCGCCCGGCATGATGCCGGCGTACCGCAAGCACATGACCGAGTACTACGCACCGAAGAACTTCAACTTCTGGTACTACTTCGGTTCGCTGGCACTGCTGGTGCTGGTCAACCAGATCGTCACCGGCATCTTCCTGACGATGCACTTCAAGCCGTCCGCGGCCGAAGCGTTCTCGTCGGTCGAATACATCATGCGTGACGTGGAGTGGGGCTGGCTGATCCGCTACATGCACTCCACCGGCGCGTCGATGTTCTTCATCGTCGTCTACCTGCACATGTTCCGCGGCCTGATGTACGGCTCGTACCAGAAGCCGCGCGAGCTGGTGTGGATCCTGGGCATGCTGATCTACCTGGTGCTGATGGCCGAAGCCTTCATGGGCTACGTGCTGCCGTGGGGCCAGATGTCGTTCTGGGGCGCCAAGGTGATCATCTCGCTGTTCGGCGCGATCCCGGTGATCGGCAACGGCCTGACCGAGTGGATCATGGGCGACTACCTGCCCGGCGATGCCACCCTCAACCGCTTCTTCGCCCTGCACGTGATCGCGCTGCCGCTGGTGCTTCTGCTGCTGGTCGTGCTGCACCTGGGCGCGCTGCACGAGGTCGGTTCCAACAACCCCGACGGCGTCGACATCAAGAAAGGCCCGAAGGGCAACCGCTGGGACGCGAGCAAGCCGCTCGACGGCATCCCGTTCCACCCGTACTACACGGTCAAGGACCTGTTCGGCGTCGGCTTCTTCCTGATCATCTGCGCGTTCGTCATCTTCTTCGCGCCGGCCTTCGGCGGCTGGTTCCTGGAGCATGACAACTTCACCGAGGCCAACCGCCTGGTGACGCCGGAGCACATCAAGCCGGTCTGGTACTACACCCCGTACTACGCGATGTTGCGCGTCATCCCGCACAAGCTCAGCGGCGTGATCGTGATGTTCGCCGCGATCGCGGTGCTGTTCCTGGTGCCGTGGCTGGACAAGTCGCCGGTCAAGTCGCACCGCTACCGCGGCATCCTGACCAAGATCATGCTCGGCATGCTCGCCATCTGCTTCCTGTGGCTGGGCAAGATCGGCGCCGGCCCGGGTACCGACCCGGTCGAGACGATCATCGGCCGCGTGCTGACCTTCCTGTACTTCGTCTTCTTCATCACCATGCCGCTGTGGACCAAGCTCGACAGGACCAAGCCGGTGCCGGAACGGGTGACGATGCATGACTAACCAGACCGACGTCCGCCAGCCCTTCCAGAAGACGCACATCGTGAAGAAGCTCGCCATTTTTGCCGCCGGCCTGTTGGTGTCGGTCACCGCCTTCGCATCCGAAGGCGGCCACCTGCAGCAGTCGGGCACCGACCTGGGCGACCAGGCCTCGCTGCAGCGCGGCGCCAAGCTGTACATGAACTACTGCTCGGGCTGCCACTCGCTCAAGTACCTGCGTTACTCGCGCATGGCCGAAGACCTCGGCCTGAGCGAGGACGACGTCATGGCCAACCTGAACTTCACCGGCGCCAAGGTCGGTGAGCAGATCCAGGTCAGCCTGACGCCGGAGCACGCCAACCAGTGGTTCGGCAAGATGCCGCCGGACCTGAGCCTGATCGCGCGCGTGCGTGGCAGCGACTGGATCTACACCTATCTGAAGTCGTTCTACCTGGACGAGTCGCGTCCGCTGGGCTGGAACAACCAGCTGTTCCCGAACGCCTCGATGCCCAACCCGCTGTGGGAACTGCAGGGTCTTCAGCACGCCGAGTTCGGCGAAGCCGACAAGAAGACCGGCGACCGCCCGGTGCACGGACTGAAGGTGACCCAGCCGGGGCAGCTCGACGAGCAGGGCTTCAACCAGGCAGTGCGCGACATCACCACCTTCCTCGAGTACGCCGGCGAACCGGCCGCCCTCAAGCGCCAGAACCTGGGCGTATGGGTGATCCTGTTCCTGGCGATGTTCACCATCATCGCCTACCTGCTCAAGATCGAGTACTGGCGAGACGTGGACAAGCACTGATCGCTGCTGTATCCCTTGGAGCCCGCCCAGCAATGTGCGGGCTCCTTGGTTGATGCGGCGCGCTGCGCGATCGAGGCCGTGACGACCGTCCACACGGGGTGGATGGCGTCTTGCCACTGGCGGATTCCGGTGGCTGGGAGAGGTCGATAATGGCGGCGAGTCCACGTATGCGTAATGCCCTGACGCTGTTTTCCTCCACCGATTGCGTGCTGTGTCACCGCGTGCGCCTGGTGCTTGCGGCCAAAGGCGTCACCTACGATCTGGTCCCGGTCGACCCGCAGAACCCGCCCGAAGACCTCGTCGACCTCAACCCCTACCACTCGGTGCCGACCCTGGTCGAGCGCGACCTGGTGCTCTATGCGGCCAGCGTGGTCAGCGAGTACCTCGACGAACGCTACCCGCACCCGCCGCTGATGCCGGTCGACCCGCTTTCGCGCGCACGCCTGCGCCTGGCGATGCTGCGCCTGGAGCACGACTGGGTGCCGCAGGTGCAGGCCATCCAGCTGGGCAACAAGGCCCAGGCCGAAGCCGGTCGCAAGCGCCTGAAGGAACTGCTGACCGCCTCGGTGCCGCTGTTCAAGGCGAGCAAGTTCTTCCTCAATCCGGAGATGAGCCTGGCCGACTGCGCGATGGCGCCGATCATCTGGCGGCTCGATGCGCTGGGCGTGCCGATGCCGAAGGACGGCAAGGCGATCGAGGACTACGGCAACCGCATTTTCCGCAATCCCGGCTTCACCCGCAGCCTGACCGAACAGGAACGCAAACTGCGCGAAATGCCGGCCTGATTCGGCCGCCGGCATTCCGATTCGACGAGCGGGCCGCATGGCCCGCTTGGTTTATTTGCCGCCGGTTTCCACCTGCCCGCGACGCGACGGCGCTAAACTCGCCGCATGAGTCAGGAAAGTCCCCCGATGACCAGCCACCGCCCTTATCTGCTGCGGGCGTTGTACGAATGGATCGCCGACAACGGCATGACCCCGCACCTGCTGGTCGATGCCGCCCGCCCGAGCGTGCAGGTGCCCATGCACGCGGTGAAGGACGGCAAGATCGTGCTCAATATCGCCGAGCGCGCGGTCTCGCATCTGGAGATGGGCAACGACGCGATCCGCTTCAGTGCGCGCTTCGGTGGCGTCAGCTACCCGGTGAGCGTGCCGGTGCAGGCGGTGCTGGCGATCTACGCGCGCGAGACCGGGCAGGGCATGGCCCTGCCGGACGACGTGCATGCCGCCGGCGACGACAGTGACCTCGACGGCGACATCGACAGCGCCGAAGAGGGCGTGACCACGACGCTGAGCGCGGTCCCCAGCGATCCGGCCCCCGAGGGCGACGACGACGGCCCGCAATCGCCGACACCGACCCCGCGTCGCGGCGGGCATCTGCGCATCGTCAAGTAGGCCGTCATTCCCGCGAAGGCGGGGTCTTTTGGGCTGCCGAAGGGCAGCACTATCCATGGACGTTGCCCCTCAACCCGTCATCCCCTCATCCCGTCATCCCGTCATCCCGTCATCCCCTCAACCCGTCATCCCCGCGAAGGCGGGGACCCAGCGACGTTGCCCGTCATTCCCGCGAAGGCGGGGTCTTTTGGGCTGCCGAAGGGCAGCACTATCCAAGGACGTTGGCCCGCAACCCGTCATCCCCGCGAAGGCGGGGACCCAGTGTCGTTGCTCTCCGTTCGACGGTGATTCCCGCGCAGGTTGATTCGACCTGCATGCAGGGCAAAGTCACTGGGTCCCCGCCTTCGCGGGGATGACGGGTGAGGGTGTTGCACAGATACAGACGTGCCGATACAGACGTGCCGACACCCCTCAATGCAACTGCGCAGGCGCCCGCGTCACCGGCCCGCTGAACGCAATCAACCGATCCCCGCGCAGGACCATGCGCCCCACATGCCGGTCCTCGCCATCGATCGAGTAATCGAAGCGGAACGTGCGCTCCCAGCCCAGCCAGCCGTTGTCATGCCGGCACAGGCGGATGCCGGTCGCGTGCACGCTCTGGTCCAGCCATTGCACCCCGGCGGCCTTGCAGGCGTCCCGGCCGACCGCCTCGGCACGCTCGGCGGCGGCGCGTCCGGCGCTCCAGAATGCGAACACCATCGCAGCGGCAATCATCAGGATCAGTAAAGTCGGCATGCAATTCGGGACCGCGGAGCGTGGGGTATCCAGGTCCTAAATGTGGCGGCGCGCCGCGCCGGCCGCAAGGGGTACAGGACATTGCTGACAGGGGAGCAGGTCCACGATGAAACTCGTCTTTCCGGGTGGCGAACACCCGCAGGTTCTGCTGGGCCACGGCATCAATCGCGTCGGCTCCGATCCACATTCCACCATCGTCATCGACCACCCCGGGGTGTTGCCGCAGCATTGCCAGCTGCACGTGACCGCCCAGGGCGTGATGCTCGATGTCCCGCCCGGCACCGTGGTCAGCGTCAACGGCCGCAAGGTGGCGGGCCTTATCACGCTGCGGCCGGGTGACAGCGTCGGCTTCGACCAGGTCCAGGCCAAGCTCGCCGCGCTGGGCCCGGCGCCCGTGGTCGGTCGGCAGCCGCTGCAGCCCGGACCGGACCTGGCGCCAGCCAACGACGACCCGGGCGTGACCGCGGTGCGGCCGGTGGTCCCGCGCTTCTTCCTGCGCGGCGTTTCGGCCGAAGTGTCCGGACGCAGCGAGGCGCTGGTCGGCGTCATCACGGTCGGCCGCAGCAGCGAAAGCACGCTGCGTTTCGATTCGCCCGGTCTGTCGCGAAACCACGCCCGCCTGATGCCGACCGACAGCGGCGTGCAGGTCGAGGACCTGGGGTCGAGCAATGGCAGCTTCATCAACGGCAAGCGCGTGCTGCGCGGCGAGGCCAAGGTCGGCGACGAGATCGCATTCGACACCTTGCGCTTCCGCCTTGCGACCACGGCGAAGGGCGAGCCGGTGCAGGTGCGTGCGGCGCCGCGCCAGGCCCCGCGCCGGCGTCCGATGTGGCCATGGCTGATGGCGGTCGTGGTGCTCGGATCGGCGGCCGTCGGCGCCTTCGTGCTGAAGGGCCAAGGGCTGCTGGAACTGTAGGAGCGAGCTTGCTCGCGACCGGGCGCAACCGCGGCGGCCACCTCTGATCGCGAGCAAGCTCGCTCCTACGCAGCGGGTGGCGGGCCGAGCTTGAGCGACAGGTCGATGGCGCGGACGTGCTTGGTCAGTCCGCCGATGGAGATGCAGTCGACGCCGTCTTCGGCGATCGCCCGCAGGGTCTGCATGTCGACACCGCCGGAAACCTCCAGCGGGATGCGCCGGTTGAACGGCGGGTTTGCGGCGATGCGGACGGCTTCGCGGCGTGTGTCCGCATCGAAGTCGTCGATCAGGATGCGGTCGCAGCCTTCGTGCAGCGCTTCTTCCAGTTGCGCGATCGTCTCCACCTCAACGATCAGCGGCAGCTGCGGATGCATCCGGCGTGCGGCGCGGATGGCGGCGGTCAGCGAGCCGGCGGCGCGGATGTGGTTTTCCTTGAGCATCACCGCATCAAAAAGACCGATGCGGTGGTTCACGCCGCCGCCGACGCGCACGGCGTACTTCTGCGCCAGGCGCAGGCCCGGAATGGTCTTGCGCGTGTCGAGCATCTTCGCGCCGGTGCCACGCACGGCATCGACATAGGCCGCGGTGGTGGTCGCGGTGCCGGACAGGGTCTGCAGGAAGTTCAGCGAGGCGCGCTCGGCACTGACCAGAGCGCGAGAACGGCCCTGCAGGATTGCCAGAACGGTGCCCTTGGCGACGCGGTCACCCTCGGCGACGCGCCAGTCGATGCGCACGTCCGGATCGAGTGCGCGATGGCAGGCGTCGAACCAGGGCCGGCCGCAGACCACCGCATCTTCCTTGCACAGCAGGTAGGCGCTGTCGGCGGCATCGGGCAGCAGCGAGGCGGTGACGTCGCCGCTGCCGAGGTCCTCGGCCAGTGCGCGGTCGACGTCGGCGGCGATGACCTCGGCCGGCGGCGGGGCGAACGGTGCGGTCATGCGCTGGGGAAGGCGTCGACCTGGGCGGTGGCGATGGCCTCCTCGGCCAGCAGCACCGGGATGCCGTCGTCGATGCGGTAGGCGAGCTTGCGGTCGCGGGTGACCAGCGCCTCCTTGACCGGTTCGGCCTGGGCGCTGCCGTCGCCGCGGACGATGCCACCGGCCTGGATCGCGGCGTTCAGGGCCTGCAGGCCGCGGCTGTCCAGCAGTTGCAGGGGCTGGCGGGTGGTCGGGCAGACGAGCAGGTCGAGCAGCTTGCGATCCATACGGTGTGATGCCGGGAGAACGGAACAGGCGGTTAGAATACGTCTTTGCACCAAGGCTCGACCAATGTCCGAATCGTTAGTGGCCCCGCTGGTGGGCATCGTGATGGGCTCGCGCTCCGACTGGGAGACGATGCAGCACGCCGCCGCCAGGCTGGAGGCGCTGGGCGTCCCGCATGAGATCCGCGTGGTCTCGGCGCATCGCACCCCCGACGTGCTGTTCGACTACGCCGCCACGGCGCAGTCGCGTGGCCTGCGCGCGATCATCGCCGGTGCCGGCGGTGCCGCCCACTTGCCGGGCATGCTCGCCGCCAAGACCGCCGTGCCGGTGCTGGGCGTGCCGGTGCAGAGCAAGGCGCTCAACGGCATGGACTCGCTGCTGTCGATCGTGCAGATGCCGGCTGGCATTCCGGTGGCGACCTTTGCCATCGGCAACGCCGGTGCCGCCAATGCCGCACTGTTCGCCGCAGCCATGCTCGCTGCCGAGCATCCGGCGATCGGCGCCGCGCTCGAAACGTTCCGCACGCGCCAGACCGACGACGTGCTCGCCAACGACGATCCGCGGAAATGACCACCGTCGGCATCCTCGGTGGCGGGCAGCTGGCCCGCATGCTCGCGCTTTCCGGCGCGCCGCTCGGCCTGCGCTTCCTGGTGATGGACAACGTCGCCGATGCCTGCGCGGGCCAGTTCGCGCCGATGGTGGTGGGTGACTACCGCGACGAAACCACCCTGGCCGAATTCGCCTCGCGCGTCGACGTGGCCACGTTTGATTTCGAGAACGTGCCGGCCGAGTCGGCGCAGTGGCTGAGCGAGCGGGTGCAGGTATTCCCGAACCCGCGCGCGCTGGCGACGGCGCAGGATCGCCTGGCAGAGAAGACCCTGTTCCAGCGACTGGGCATCCCGGTGCCGCCGTTCGCCGCCATCGAGACGCGCGAGCAGCTCGACGCCGCGATCGCGCAGATCGGCACGCCGTGCATCCTCAAGACCCGGCGTCTCGGCTACGACGGCAAGGGCCAGTTCCGCATCAAGACGACCGCCGATGCCGATGCCGCCTGGGAGGCGCTGGGCGCGCAGGCGAGCAAGGTCGGGCTGATCCTGGAAGGCTTCATCCACTTCGAGCGTGAGTTGTCGGTGGTGGCCGTGCGCGGTCGCGATGGCGAGTTCCGCACCTGGCCGCTGACCGAGAACTGGCACGTCGACGGCGTGCTCTCGGCCAGTCTCGCCCCTGCGCGCGTCGACAGCGCACTGGCGGAAGTCGCCTACGAGCATGCCCGCAAGCTGGGCGAGGCGCTGGATTACGTCGGCGTGTTCGCGCTCGAGCTGTTCTGCCGTGACGGTGAACTGCTGGCCAACGAACTGGCGCCGCGCGTGCACAACTCCGGCCATTGGACGATCGAAGGCAGCGAGACCTCGCAGTTCCAGAACCATCTGCGCGCGGTGTTGGGCCTGCCATTGGGCGATACGCGCATGGTCGGCCTGGCGTGCATGCTCAACTGGATCGGCGAGATGCCGTCGGCAACGCCGGTGTTGGCCGAGCCGGGCGGGCACTGGCACGACTATGGCAAGTTGCCGCGTGCCGGGCGCAAGGTCGGTCATGCCACCGTGCGCGCCGATTCGGCGCAGGCGCTGGCGACGTCACTGCAGCGCGTAGGCGAAGGCCTGGGCCGCCAGGCGCAGGTCGATCCGGTGATTGCGGCGCTGGCTCGTTCGCTTTAGAGCCCCTCTCCCGCGTGCGGGAGAGGGGTTGGGGTGAGGGCAGCCTCTAGCGCATTGCAGAAAGCGCCCTCATCCGCCCTCCGGGCACCTTCTCCCGCCGTGCGGGAGAAGGGCAAAACCGGCTTACTTCAGGTTCGCAGCCACGAAGTCCCAGTTGACCAGGTTCCAGAACGCCTCGAGATACTTCGGGCGGGCGTTGCGGTAGTCGATGTAGTAGGCGTGCTCCCACACATCGCAGGTCAGCAACGGGGTGTCGTCGCCGGTCAGCGGGGTGGCGGCGTTGGAGGTGCTGACCAGGGCCAGCGAACCGTCCGGACGCTGCACCAGCCAGCCCCAGCCCGAGCCGAAGGTGCCGACCGAGACCTTGGTGAACTCTTCCTTGAACTTGGCGAAGTCGCCGAAGGCCTTGTTGATCAGCTCGGCCAGCTTGCCGCCGGGCTCGCCACCACCATTCGGGGACAGGCAGTTCCAGTAGAAGGTGTGGTTCCAGATCTGCGCGGCGTTGTTGAACATGCCGCCCTGCGACTTGCGGATGATCTCCTCGAGCGCCAGGCCGGCGAACTGCGTGCCCTCGATCATCTTGTTGAGGTTGTCGACGTAGGTCTTGTGGTGCTTGCCGTAGTGGAAGTCGATGGTTTCGCCGGAGATGTGCGGTTCGAGCGCGGTGCGGTCGTAGGGCAGGGCGGGCAGTTCGATGGCCATTGCGGGCTCCAGAGGGCTGGCTAAGGGGAGGGCCGGGGGCGATATCCGGGGTGCCGGAGCGTCCGCGGCTCGGGAAGGCTTACAATTGGACATTCTATCCCCACGCTTCGTTGCCGTGCCGTCAAAGGTCCGCAACGCACCATCGCAGGAGTTGCACCCATGTCCGTTATGGAGCGGATCCAGGCTGAAGTCGAAAGCCATCCGATCGTCCTTTTCATGAAGGGGACGGCGCAGTTCCCGATGTGCGGCTTCTCCAGCCGCGCGGTGCAGGCGCTCAAGGCCGCCGGTGCCGACGAGCTGCACACCGTCAATGTGCTCGAGGATCCGGAGATCCGCGCGAATCTTCCGCGCTATTCGAACTGGCCGACGTTCCCGCAGTTGTTCATCCACGGCGAATTGATCGGCGGTTGCGACATCACCATGGAGCTGTTCGAGTCCGGTGAGCTGGCGCGCATGATCAGCGAGACCCACAGCCAGTGAGTCCTGCAGTGGACCGCGCGCTCGACGGGCGCCCGCTTCAGGGGCGCGTGATCCTGGTGACCGGTGCCCACGGCGGCCTCGGCCAGGCCGCGGCGCTGGCGTGCGCGCGCGCCGGCGCGACGGTCGTGCTGCTCGGACGCAAGCTGCCGAAGTTGAACCGTGTGTACGACGCACTGACCCAGGTCGGCCCGGAGCCGATGCTGTATCCGCTCGATCTGGAAGGCGCATCGCCCGACGATTACGCCGAGCTGGCACAGCGACTGGAGAGTGAAGTGGGGCGACTGGATGGCGTACTGCACTGCGCCGCCGAATTCGCCGGACTGACGCCGCTGGCGCAGACCGACCCTGCCGTGTTCGCCCGCGCGATCCACGTCAACCTCACCGCGCCGTGGTGGCTGACCCAGGCCTGCCTGCCGCTGCTCGGCAAGGCGCGTGATGCGGCCGTGGTGTTCGTGCTCGACGATCCGGCACGCATCGGCAAGGCCTACTGGGGTGGCTACGGCGTCGCCAAGCAAGGCCTGGCCGGTCTGGTCGGCACGCTCCACGGTGAACTCGCCAACACGTCGGTGCGCGTGGCTGGTCTTCAGCCCGGCCCGATGCGCACAGCGCTGCGCGCCAAGGCCTACGTCGAAGAGAACGACCGCGGCGCCGTCGAGCCGTCGGCGTATGCCGCCGCCTGCGTCACCCTCCTGTCGCAGGCCGGTGCAGTCCATCGTGGCCAGGTCTGGAACCCGCCGGCCGCGACCGCGCTGCCGACACTGCCGACGCTTTCCGGCCTCTGACGCCTTACCGATGACGCCACGCCCATGACGATTGCCTCGGCAGCACTGCTGCTGTTCCTGATCCTGGACCCGCTCGGCAACGTGCCGGTGTTCCTGAGCCTGTTGCGTGGCCTGCCGCCCAAGCGCCAGCGGATCGTGCTCGCGCGCGAACTGCTGATCGCGCTGGCGGTGCTGATGATGTTCCTGTGGGGCGGCAAGTACGCCCTGGAACTGATGCACCTGCGCCAGGAGTCGGTCTCGATAGCGGGGGGCATCGTCCTGTTCCTGATCGGCATCCGCATGATCTTCCCGCCGCCGGAAGGGCTGATGGGCGAGATCCCCGACGGCGAACCTTTCATCGTGCCGATGGCCATCCCGCTGGTGGCGGGGCCGTCGGGCATGGCGGCGGTGATGCTGATGGGCAGCAACGAGCCGGCCCGCCTGGGCGAATGGAGCCTGGCCCTGCTGATCGCCTGGGGCGCGACCGCGGCCATCCTCTTCAGCGCGACCCTGCTCTACAAACTGATGGGCATCCGCGCGCTGACCGCGATCGAGCGCTTGATGGGCATGCTGCTGGTGGCCATCTCGGTGCAGATGTTCCTGGACGGCCTGGGCACCTACCTGCAGATCGCCCCTCCGTAAGGCATTGGCCGCGCCTCGCCGCGGCTCGCTTTTCCCGGCCGGGCCGCCCGGCCGCCAGCGATCCGGCAACGGGCCAAGGCCGGTTCCGCAAAGCCGTCTGCTTGCCGGCCCCAACTTTGCCGCCTTCGGCGTTTCTTGACGGCCGTCACGTCTCTGTCACAAGTCCGGCCTAGCCTGTTAAACTACTGTTAACACAGTGGTCAGGGGCCCGCACCCCACAGGGGCCGGGGCAGCCGCAAATCCGATAGTCGACCCACGCCGTGGAACAACTCCGCGTGGGTCGCGCCGTTTTCTTTTCATTCGATCATGCATGAGGCCATCGTAATGACCCATCCCAACCGCGTCCGCATGTCCAAGCTCACCCTTGGCCTGCTCGCCGCCCTCGCCACTTCTTCCGTGTTCGCCCAGGCCACTTCGGCCGGTATCGGTGGCCGCGTCGTCGCTGCAGACGGCCAGCCGGTCGCCGGCGCCGAAGTCGTCATCACCCATACCGAGTCGGGCACCGTCAGCCGCGCCACCACCGGTGCCGACGGCCGCTACAACGCCCGCGGCCTCCGCGTCGGCGGTCCGTACACGGTCACCATCAACAAGGCCGGCGCCGGCACGACCAGCCAGGACGGCGTCTTCCTCAACCTCGACAAGGTCAACCAGGTCGACCTGTCGTTGAACAACGAAGTCACCACGCTGGAATCGGTGCAGGCGATCTCGTACGGCGGCTCGGAAGTGTTCAGCGCCAACAAGATGGGCGCCGGCTCGCAGATCACCCGCGAGCAGATCGAGACGATGCCGAGCATCAATCGCAACCTGCAGGATTTCGCCCGCCTCGACCCGCGCGTCGTGCAGAGCGACAAGGCCCGCAACGAAATCACGGTCGGTGGCCAGAACCCGCGCTACAACGTCATCCGCGTCGACGGCATCAGCGGCGCCGACTCCTTCGGCCTGCAGGGCAATGGCCTGCCGACCCCGCGCCAGCCGTTCTCGATGGACACCATCGACGAAATCTCGGTCGACGTCGCCAACTACGACGTCACCATTTCCGGTGGCACCGGCGGCGTGATCAACGCCGTCACCAAGTCGGGCACCAACGAGTTCCACGGCTCGGTCTACGGCATCTACCGCGACAACGACTGGTCGGGCAAGAACCAGAACGACATCCGTCCGACGCTGTTCGACAACGAACAGACCTACGGCATGACCTTCGGCGGCCCGCTGGTCAAGGACAAGCTGTTCTTCTTCGCCAACTACGAGAACTACACCGGCAAGGACCTGTTCACCGGCAATTCCGGTTTCGGTCCGATCGGCTCGGGCGAGAGCAACATCGTCCAGATCACCCAGGATCAGATCAAAGAGATCATCGATCTGTCCAAGGAAAAGGGTTTCGACCCGGGCACCCTGGCCAAGCCCTCGCTTGACACCGAGAGCGAAGAGTACGGCCTGAAGATCGACTGGAACATCACCGACGCTCAACGAGCCACCTTCCGCTACGGCAAGACCGAGCAGAGCACGCCGTTCCTGCAGGGTTTCAGCAACTCGGCGCTTGCGCTGAACACGTACCACTACGTGCAGGACTTCGAGCTGACCACGTACAGCGCGCAGCTGTTCAGTGACTGGACCGACACGTTCTCGACCGAAGCCAAGGTTTCCTATCGCGATTACTCGGCTGTGCGTAACCCGCTCGTCGACCTGCCTTCGATCGCCGTGCGCATCGGCAGCAACACGCTCAACTTCGGCACCGAAGAGAACACGCACGCCAACGTCCTCGAGACCGAGACCTGGAACGCCTTCTTCGCAGGCAACCTGTTCCTCGGCGACCATACCGTCAAGTTCGGCGTCGACTACGAGTCCAACGAGGTCTACAACCTGTTCGGCCGCCGCGTCAACGGTGTCTACACCTTCAACAGCATCGCCGACTACGCCGCCAACCGTTCCAGCCGCTACCAGCTGTTCTACCCGCAGGGCGGCGACCTGGACGCGATGGCCGCGACGTTCACCCAGAAGAACATCGGCGTGTTCGTGCAGGACAGCTGGGCGGTCAACAGCAACCTGACGCTGACCTACGGCCTGCGCTACGACGGCTCGATCGTCGACGACAAGCCGGTGTTCAACGCGGCGGCCTCGGCGCTGTTTGGCGTGCGCAATGACAACACCATCGACGGCACCGACCTGTGGTCGCCGCGATTCGGCTTCAACTACACCTTCGACAGCGAGCGTCCGAGCCAGATCCGCGGCGGCCTGGGTCTGTTCAAGGGCGCGGCGGCCACGGTGTGGCTGGCCAACCCGTATGCCAACAACGGCGTGACCTACACCGACTTCTTCGACTCCAACGGCACCACGCTGTTCTCGCCGGACCCGAATGGCCAGCTGGCCATTGCCCAGGACGGGGGTACGCCGGGCCAGCAGTCGGTGGACTTCATCGACAACGACCTGGCGCAGCCGTCGGTGTGGAAGTCCAACATCGCGTTCGACACCGAGCTGCCGTGGTGGGGCATTGTCGCTTCGACCGAGCTGGTGCTGACCTCGGTCAAGGACGGTATCTACTATCAGCAGCTCAACCTGGGTAATACCGGTGCGGTCAGCGAGACCGACGGTCGCGCGATCTACTGGAACGCGGCGGGCCTGGATCCTGCCAACTGGAACCGCGATGGTGTTTCCAGCAACGGCGCCACCGCCCGCGGCAACCGTTCGCCGGAGCAGAGGGGTTTCAACGACGCCATCATCGCCAGGCAGACCACCAAGGGCGAGAGCCAGCAGCTGACGCTTGCGCTGAACAAGCCGTTCAACGACAGCGACTGGTCCTGGGCTGCGTCGTACACGTACACCAACGCCAACGAAGTCAGTCCGCTGACCAGCTCGACCTCGAGCTCGCAGCTGGGCAATACCGCGGTCTTCCAGGCCAACGAGGAAGTCACTGCGACCTCGAGCTACGAGATCAAGGATCGCTTCCTGGCGACTGCGAGCTGGAAGCATGCGTTCTTCGGCGACAACAACACCATCGTGTCGCTGGTCTATGAAGGTCGCACGGGTCGTCCGTACAGCTACACCTTCGACAACGACGCCAACGGCGACGGGCGGTTCAGCGACCTGCTGTACATCCCGAGCGCTCCGGGCGACGTGATCGTCGGCCAAGGCGCGACGCAGGCCGCGGAAGAGGCTGCGTTCTGGGCGTACATCTACAGTGACGAGTACCTCAACTCGCACCGTGGCCAGGTTGCCGAGCGCAACGCGGCCCATGGCGAGTGGGTCAATCAGTTCGACCTTCACATCGCCCAGGAATTCCCGGGCTTCATGAAGGGCCACAAGGCCGAGCTGTCGTTCGACATCCTCAACGTCGGCAACCTGATCAACAAGGACTGGGGTCGTATCGAGGAAGCGGCATTCCCGGCGATGCGCGGCGTGGTGGAGTACGGCGGCATCGATCCGGCGACCGGCAAGTATGTGTACCGCTTCAACACGCCTGACAGCCTGACGATCTACGACGACAAGGGCGTTTCGCGCTGGGCCGCCCAGGTCAGCGTCCGCTACGAGTTCTGATCGTCTCGGTTGCCTGTATGCACGAAAACGGCCGGGGTTTCCCGGCCGTTTTCTTTTGTGGGGGAGGCACGCTAGAGTCACGCCGGTAAACAGAAGAAAAGAAGAGAAAGATGAGCGCCACCATTGAAACCACCCTCCCCACCGTCAACGCCCGGATCTACCCGAAAGGCGGCCTCGACGTCCTCTCGCGCGACGAGGTTGCGCGCCTGCGCGACGTGTCCACCGGCATGCACGACCTGCTGCGCCGTTGCGCGCTGGCGGTGCTGACCAGCGGCAGCGCGTCCGACGACCCGCGCGCCGCGCGCGAGCTGTATCCCGAATTCGACATCCAGGTGCACCAGCAGGATCGCGGCGTGCGCATCGACCTGACCCATGCACCGGCGATGGCCTTCGTCGACGGCGAGATCATCCGCGGTGTCGCCGAACTGCTGTTCGCCGTGGTCCGCGACCTGGCCTATACCGTGATGGAACTGGGCCCGGACTCGAACCAGGACCTGGAAACCTCCGCGGGCATCACCGACTCGGTGTTCGGCCTGCTGCGCAATGCCCGCATCCTGCATCCGACCGAGCCCAACCTGGTGGTGTGCTGGGGCGGTCACTCGATCTCGCGCGACGAATACGTCTACACCAAGCAGGTCGGTTACGAGCTCGGTCTGCGCGGCCTCGACATCTGCACCGGCTGCGGCCCGGGTGCGATGAAGGGCCCGATGAAGGGCGCGACCATTGCCCACGCCAAGCAGCGTCGCGGGCGCACGCGCTACATCGGCATCACCGAGCCGGGCATCATCGCTGCCGAATCGCCGAACCCGATCGTCAACCACCTGGTGATCATGCCGGACATCGAAAAGCGCCTGGAGGCGTTCGTCCGGCTCGGCCACGGCATCATCGTCTTCCCCGGCGGCGTCGGCACGGCCGAGGAGATCCTCTACCTGCTCGGCATCCTGCTGCGCGAGGAAAACGCGCAGCTGCCGTTCCCGTTGATCTTCACCGGCCCGACCGCGTCGGCGCCGTACTTCGAGCAGATCGACAAGTTCATCCGCCTGACCCTGGGCGAGGAAGCCACCAGGCGCTACGAGATCATCGTCGGCGAGCCGGACAAGGTCGCCAAGCGCATGACCGCGGGCATCCGCAAGGTCCGCGAGCACCGCATCGCGCAGAAGGACTCGTTCTTCTTCAACTGGTCGGTCGACATTCCGCTGGCGTTCCAGCGTCCGTTCGTGCCCAGCCACGAGGCGATGGCCTCGCTCGACCTGCACCACGGCCGCAAGCCGCACGAACTGGCCGCCGACCTGCGCCGCGCGTTCTCCGGCATCGTCGCCGGCAACGTCAAGGAAGACGGCATGCGCCGGATCGAGGCGCAGGGCCCGTTCGAGATCCACGGCGACGCCGACATGATGCAGTCGCTCGATGCACTGCTGCGCGCCTTCGTCGAGCAGCGGCGCATGAAGATCGCCGGCGAGTACAAGCCCTGCTATCGCGTGGTTGCCTGACGCGTCGAACCCCTCTCCCGCGAGGTCGCCTGATTCATGGAGCCCCTCTCCCGCTGGCGGGAGAGGGGTGAGGGCAGGGCAGGCCGCCGCAGCTACGCCTGCGACACCGGCAACCGCACGGTCGCGATGAACCGCTTGCCTTCCAACTGCGTGATCACGCTGCCACGCCCGCCGGTAAGCGCCTCGATGCGGACCTGCGAGGCATTGAGGCCGACGTGATGGCCGGGGTTTTGCCCGGCCCGCGACGCCAGCGGATTGATGATGCGCACGATGACTGTTTCCGGCGTGGTCGTGACCGCGATCTCGATCTGGCCGCCGTCGGGCCGTCGCTCGATGCCATGGCGGATCGCGTTTTCGACCAGCGGCTGGATCGACAGTGCGGGGACGGTCACCGCGGGAATCTCCCGCGGTAGCTGCCAGTCAACCTGCAGGCGCTCGCCGAAGCGCAACTGCTCGATCTCCAGGTAGCGGCGAGCCAGGGCCAGTTCGTCCTCGAGTGAGATGTCGTGCGGGCCGGCCAGCGCCGCCCGGAACAGGTCGGCCAGGTCAAGCAGCAAGCGTTCGACTTCTTCCGGCTGCCGGTGGACCAGGGCCGCGCCGGTGTTGAGGGTGTTGAAGAGGAAGTGTGGGCGGATGCGGGCCTGGAGTGCCAACAGTTCGGACTGCTTGGCGCGGACGGCGTGCAGCATGCCGCGCCAGTGGTTCTGGAATGCGGCCAGGCCGAGGAAGCCGACAGTCAGGCAGATGCCGGTCAGTCGCAGGAACAGTGAGGTCCAGCCGCCCTGCGTCATCGGCCACAGTTCCCGCATCGTCAGCCACGACAGACCCGCCACCAACCAGGTGCTCAACAGCAGCAGGCCCAGCGCCACATAGCTCAACCGCTGAGGCCGGTAGTCGCTCAGCTGGCGGCGCAGCAGGTACAGGCCGCCCAGGGTCAGCAGGGCCACCCACTGGATAACCATGGAAGTCAGGCCGAAATAGACCCAGCGGTCCAGATCGACGCCAGGCGCCAGCGCCAGGACCACGGCCAGTCCCTCGCCGGCGAGGACTACCCAGATCAATGCCGGCGCCTGCCATAGGGCGTCGAGCGGGCGCGTTGGGGCATGGTGTGGCATGGGCAGCATGATGCACGCCCGCGCCGGCAAATTCACCGCGCCTACCGCTGGCCGGACAAATCGCCCCGCCTGTCCCGACGCCGCTGGCATGCCGACAAGGCCTGAAATACCTTTGGCCTTGGGTAATTGGGGAGTACACCGCCTTGCATCACATTGATGGCCCGTTCCGGTCAAATCCGGAGCGGCAACGGCGTACAGCGGGCTTCAGCCTGGTCGAACTGATGATCACCGTGGTGGTCCTCGGCGTGGTGATGGGCATTGCCATCCCGAGCTTCCGCTACGTTCACAACTCCGCGCGGATCACGACGCCGGCGAACGAACTGCTGGCGAGCATCCAGCTCGCCCGCGCCGAGGCGATCCGGCGTAACGCGCGCGTGGTCATGTGCAGTTCGTCGGACAGCGCCAGTTGCTCCAACAGCAGCACATGGGACGGCTGGATCGTCTTCGCCGACACCGACCGGGACGGCACGGTCGATGCCGGAGAGCCAATCATCCAGGCGCTCACCGTGCTCGCGCCGGCTACGGTCCAGTCCAGCAGCAACGTCACGCAGGGCAAGCTGGTTTTCCGGTCCGACGGTTTCCCGCGCGATACCGGAGGCGCTTTGCTGCAGGCAAAGATCGGTGTGTGCGCTGCAGTTGACCTGCCGGCGGATAACGCGCGCGACGTGACCATCGGACTGGGTGGGCGAACCTCCGTCCAGCGCCGAAACAACGGCGACTGCGCCGCCCCTGGCAATAGCGATTAGCGAGAGAGCAGCGATGACTTCACGAAACAAGAGGCAGCCCATTTCGCATCCGCGATCCAGTGCCGGCATGAGCCTGCTCGAGGTGCTGATTGCCGTGCTGGTGCTGGCAATCGGCCTGCTTGGCGTCGCCGCATTGCAGGCCGCCGCGCTCCGCAACAGCCAGACCTCGCTCGGCCGCAGCCAGGCGGTGATCGAGAGCTACGCGATCCTCGATGCGATTCGCGCCGCAGTACCGGGCAGCGGAATCAGCAACCCCACGGCCAAGGCCGCGGCGCTTGACGCCTATGACCTGGCGCGGACCTGCGACGTGCCGACGGCGACCGGAACGCTGGCGCAGAACGACGTCCGGCTCTGGATGGGGAACCTCAGGGCCAGCCTGGGCGGTACACCCTGCGGAACCATCGTTTGCGCAGCCAGTGTCTGCACGGTAACCGTCGAATGGGACGAGAGTCGTTCCGCCGGCGGCAGCCAGACCTACCAGATCGTTACCAGGAGCCAGATGTGAGCGCTGCTATCCGCAACCAAGGTGGCTTCCGCGCCCGCGGTGTCCGCGGCGTGACCCTGATCGAGCTGATGGTGGCGATGCTGCTGGGGCTGCTCGTCGTCGGCGGCGCCATCGCCATGTTCATGAGCAACCGCAAGACCTATGTCGCCACCGAGAGCCTGGGTCGCATCCAGGAAGGTGGACGGATCGGGTTCGAACTGCTGGCGCGCGATATCCGCGAGGCCGATGGCACGGCCTGTCGGCAGCCGCAACCTTCGCCGGCCACGTCGGCCTCGGTGATCATGCTGCCAGTAGCCAATCTGTTGACCTCCGGCGCCTGGTGGGCGAACTGGGGCAACGGGTTGCGGGGTTATGAGAATGGCGCTTTCCCCGACAGCCTGGCCGGGACCGATGCAATCGAAATGCACTCGGCCGGCCTCAGCGCGGTGACGGTATCGAGCTACGGATCCGCTGCCTTCACTGCCAGCACCGCCACGCACGGCATCGTCGCCAACGACGTGGTCATGGCCTGCGACGGCAACCAGGGGACGATCTTCCAGGTCGGAACGCCGTCCGGCGCCAGCATCCCGGTCGCAACCACAGGCAACTGCGGCACCGGCCTGGGACTGGGTGGCGCCTGCGGCACCACTGCCTACAACTACGGCACCGCTGCCAACGGCCAGGCGATGCTGGCCAAGGTGCGCGGCGTGCGCTGGTACGTCAAGGACAACGGGCGGGGTGGCAACTCGTTGTTCCAGGATGCCATGGGCACCGAGATCGAGATCATCGAAGGTGTTCGTGACCTGCAACTGACCTACCTGGTACCCGGCGAAACGACCTACGTCGATGCCGGTGTTATCACGGCTGATAGCAACTGGAAGAACGTCACGGCAGTTCGCATCGTGCTCCAGCTCGAAGGCCAGCAGGGCAACAACGAAGACCGGATCAAGGTCGGTACCGACGGCAACGGCCTGCGCCGCCAGATCACCCATGTAGTCACCTTGCGGAACCGAAACGCATGAACCGCATACCTTCCGTGCGACGCTCCAATCCCTCCATCGCCGCTCGCGGACGGCAGCGCGGCATCGCCTTGCTGGTGGTGCTGGTCCTGCTGCTGATCATGACCCTGCTGGGTCTGGCCAGCCTGCGTGGAACCATGCTCGAAGAGCGCATGAGCGGCAACCTGTTCGATCGCAGTCTTTCGTTCCAGGCCGCCGAGACGGCACTGCGCCAGGGCGAGGCCGTGGCCGCGAACCCGGACACGGTGATCCCCGCCGGTTCCAACTGCAATCTCGGCGTTTGCGGGCCACCGACGACGGGCCTGGACCGCTCGCTTGGCACCACCGGTTGGGTCAATGCGACGCGGCTGGAAGGCGATGAAACGCTTGCGGTCATCAATGCCAACGACCTGCAGTACCTGGTCGAGTATCTCGGCGAGTACAACACCACCGCCAAATGCGACCAGGTCATGGGGCCGAACGGCAAGCCGAGCGATCCGCTGTGCAAGGCCAAGCTCTTCCGCATCAGCGCCAAGTACGAAGCCGCCGGACGCGCCAGCATCCTCCTCCAGTCCGCCCTCCGCATTCCCTCGCCTTGAGTCCGGACCCCGACATGACAACTCCTGCACGCAAGCGATCCAAAGGCGCCGGCCAGCAACTGCTGGCCGCGTCGACCATCACGTTCCTGGCGACCCTGCTGGGTGCCCAGAGTCATGCTGCCCTGGTGATCCCGCCCAATCCGCTGCAGTCCGGCACTCCGGTTGCGCCGAACATCATGTTCATCCTTGACGATTCCGGGTCGATGGAAGACACGGACATGCGCAACCAGGATCTGGGGGACATCGAGACGGTGGAATCGAACAACACGCGCCTCGAACTGGACAGGATCGGCTCGCCAATCAATTCCTCCGGCACGAGCGACGACCGGAACTTCGCCTACACTTACAACACGCTCTATTACAACCCGCGTATCACCTACAAGCCCTGGAAGCTTGCAGATGGCACGGATGGGCCGGCCGTGACGGCGGCACTCACCTACACCGATGAGAATCTCGCGTTCGCCGTGCCGGCGCACCCGGGTGCTCCGGCAACGGCGGCGAGCAACAAGGGCAGCATCCAGGGAAGCCGCAGGAGGTTCTACGTTCCCGACGATGACAAGGGCGATCTGTCAGACCTCTCCAAGTACGCCTTCTACGAGCTGATCAATAGCACGTCGGCGCGCAAGTGCCTGCCGAACCTGGACGGCAGCAACAAGTGGCGCTGGACGTGCAGCGCGATCACGGACACAGGTTTCACCTGGACGACGACCGAGGGAACCACGGTCACTACGGTCACGCGAACGATCGCCGAGGAATGGCAGAACTACGCGACGTGGTACGGCTACCACCGCACGCGCATGAAGGTCGCCAAGGCCGGCGCCAGTTACGCCTTCAACGACCTGGGCGAGAATTACCGCGTCGGCTACCGCACGATCTGGCAACGTCGCGGCTTCGATATTCCGGTGACCAATGCCGGCGGCTTGTTCAAGAAGGTGACGGCGACGACCACCGAAACCGACGCAGCCAATCGCAAGATCTGGTTCGACCGGCTGTTTTCCGCCGAGGGCAACCAGGGCACGCCGTTGCAAGGCGCCTTACAGAACGCCGGTGAGTACTTCAAGCGAGATGATGACAACGGCCCTTGGAGTTCGGGTACGGCGGGCGAGCCGCAGCTGGCGTGCCGGCAGAACTTCGCGATCCTGACGACTGACGGCTACTGGAACGACCAGAGCAACTACAACGCAATCGGTAACGAGGACGGCACGGCCGGGTCCGAGATCATTGGCCACGATGCCTTCGGCGAACCCGATGGACGCACCTTCACCTACGAGCCCGATCGCCCCTTCTCGCATTCGGCCACCGACACGCTCGGCGACATCGCGATGCACTACTGGAAGACCGACCTTCGAGACGACCTCGACAACATCGTGCCGGCGTCCACCAGCACCGCGGTCACCGCCAATCCGGCGTTCTGGCAGCACATGGTCACGTTCGGCATCTCCATCGGCCTCAAGGGCCGGCTCGCGGACACGGACCTGGCCGCCCTGACCAGCGGTGCGAAGAGTTGGGGTGATCCGAGCGGCAGCACCGACAAACCCGAGAAGATCGACGACCTGCTGCATGCGGCGGTCAACAGTCGCGGCAAGTTCGTTGCTGCTACCAACCCGACTGCGTTTACCACTGGCCTGCGCGCGGCGCTGAACTCGATCGCGGAAGCGGTTGGTTCGGCCTCCAGCGTCTCGTTCAACGGCACCACCCTGAGCGACGGGACGCGCAGCTACGTGGCGAGCTTTGTGTCCGGGCAATGGAGCGGCGACGTCAAGGCGTTTGCGGTGACCTCCACCGGCGTATCCAAGACCCAGTTGTGGAACGCGGCGGCCGGCATTCCGACCAGTCGCACCGTGCTGACCTTCGGAAGCAATGGCCAGGCACCCGTCAGCTTCCCGACCACTGCCCAGGAAACCATACTCACCACGGCCATCGCCAACTATGTGAAGGGCAATCGTGCTGGCGAAGGAACGGATTACCGCGCGCGCGGCAGCATCTTCGGCGACGTCGTCCATTCCTCGCCCGTTTACGTGAAGGAAGGCACCACCGAGACCGTCTACGTCGGTGCCAACGACGGCATGCTGCATGCCATCGACGCCACCAACGGCCACGAACTGTTTGCCTACGTGCCGGGCCTGATCGACATGGCCCAGCTCAAGGAGATCAGCCAAAAGGTCGATTTCGTCCACAAGTTCTACGTCGACGGTCCGATCGTGGTGTCCACGCGCACCCAGACGCCGGACAAGAACATCCTGATCGGCACGCTCGGTCGCGGCGGCAAGGGCGTGTTCGGCCTGGATGTCACGACGCCGGGTAGTTTCAGCACCACCGGTCGCGCCTGGGAGTTTCCCGGCGATGACGACATGGGCCAGGTACTGGGCCGGCCGCTGATCGTCAAGACCAACGAGACCAATGGCGCCACTGGCGTGCTGGTGCCCAACGGCATCAACAGCACCAGCGACAAGGCGGCCTTGTTCGTCGTGAACGCCGAGACCGGCGTGCAACTGGCCAAGATCACCACCAACAGCGAAACCGCCAATGGCCTGTCGATGCCGACCGCGGTCGACATCGACGGCAACGGCACGGCCGACCACGCCTACGCGGGCGACCTGCAGGGCAATGTCTGGAAGTTCGACCTGACCAGTGCCGACCCCACGGAGTGGAGCGCCACCAAGCTGTTCACCGCGACCCACACGACCCAGGTCAGTGGCACCGACGTGACCAAGCGCCAGCCGATCACCGGCGGCATCACCATCGCCTACAGCCCGGTGTCGTTCACGCCCTGGATCCTGTTTGGCACCGGCCGCTACATCACCGAGACCGACCCGGACGACAACTCTGTCCAGAGCTGGTATGGCTTCACCGACACCGGCACGGCCATCGCCAGCCGCGACGAGTTGAAGGAGCGCACGATCAAGGTGGCGGGCACGATCACGGCGGAGGACGGGACCACCAAGACCTTCCGTGCATTCGAGAAGCCTGTTGCTGGCGACATGGCGGACAAGCGAGGCTGGGTGGTCGACCTGGAGACCCCGCCCAGCGGCACCGCCGAAGGCGAGCGCATGATCGGTGCGCAGTTCGTGATCGCGGGCAACGTGCTGGTCGCCTCCAGCGTGATTCCGGGCAACACCGCCTGTTCGGTCGGTGGCTCGGGGTATCTGAACTACATCGATGCTTTCACCGGTGGTGCCGTATCGACACCGTTCATCGACGCGAATGGCGATGGCATCTTCAACCACGAGGACGAACTCCCCGTCGACAGCGATGGCGACGGCACCAACGACACCACCGTGCCTACAGGTTCGGTCGGCATGAACCTGGGCATGATCACCGACGGAGTTGTCGGACTGCCCGGCTTCGTTCCGGGTTCCGGCGGCGCCCCGAGCACTCCGATCATTTGCGTGAACGGCACCACGGGCGCGCCGGGCTGCGTGAAGTTCAACTGGGGTCCCGGTTGGGGCCGTGTCTCCTGGCGCGAAGGTCTCAAGGACTGATCGATGAAAACTGCAGGCAAACTGTTTGTGCGAACCGGAGGCCCTCGTCGGATGTCGGGCTTCACGCTGATCGAATTGATGATCGCCGTGCTGGTGGTGGCCGTGTTGATGGCCATCGCCTATCCCAGCTACCAGACTCACGTGGTCAAGACGCGGCGGGCGGCGGCGGCGGCGTGCAGCCTGGAAGTGGCGCAGTACATGGAGCGCTACTACACGACGAACCTGCGATACGTCATCGATGCGGCCAACAACCCGCCGCCCCTCAATGGGATCGCGTGCCGGACCGATCTGGCCGCGCACTACAACATCGGCCTCACCGGGATGTCGCCTACGACGTACGTAGTGCAAGCGGTTCCCCAGAACCAGCAGGCCAGCAAGGACACCAAGTGCGCCACGCTCAACATCAACCAGCTGGGCGTCAAGAGCGTCAGCAACACCTCCACGAGCGTCAGCTCGTGCTGGTGATCGCGCAGAAATGACTAGGGACGGGTGGCCTGCCAGCGCGGGCCACGCTTCCACGGGACGCGCCGGCTTCGGCAGGCACAAAGAAAAAGGGCTGCGATCTCTCGCAGCCCTTTTTCTTTTATCTGGCGCCCGAAGTTGGACTCGAACCAACGACCCCCTGATTAACAGTCAAGTGCTCTAACCGGCTGAGCTATTCGGGCGGGGACGGGCATTGTAAAGCCTCCGCGGACTGGGTCAATAGTCCAGGCGGAAGATCAGGGCGAATTACTGCTGTTCGTGGCCATTGGCGTCCGTTCCGATCGGATCCGGCCTGCCCGACTCACCGCGATGCTACCGATCATTGGGCCTCCCGCGGCGGCGTACACAGACAAGGTGAGATTGCTGCCCTCACTGAAGCCGTCCGGCTGGAAGCGCAGGCGCTGTCGATTGCTTCTGATCACCAGCCCCCGTCCGCCGGACGAAGCGCGCACAAGCCTGCCGTCCCGTGCCGTGTATGTGATCCATCCCTGGTCCCAGACGCTGTCTTGCCTGCAGGTGACGCCATCCTGGCTCGGGCAGACCACGACCGGGGCACCGCGCACCAGCGAGAGGGTTCTCGCCATCGCCAGCGACGACGTCAATTCGTGGAAAGCGCCATTGGCCCGGACCGCCACCGATAGTTGCCTGAACGCGGGCGCACCCAGGCCCAGCGTCACGCCCAGTATCACCACGGCCACCAGCAGCTCGAGCAGGGTCAGGCCTTGCGGGTGCCGATCCATGGCGCCAATTCCGGTGTCGCGGGCAACCGACTATCCGCGCGCCGGCAGCTGAATCCAGTCGGCGCGCAGAAGCGAGCCGGGGTAGGGAACCGCCACCGCTGCCCCCATCTCCAGCACCGTCTACACTGAAGGATTACCCCGGGGTCATCGCCGATGAACGACAGTCTCCATCCCGCAGGCTTCCAACTGGTATCGCCCTACGAGCCCGCGGGTGACCAGCCGCAGGCGATCGCGCGCCTGGTGGACGGCTTCGAGAGCGGACTGGCCTCGCAGACCATGCTCGGCGTGACCGGCTCGGGCAAGACATTCACCGTCGCCAACATCATCCAGACGGTGCAGAAGCCGACCCTGGTGATGGCGCCGAACAAGACCCTGGCCGCGCAGTTGTACGGCGAGTTCAAGGCGTACTTCCCGCACAACGCGGTCGAGTATTTCGTCAGCTACTACGACTACTACCAGCCCGAAGCCTACGTGCCATCGAGCGACACCTTCATCGAGAAGGACAGCTCGGTGAACGAGCACATCGAGCAGATGCGCCTGTCGGCGACCAAGGCGCTGCTGGAGCGCCGCGACACGATCATCGTCTGCACCGTGTCGGCGATCTACGGCCTGGGTGATCCGAACGAATACTTCCGCATGGTCCTGCACATGGTCCGGGGCGAGCGCATCGACCAGCGCGAGCTGATCCGTCGCCTGACCGAGATGCAGTACACCCGCAACGACACCGAGCTGCGCCGCGCCACCTATCGCGTGCGCGGCGAGGTCGTCGACGTGCATCCGGCGGAAAGCGATTCCGAGGCGCTGCGGATCGAACTGTTCGACGGCGAGATCGAGCAGCTCAGCGTGTTCGACCCGCTCACCGGCGAGACCCTGCGCCGCGTGCCGCGCTACACCATCTACCCGGGTTCGCATTACGTCACCACGCGCCGCACCGTGCTCGACGCGATCGAGACGATCAAGGACGAGCTGCGCATGCGCCTGGAGCAGCTGTACGCCGAGAACAAGCTGGTCGAGGCGCAGCGCCTGGCCCAGCGCACGCAGTTCGACCTGGAGATGCTGGCCGAGGTCGGCTACTGCAACGGCATCGAGAACTACTCGCGGCACCTCACCGGGCACATGCCCGACGAGCCGCCGCCGTGCCTGTTCGACTACCTGCCGCCGGACGCGCTGCTGGTGGTCGACGAGTCGCACGTGACCGTCCCGCAGATCGGCGCGATGTACAAGGGCGACCGCTCGCGCAAGGAAACCCTGGTGCAGTTCGGTTTCCGCCTGCCGTCGGCGCTCGACAACCGGCCGCTGCGCTTCGAGGAATGGGAAGGCCGCTCGCCGCGCGCAATCTATGTCTCCGCGACGCCGGGCCCGTACGAGATGCGCAAGTCCGAAGACCAGATCGTCGAACTGGTGGTGCGCCCGACCGGCCTGATCGACCCGGAAGTCGAGATCCGCCCCGTAGGCACCCAGGTCGACGACGTGCTCGGCGAGATCCGCGAACGCGTCGCGATGGGCGATCGCGTGCTGATCACCACGCTGACCAAGCGCATGGCCGAGAACCTCACCGAATACCTCGGCGAGCACGGCGTGCGCGTGCGTTACCTGCACTCGGACATCGAGACCGTCGAGCGCGTGGAGATCATCCGCGACCTGCGCCTGGGCAAGTTCGACGTGCTGGTCGGCATCAACCTGCTGCGCGAGGGCCTGGACATGCCGGAGGTGTCGCTGGTGGCGATCCTCGACGCCGACAAGGAAGGCTTCCTGCGTTCGGCCGGCTCGCTGATCCAGACCATCGGCCGCGCCGCGCGCAACCTGCGCGGCAAGGCGATCCTGTACGCCGACCGCATCACCAACTCGATGCAGAAGGCGATCGACGAGACCGACCGGCGTCGTGCGAAGCAGGTCGAGTACAACCTGGAGCACGGCATCACGCCCAAGTCGATCGCGAAGGCCGTGGTCGACGTCATGGAAGGTGCCCGCGCCGAACCGGGCGAGACCGCGAAGGGCAGGGGCAAGGCACGCAAGGTCGCCGAGGACCTGGCCGAGTACGCCCGGCTCAGCCCGAGTCAGTTCGCAGCGCGGATCAAGACGCTGGAGCAGCAGATGTACCAGCACGCGCGCGATCTGGAGTTCGAGGAAGCCGCGGCGGTGCGCGACCAGTTGCGGCAACTGAAGGACGCCGGCTTCGCGGCATGAAGACGTATTGACCCGTCACCACCGCGCAGGCCAGTACCCCGTCACTCTCCGCGAGGGCCAGTGCCCCGTCATTCCCGCGAAGGCCAGTAGACCGTCATTCCCGCGAAGGCGGGAACCCAGCGACTCTGCTCCCTGCGATGCAGCGACACCAATCTGTATCGTCAGCCAACGCGCAGAGCAACGTCCCTGGGTTCCCGCCTTCGCGGGAATGACGGGAAGCTGTCGCCACCATGCTGACGGAATGGGGCGTTGCCGCCACCGCTCCGACAGATCAGGGTGTTGCCGCCATCGCGCCGACGGGCTAAACTGCGCGCCCTCGTGAGCCACTTGTGGCGAAACGAAGGGCGGTTAGCTCAGCGGTAGAGCACTACCTTGACATGGTAGGGGTCACAGGTTCGAACCCTGTACCGCCCACCAATATGTTGCGAACGGCCGGGCTCTGCCCGGCCGTTCTGCTTTTCGGGGCCCGTGCTTTCCGGGGCGGATTCCCGCCGCTTGCAGGCCGCCCGCGCTCCGGCGTTGACTTGGCCGTGCGAAGGCCCAACTATTTCACTTGGCTCCGGCATCGGCCGGAAACAGGACCCAGAGGTGGCCCGCGGCAACACCGCCGGCCGAGCGTGCGACATGAGCACTACCACTTCCCATCGCTGAACGCCGACGACGCCCCTGCAGGACGGCGCCGCGGCGCCGTTTTTCGTTTCCGGAAGCCGGGATTTGTTGCCGCTTCCGACGATCTCCAACCGCCAAGCCGCGCACCCGCGCGCCAGCAAGACGCCCTCTCATGATCGCAATCACCCTCCCTGACGGCAGCCGCCGCGAATTCGAACAGCCCGTGTCCGTCGCCGAGGTCGCCGCCTCGATCGGCGCCGGCCTGGCCAAGGCCGCCCTGGCCGGCAAGGTCGACGGCAAGCTCGTCGATTCCAGCTTCCGCATCGACCACGACGTCTCGCTCGAGATCGTCACCGACAAGCACCCCGACGCCCTCGAAGTGCTGCGCCACTCCGCCGCGCACCTGCTGGCGCAGGCCGTGCAGCGCCTGTACCCGGGCGCGCAGGTCACCATCGGCCCGGTCATCGACAACGGCTTCTACTACGATTTCGCCTACGAGCGCCCGTTCACGCCGGAAGACCTGCCGGCGATCGAGGCGGAGATGCTCAAGATCGTCAAGGAAGCCCTGCCGGTTTCGCGTGGCGTGAAGTCGCGTGACGACGCGGTTGCGTTCTTCCGTGGCATCGGCGAGGCCTACAAGGCCGAGATCATCGAATCGATCCCGGCCAGCGAAGACCTGTCGCTGTACAGCCAGGGCGAGTTCACCGACCTGTGCCGCGGCCCGCACGTGCCGTCCACCGACAAGCTGCGCGCGTTCAAGCTGATGAAGGTCGCCGGCGCCTACTGGCGCGGCGATTCCAACAACCAGATGCTCAGCCGCATCTACGGCACCGCATGGCTCAACGACAAGGACCTCAAGGCCTACCTGACCCAGCTGGAGGAAGCCGAGAAGCGCGACCACCGCAAGATCGCCAAGCAGCAGGACCTGTTCCACCTGCAGGAAGAGGCGCCGGGCCTGATTTTCTGGCATCCCAAGGGCTGGTCGATCTGGCAGGTCGTCGAGCAGTACATGCGCAAGGTCTACCGCGACAGCGGCTACCAGGAAGTGCGCTGCCCGCAGATCCTCGACGTGTCGCTGTGGCAGAAGTCCGGCCACTGGGACAACTACCAGGAGAACATGTTCTTCACCGAATCGGAGAAGCGCACCTACGCGCTCAAGCCGATGAACTGCCCGGGCCACGTGCAGGTGTTCAACCACGGCCTGCACAGCTACCGCGACCTGCCGATCCGCTACGGCGAGTTCGGCGCCTGCCACCGCAACGAGCCCTCCGGCGCGCTGCACGGCATCCTGCGCGTGCGCGGCTTCACCCAGGACGACGGCCACATCTTCTGCACCGAGGACCAGATCGAGGCCGAGGTCAGCGCCTTCCACCAGCAGGCCCTGGCCGTCTACGACGTCTTCGGCTTCAGTGAGATCCAGATCAAGATCGCCCTGCGCCCGGACAAGCGCCTGGGCGACGACGCCACCTGGGACAAGGCCGAAAACGCCCTGCGCTCGGCCCTGAGCGCGGCCGGCGTGCAGTGGGAGGAGCTGCCCGGCGAGGGCGCCTTCTACGGCCCCAAGATCGAATACCACCTCAGGGACGCCATCGGCCGCACCTGGCAGTTGGGCACCATGCAGGTCGATTTCATGATGCCGGGCCGCCTGGGCGCCGAATACGTCGACGAAAACAGCCAGCGCCGCCATCCGGTGATGCTGCACCGGGCCATCGTCGGCTCGATGGAACGCTTCATCGGCATCCTGATCGAGCACCATGCCGGTCAGTTCCCGGCCTGGCTGGCCCCGGTCCAGGCGGTGGTCATGAACATCACCGACGCCCAGGGCGACTACGTCGACGAAGTCCGGAAAACCCTTGCGAATCAAGGATTCCGGGTCGATGCCGATTTGCGCAACGAAAAGATCGGCCGTAAGATTCGCGAGCATACCCTGCAGCGCGTGCCCTACCTGCTCGTGGTCGGAGACCGCGAGAAGGAAAACGGCGAGGTTTCTGTGCGCACGCGGGGAGGGGAGGACCTCGGGACGATGACCGTCTCCGAATTCGCCTCGCGTTTGCGCAATGAGGGCGTTCAATAAGCCCGTAAGCTGCACAGGTCCGGCTGCCACCCCCGGCGGCCGGCACGATCCATACCGGAGATTGCAACATCAGTACCCCCGAAAAGCCGAATCGCAAGAACCAGGAAATCCGCGTCCCGCGCGTGCGCGTGATTGGCAGTGATGGCGAGATGATCGGCGTGCTTACGCGCGACGAAGCGCTGCGCATGGCAGAAGACGAAGGCCTCGACCTCGTCGAGATCCAGCCCAACGCTGATCCGCCGGTCTGCAAGGTCATGGACTTCGGCAAGTTCCGCTTCGAGCAGCAGAAGAAGGCCAACGAGGCGAAGAAGAAGACCAAGCAGGTCGAGATCAAGGAACTCAAGTTCCGTCCGGTGACCGACGAAGGCGACTACCAGATCAAGCTGCGCAACATGCGCCGCTTCCTGGAAGAGGGCGACAAGGTCAAGGTCAACATCCGCTTCCGTGGCCGCGAAATGAGCCACCAGGAGCTCGGCCGCGAGATGGCCGCGCGGATCGAGGCCGACCTGGGCGAGGACATCGTGATCGAGTCGCGTCCGCGCCTGGAAGGGCGGCAGATGGTCATGATGATCGCGCCGAAGAAGAAGGTCTGACCCGCCGCTTTGCTCCCTCTCCCGCTTGCGGGAGAGGGCCGGGGTGAGGGCAAGGGGCGCCGCCAGGCGCCCTTGGCTTTTTTGGGTGACCGGCTGCCTGCCCTCACCCTAACCCTCTCCCGCAAGCGGGAGAGGGGGCCAGGAGCGGCGGGAGCGTGGGTTAAGGCCCCAAACCCCTGATTCTCAAAGAAAACATTTGCAAGCCCGGCAGCCAGCCCGCATAATGTGCGGCCCGGTTCGCCGGGTTTGTTGTGTGCTGTACCAGGAACCTGTCGTAGAATCCTTTCAAGATCAACGACTTACAAGCCGGCAAGGGCAGGACGGAAAGAGTGGCGCGAGCCACCGCCCAGGCCAGTGACCAAACTCCGAAAGGACATCGCAATGCCCAAGATCAAGACCAATCGGGCGGCAGCCAAGCGCTTCCGGAAGACTGCTTCCGGCAAGTACAAGTGCGGCCACGCCAACAAGAGCCACATCCTCACCAAGAAGGCGACCAAGCGGAAGCGCAACCTGCGGCAGACGAACCATGTTCGTGCCGAGGACGCGGGCCGTCTGGACCGCATGTTGCCTTATCTCTGAGGAGGACTGAACAATGGCACGAGTCAAGCGTGGTGTTACGGCGCGCCGCCGTCACAAGAAAATCCTGAAGCAGGCCAAGGGCTACTATCACGCCCGTCGCAAGGTCTTCCGCGTCGCCAAGCAGGCGGTGACGAAGGCCCTGCAGTACGCCTACATCGGTCGTAAGCAGAAGAAGCGTCATTTCCGTTCGCTGTGGATCACCCGCATCAATGCGGCTGCCCGCATCAACGGCTTGAGCTACAGCCGTTTCATCAACGGCCTGCTGAAGGCTGGCATCACCCTCGACCGTAAGGTGCTGGCGGACATCGCCGTGCACGACGCGCAGGGTTTTGCAGCGCTGGCAGAGAAGGCGAAGAGCGCGCTCGCGGCGTAAGTTGCTCGCCCGGTCACACGGTTCGCACTGCGGATCGTGTTGCCGCGGCACAACGCAGTACACGCATGGGGAAGGGCGCAAGTCCTTCCCCATGTTTCGTTTTGGGCTCTGCCCTTTGTCCGTCATTCCCGCGCAGGCGGGAGCCCAGCGTCCTGGGGTACGGCAAGGACAGAGTCGCTGGGTCCCCGCCTTCGCGGGGATGACGATCCGGTTGTCCAATGGGGTTGCTGGCAAATGAGTGGAATCGAATCACTGACGCAGCAGGCGCTGGGCGATATCGCCGCCGCCGACACGCCCGACGCCGTCGAGGCGTTGCGCGTCGCGCTGCTGGGCAAGCAGGGCAGCGTCACCGCGCAGCTCAAGCAGCTGGGCGCATTGCCCGCCGACCAGCGCAAGAGCGCCGGCGAGGCCATCAACCGCGCGCGTGACGCGCTGACTGAAGCACTGGGCGAGCGCAAGCGCGTGCTCGACGATGCCGCGCTGGATTCGCGCCTGGCCTCCGAGAGCATCGACGTCACCCTGCCGGGCATCGACCCCGGCCGCGGTGGCCTGCATCCGGTCAGCCGCACGATGGAGCGCATCGCCGAGATCTTCGGGCGCCTGGGCTTCGAGCTCAGCAACGGCCCGGAGATCGAGGACGACTGGCACAACTTCGAGGCCCTGAACTTCCCGCCGCACCATCCGGCGCGGGCCATGCACGACACCTTCTACTTCGGCGACGGCCGCCTGCTGCGCACGCATACCTCCGGTGTGCAGGTGCGCTACATGCAGGACACCCGTCCGCCGCTGCGCATGATCGCGCTGGGCAAGGTCTACCGCAGCGACAGCGACCAGACCCATACGCCGATGTTCCACCAGTGCGAAGGCCTGCTGGTCGACGAGCACGCCAGCTTCGCCGACCTAAAGGGCACGCTGGCCGAGTTCGTGCGCGCATTCTTCGAGCGCGACTTCGAAATGCGCTTCCGCCCGAGCTACTTCCCCTTCACCGAGCCGTCCGCCGAAGTCGACATCGCCTGGCAGCAGCCCGACGGTTCGACCCGCTGGCTGGAAGTGCTCGGCTGCGGCATGGTCCACCCGAACGTGCTGCGCAACGTCGGCATCGATCCGGAGAAGTACACCGGTTATGCCTTCGGCCTGGGCGTGGAGCGCTTCGCGATGCTGCGTTACGGCGTCGACGACCTGCGCAGCTTCTTCGACAACGACGTGCGCTTCCTGAAGCAGTTCGCGTAACTGCACCTTGTCGTTCCGAGCGCAGCGAGGAATCTGCTGCAGCGCGGAGTGGCGGAAGATCAGATCCCTCGTTTCACTCGGGATGACAAGAGACCAAAGGTCCCTGCAATGAAATTCTCCGAAAACTGGCTGCGACAGCATGTGCCGACCACCGCGACGCGCGACGAACTCGCCGCGACGCTGACCGCGATCGGCCTGGAAGTCGAGGACGTGACCGTGCTGGGCGAATCGCTCGACGGCGTCGTCGTCGCCCACATCGTCAGCGCCGAGAAGCACCCCGAAGCCGACCGCCTGCAGGTCTGCCAGGTCGACACCGGCAACGGCACCGTGCAGATCGTCTGCGGCGCGCCCAATGCGCGCCCCGGCCTGAAGGCGCCGCTGGCGATGGTCGGCGCGAACCTGCCCGGTGGCATCGCGATCAAGGCCGCCAAGCTGCGTGGAGTGGAGTCGTCGGGCATGCTGTGCTCGGCCAAGGAACTGGGTGTGGATCCCGACGCCTCGGGCCTGCTCGAGCTGCCGGTCGATGCACCGGTGGGCGCGCCCCTCGCGCAGTACCTCGGCCTTCCCGACGCCAGCATCGAGATCAAGCTCACGCCCAACCGCGCCGACTGCTTCAGCGTCCGCGGAATCGCCTTTGATGTGGCGGCGGCGCTGGCGAGCGAAGTGCGTGAATTCGACGCCACGCCGGTTGCAGCGCAGAGCGATGCCACGCTGACGATCGAGCTGCAGGCCGGCGCCCGCGTGCCGCGTTTCGTCGGCCGCGTCATCGACAACGTCGACGCCACGGTGGCGACGCCGGCATGGATGGCCGAACGCCTGCGTCGCAGCGGCGTGCGTCCGATCAGTTTTCTCGTCGACATCACCCAGTACGTGATGCTCGAACTCGGCCAGCCCATGCACGCCTTCGACAAGGCCGCGCTGGAAGGCGCCGTGGTCGTTCGTCCAGCGCGTGCGGGTGAAGAACTCAAGCTGCTCGACGGCCGCACGGTCGCGCTCGACGAAGAGTTCCTCGTCGTCGCCGACAGCCGCGGCGGCCATGGCGCGCGCGCAGTTGCGCTGGGCGGCATCATGGGCGGGTTCGATACCCGCGTGACCGATGCCACCCGCAGCGTGTTCCTTGAAGCCGCGCACTGGGTGCCGTCGGCGATCATCGGCCGCAGCCGCAAGCTCGGCATGCACACCGATGCCGGTCACCGTTTCGAGCGTGGTGTCGATCCGCAGCTGCCGCGCATCGCCGTGGAGTACGCGACCCGGCTGATCCTCGACATCGCCGGCGGCGTCACCGGCCCGATCATTGAAGCCGCATTGCCCGAACACCTGCAGCCGTCGCAGCCGATCACGCTGCGCCGCGCGCGTCTGGCGCGCGTGCTGGGCCTGCAGGTGGCCGATGCCGAAGTCGAGCGCATCCTGCGCGCGCTGGGCCTGTCGGTCGAGAACCTCGCCGAGGGCTGGCGCGTGATCCCGCCGAGCCGCCGCTTCGATCTGGCGATCGAGGAAGATCTGATCGAGGAAATCGCCCGCATCCACGGCTACGACGCGATCCCGACGACGCTGCCGAGCGGGGCCGCGCGCCTGGTCGCGCCGAGCGAAACCCGCGTCGAGGACGCCAGCGCCCGCCGCCAGATGGCCTCGCGCGACTACCTGGAAGCGGTCAACTACGCCTTCGTCGAAGCCGACCTGCTAGACAGGTGGGGCAAGGCCGACGGCGCCGTGCCGCTGGCCAACCCGCTCAGCGCCGAACTGGGCGTGATGCGCACGGCCCTGCTGCCGGGCCTGGTCGCCGCGCTGGCGCGCAATACCGTGCGCCAGCAGCCGCGCGTGCGCCTGTTCGAGCTGGGCAATGTCTTCAGCGCAAATGGCAGCCAAGCGCCGCGCGAGACCCCGCGCATCGCCGCCGCCATCTGCGGTGAGGCGACCGCCGAGCAGTGGGCGACGACCGCCCGTCCGGCCGGTTTCCACGACCTCCGGGGCGATCTGGACAGCCTGGCCGCGCTGGCCGGTGCCAATCTCGAATACCGCCCGTCGCAGCCCTCCTGGGCGCACCCGGGCCGCTCGGCCGACGTCTACCGCGAGGGTGCCTACCTGGGCTGGATCGGCCAGCTGCACCCGCGCCTGCAGCGCTCGCTCGACCTCGACGTCGACGTGGTGGCCTTCGAGCTCGATCTGGAGCCGCTGTTCAGCCGCGCGGTGGCCAAGGCCGTCGCACTGTCGAAGTACCCGTCGGTGCGCCGCGACCTGGCGTTCGTGGTGGCTGAACCGGTGACCTGGGGCGCGCTGTCGGCCGTCGTTCGTCGGGCCGCCGGTACCGTCCTTCGCGACCTGGTCCTGTTCGACAAATACCAGGGCAAGGGAGTGGAACCGGGTTTCAAAAGTCTTGCTATGGGCTTGATTCTGCAGGATGAATCGCGCACGCTCACTGACCGTGAGGTGGACGCAACGGTGGCTTCGGTGACCGATGCCCTGCAGCGTGAACATGGCGCAGTGATCCGCAGCTGAGGTTGAAGGAAAAAAGATGGCACTGACCAAAGCTGAGATGGCCGAGCGCCTGTTCGACGAAGTCGGGCTGAACAAGCGCGAGGCCAAGGAATTCGTCGATTCCTTCTTCGACGCCCTTCGCGAGGCGCTGGAGCAGGGCCGCCAGGTGAAGCTGTCGGGTTTCGGCAACTTCGACCTGCGCCGCAAGAACCAGCGGCCGGGTCGCAACCCCAAGACCGGCCAGGAGATCCCGATCTCCGCGCGCACGGTGGTGACGTTCCGTCCGGGGCAGAAGCTCAAGGAACGCGTGGAAGCATTCAGCGGCGTTGAACAGGCAGGAGTGAAGCATGCTTGATCCGGGCAGCAACCGTGAACTTCCGCCGATCCCGGCGAAGCGCTACTTCACCATCGGTGAGGTCAGTGAGCTGTGCGACGTCAAGCCGCACGTGCTGCGCTACTGGGAGACCGAGTTCCCGATGCTCAATCCGGTCAAGCGCCGCGGCAACCGCCGTTACTACCAGCGCCACGAGGTGCTGATGGTCCGGCAGATCCGCGGCCTGCTGTACGAACAGGGCTACACCATCGGCGGCGCCCGCCTGCGCCTGGAAGGCGAATCGGCCAAGGACGAGTCCGCGCTGAGCTCGCAGATCATCAAGCAGGTGCGGATGGAGCTGGAAGAGGTCCTGACGCTGCTGCGTCGCTGACGCGGCGTCACGCTGGATCGCTGGCCAGATGGATGGCCGGACACGGTAACAAGCGGCTATACTTGCCGCCCGCCGCAAGGCGGAGATCGCAATACACGTCGGGGCGTAGCGCAGCCTGGTAGCGCATCTGCCTGGGGGGCAGAGGGTCGTCGGTTCAAATCCGGCCGTCCCGACCATTGCATCAAGTACATGCGTGACGGTGAGTTGGCCCGTCACACCGGAAGTCGACGACTACCTTCTCGGCTCATATCGCAACACCATCGCCCCCGAGTCGAGCTGCTTCCGGCTCACGAGCTTCAAGTCGACAGGTTTCGACAGCCCCGCGAACAATGTCGGCCCGTGGCCTGCCAGCCTGGGGTGCACCACGAACTCGTACTCATCGATCAATCCCAGTTCTGCCAGCGCCAGCGGCAACGTCACGCCTCCGACGAAAATCCCCTTGCCCGGTTCCCGCTTGAGTCGTTGTACGGCCTCGCGCAGGTCGCCGCGCACGAGCTCGGCGTTCCAGTCCACCCGGTCAAGGGTGGTCGAGACGACGTACTTCTTTGCCGCGTGTATGGTCTGGGCGAAAGGCATTACCCAAGGCTCCGCCCAGTCGGGGATCACGCCTGTCTCCGCCGGTTCCCGCCACGCCTCCTCCATCATCTCGTAGGTCACCCGACCGAAGAGGAGGGCGTCGGCTTGAGTGAGGTTGTTGGCGTGGTGACGATGCAGTTCGTCGTCCGCCGCCATGCCGCGATGATCGCAGCAGCCGTCCAGCGTGACGTTGATGGAATACCGAAGTGGTCGCATTGCGTCCTCCTGATGAGGGATCGCGTCGAAGTCCGAGCCGTTGATCGATCCGCCCCCGAATATGGGGCGCGCCACGGCGAGACTAGGCGAGGCGTCAGTCGATCGCAACTGCGTGACCAATGCTCAGCGACGGCATGGTCTTCTTGCTTGCGCCCGAACAAAAAGGGCCGCGGACCTTACTGAGAGGCTCGCGACCGTCCGGCTCCCATTCATGGCCGAACGGCTCGGTATTCGCGATCACGTTACGATGTGTCCATGCATCCACGCGCAGAACATCTGATTGTCGAATTGCAGCTCGCCCCGCATCCGGAGGGCGGCTACTTCCGCCGTGTGTACGCCTCGGAAACGCGGGTTGAAGCGGCCGCGATGCCGCGGCCGGCCCTGACTGCGATTAGCTTCCTGCTCGCGCGGGGGCAGGTGAGCCAATGGCACCGGATCGACGCGGACGAGTGCTGGCATTGGCAGGAGGGCGATGCGCTGGAGTTGCTGGAGTTCGATCCGGACACAGCCGCGCTCACGACCACCATCCTCGACCGCAGCGGGCAGGGCGTTCCGATGCATGTAGTCCCGGCCGGGCGCTGGCAGGCGGCGCGCCCGCTGGGTGCGTACACGCTGGTGGCTTGCACGGTGTCGCCCGGGTTTGCGTGGGAGGGGTTTGAGTTGCTGGGCGAGGGCGGTGACGTGGCGGATGCATTGGCCAGGGTTCGTGGTCTGCCGCTCTGACGCCGTCAGTCCTCGCGAAGGCGGGGATCAAGTGGCGTAACGCGTGAGGGGAAAAGTCGCTGGGTTCCCGCCTTCGCGGGAATGACGGGGTGGTGCGAACGAGAGGTTGATGGTGCGCTCACGTCCATGGGTTCCCGCCTTCGCGGGAATGACGGGGCGGGGCGAACGTGAGGTTGATGGTGCGTTCACGTCCATGGGTTCCCGCCTTCGCGGGAATGACGGTGTGGGGTTTGATTGGTCCTCCGGTTGCAGGCACGCTGGCGCTGAACTCGCCCGGCCAGCCACGGTCCATCTCCGGGAAACGAGTCCCCCACAAGGAGTGGAAATGCGAACTGGCCTTGCCCCCGCAATGCTCGGATTGTCGATCGCCTTCGCTGCAGTGCCGGCAGCGGCGCCGGCGCCGCTACCCCCGATCCGCGACATGGACACGCTCGTCGTCAGCGGCGTGCAGCCCGGTCCCGGCATGTGGAAGATCAGCCGCGACGATCACACGCTGTACGTGCTGGGCACGCTGTCGCCGCTTCCCAAGCGCATGGAATGGGAGTCGCGCGATGTCGAGGCAGTGATCGCCCAGGCGCAGGAAGTGATCCAGGCGCCGAGCGTGAGCATCGACGGAAAGCTCGGCATCTTCCAGCGCCTGTTGCTTGCGCCCAAGGCGCTGAGCGCGCGCAAGAACCCCGACGGCCAGACCCTGCAGCAAGTAGTGCCGGCAGACATGTACGCGCGCTGGCTGGTGCTCAAGCGCAAGTACATGGGGCGCGACGAGGGAGTCGAGCAGTGGCGGCCAATGATGGCGGCGCTGGAGCTCTACGACGAAGCGATGGACGACTCCGACCTCAAGCAGTACGGCATGGTTTCGCCGGTGGTCGAGAAGATGGCCCGTCGCCACAAGGTCCCGCTGACGACCACGCGGGTCACCATCGTCATCGAGGACCCGAAAGTTGCGTTGCAGGAGTTCCGCGACTCCAAGCTCGATGACGTCGACTGCTTCGGCAAGACGATGCAGCGACTGGAGTCGGATCTGGAAATGATGCGCGATCGCGCCAACGCCTGGGCGGTCGGTGACATCGCGGCCCTGAAAGCATTGCCCTACACCGACCAGAACGAAGCCTGCATCAAGGCGGTCTCGCAAGCCGCCGTGCTGCGCAAGCGCGCCGGCGACATCGAGGCGAAGGTGCGCGAGCGCTGGCTGGACGCCGCCGAGCTGGCGTTGAAGAACAACCGCGTGAGCCTGGCGGTGCTGCCGATGCGCGAGTTGCTCAAGCCCGATGGTTACGCCGCGCAGTTGCGCGCGCGCGGCTATTCCGTCGAGGAGCCAGGAGAGTCGGCTATCGCCACTCCAGCACCGTAGGCTGCTGCGCCAGTGCCTGCTCAACCGCCCGGATGGCGTCCGGCTTGGGGTTCACCAGGTAGCACTGCGATGTCAGTTCGAGAACAGGAAGATCGCACTGATGATCGGTGTAGGCGACGGCCCAGGGCGGAGCAAAGCCGCGCCTGGAGAGCATGGGCGGCTTATTCGGTCCGAAGCAGTGCTCGTGGCGCACCATGCCCCCGAGCCAGGGTTTGAGCGAAGAACCCACCAGCGGCACATGCCCGTACCCAACTCGCTCAAGCAGGTCACGGGCTAACACTTCCAGGCAGCCGGTCGCGATGACCACGCGATCGCCTTGGTCCAGGTGATGTTGAAGCCGTACAAGGCCGTCTGTCAGGAATACGGGAGCGTCAGCAGCAAACAGCGCATCGGTGTGCTCGCGCGCCAGTGCACGCAGACCGTCGTGCGAGCCTCCTAGTGTGGCCACCCATACGGCGTAGCGAACGGGCCACTTGCGGGTGCTGCGAATCAGGAGCAGGGGGCCGAGCGCGGGCACCGATAGCAGGACCAAGGCCAGACGCCAGGTTTGTCGTTTCAACAACCAACGAAAGAAGCGGTCGGCCGTGTCCCAGTGTGTCAGTGTCAGGTCGAAATCGAATACGACAGTCGGCGCAGCGTGAGTCATCCGCCTTGTGCCTGCGTCGGCGGCGCCAGTGTGACGGAGTAGGCCACGGTCGTGATCTTCCAGCCCGCCTCGGTCCTGACCATGAGCCAGCACTCCTTGCCCCAGTTGGTGCGTTTGCCATTGGACAGGAACGAATAGTCGAAGGTGACGGCCGCCACTTCGCCGTCGGAATCGATCTTGATGTTCGAGAAGGTTTCTTCGCTGCGGTTCTTGCTGGCGACTATGCCGTCGATGAAGGCAACAGGATTGTTCTCCTTCTTGAATCTGGCCTTGATCGCCTCCGGGCGCTGGACCTGGATCTGCGCGAGCGACTGGTCGTCTACCACGCTTTGCCACGGGAGATCCTGCTGCACGAAGAGGTCCAGGAAACGCTCTCGATCCTTTTCGATGATCGAGGTGCGAAACGACTCGATCACGACGAGGATGGCCGGGTCGCCTTCGGCCGCGTGTGCCGGCAGGAACGACAGAGCAAGCGCGAGCAATATCGCTGCAAGCGAGCGCGACTTCATGGAGAGACAGTTCCTGATGGGTCCTCGACCGGATCGCGCATGTTAGCGGCGATCCGGTTTGCGCTGCTCAGCGTTCGCCGCGACGACGGTGATGGGACCGATGCGGTGCGGGCCTGGGTCCCGGCGTTCGCCGGGACGACGGTGATGGCACCGATGCAGGCAGGGGTGCTATCCGGGGCTGCCGGGTTTCAGAGCGAGGCGCTTTGCGGCTGCGGCTTGAGCAGCAACGGCCAGCGCTTGAGCACGGCAGCGCGGATGCCTGCGACATCCAGTCCGGCTTCGGCCAGCAACTGCTCGCGGCTGGCGTGGTGCTGGTACTCGTCCGGCAGGCCCAGATGCACTATCGGCATGACGATGCCTTCGGCGGCCAGCAGTTCGGCCACGCCGGAACCGGCGCCGCCGGCGACGACGTTGTCCTCGAGCGTGACGAAGCCTTCGTGACTGCGTGCAAGCTCCAGGATCAGCGCGCGATCGAGCGGTTTGACGAAACGCATGTTGACCACGGTCAGGCCAAGTTCTTCGGCCGCCTTCTCCGCCGCCGGCACGATCGCGCCGAAGGCGAGCAGGGCGATGCGCGAGCCTTGGCGGCGCAGCTCGGCCTTGCCGATCGGCAGCGTGTCCAGGTTGGCCTGCACGGCCACGCCGGGGCCGGTGCCGCGCGGATAGCGCACAGCGGCCGGGCCAGCGAAGTGGTAACCGGTGCTGAGCATCTGCCGGCACTCGTTCTCGTCCGACGGTGCCATCACCACCATGTTCGGGACGCAGCGCAGGTAACTCAGGTCGAGGTTGCCGGCATGGGTCGCGCCGTCCGGGCCGACCACGCCGCCGCGATCGAGCGCGAACAGCACGTCCAGGTTCTGGATGGCGACGTCATGCACCAGCTGGTCGTAACCGCGTTGCAGGAACGTCGAGTAGATCGCTACCACCGGCTTGGCGCCTTCGCAGGCCATGCCGGCCGCGAGCGTGACCGCGTGCTGTTCGGCGATGGCGACGTCGAAGTAACGCTGCGGGTATTCCTTGCTGAAGCGCACCAGGCCCGAGCCTTCGCGCATCGCCGGAGTGATGCCAAGCAGTTTCGGTTCGGCTGCGGCCATGTCGCACAGCCATTCGCCGAAGACGTCGGTGTAGGTCGGCTTCTTGGCGCCGGGCTTGCTGACCAGTCCGGTCGACGGATCGAACGGGCCGACCGCGTGGTAACCGATCTGGTCGCCTTCGGCCAGTTCGTAGCCCTTGCCCTTGGTGGTGATGATGTGGAGCAGCTGCGGACCCTTGAGGGTCTTGAGCACCTTCAGCGCCGACATCAGCGCGGGCAGGTCGTGGCCGTCGATCGGGCCGGTGTAGTGGAAGCCCATTTCCTCGAACAGCGTGGACGGCACGAACATGCCCTTCCAGTGTTCTTCCCAGCGCTTGACGAACTTCGCCGCCGGCTTGTTCTTGTCGCCGAGCAGGCGTTTGCCGCCTTCGCGGATGGCGTTGAGCGTGCGGCTGCCGGTCAGGCGGCCGAGCATCTGGGTCAGGCCGCCGACGTTCTCGGAGATCGACATCTGGTTGTCATTGAGGATCACCAGCAGGTTTGGCTCCGGATCCATGCCGCCGCCGTGGTTGAGCGCCTCGAAGGCCATGCCGGCGGTCATCGCGCCATCGCCGATCACCGCCACGACCTTGCGCTCGTCACCCATCTGCTGCAGCGCGATCGCCATGCCCAGCGCGGCCGAGATGCTGGTCGAGCTGTGGCCGACGCCGAAGGTGTCGTACTCGCTCTCCTCGCGCTTCGGGAACGGCGCCACGCCGTCCTTCTGCTTGACGGTCTGGATGATGTCGCGGCGACCGGTGAGGATCTTGTGCGGGTAGGTCTGGTGGCCGACGTCCCACACCAGGCGGTCCACCGGCGTCTCGTAGAGCCAGTGCAGGGCGACGGTGAGTTCGATCACGCCCAGGCCGGCGCCGAAGTGTCCACCGACCAGGGCGACCTGTTCGATCAGGTACGCGCGAAGTTCGTCGGCGATGGCCGGCAGTTCCTCTTCCGGGAACTGGCGCAGATCGGCGGGGACCTCGATCCGGGAAAGGCGGGGATAGCGCTGCGGGTCAATCATCACGACGTTATCAGACGGCAAGTTCGCCATTGTCCCGCCCCAGTCGGGGGCGGGCAAGGCGCAGCGTTCAGTTTTGGTCGTGGCGGGGCCGTCAGCGGCCGCGCAGGCGCCGCATCAGCCTTAGCGGCCGCGCAGGCGGCGCATCCAGCCTTAGCGGCCGCGCAGGCGGCCGAACAGGCCGCTGCCGGACTTGCCGGCTTCCAGCGTCTCCGGCTCACGCTCGACTTCGGCGAAACCGGTGGCCAGGTTGGCATTGATGAAGTCGGCGACTTCGGCCACCGACACGCCGCTGGCTTCGGCGATCTCCGGGATCAGGGCCGGGCCCTTCATCATCACCGTGGCGATGCGGAAGTGCTTGGGGTAGTCGCGCTCGGTCTGCGGCCACTTGACCATCTGGTAGCGGCGCTGCGGGTCGTGCTCCGGTGCCAGGACGCCCTTGCCGGCGAGCAGGGTGCCGAACCACACCAGGCGTACCAGTGGCATCGCTGCGCCCAGGCGCGCGCTTTCGCTGTCCCAGGTGGCGGCATCGACGGAGATGAAGTCCGCCGTGGAGAGTTTGCCCTCGAACAGTGCCGACAGCGGCTTCAGGGCGGCCGGGCCGTGGTAGACGCGCTGGTCCATGTCGATCAGCACGACCTCGTCGCCACGCACACGCATGCGGCCTTTCAGCCGGTCGTTGTCGAGCCAGTCGAGCAGGGTGTCAGTGCCCGACCTGGCCGTCTGTGCGGCGGCTGGCGCAGGTGCGGCGGCAGGCGCTTCGACGACGGCAGCAGGCGCGGCCTGCGGTGCCGCTGCGGCGACGCTGGGGGCAGGAGCCGGTGTCGGCGCAGCCACTGGTGCCGGTGCCGGCGCGGCTACGGGCGCCGGAGCGGGCGCCGCGACGGCGGCCGGAGGCGGCGCGGCTGCAGCCGGGGCCTCGTCGAACGAAACGCCGGCCTGCGTGCCGATCTCGCGCAGCAGGGCACCGACGCTGTTGGCATCGAACGGGCTGGCCAGGCGGAAGTCGGTCTGGCTGCGCTGGGAAACGGTCAGGGCGATCACGCTCTTTCCGGCAGCATGCAGGCGCAGCCAGCTCATCGGACCGTACATGCTGTCCATGTCGACGATGACGTAGTCGGCCTGGGTGTCCGGCAACATTTGCCAGCGTCCGCCAAGGCGACCGTTGGCGGCCTGGAAGGCCGCCTGCAGGGCGGACTCCGTGGCCGGATCCATGCCCGTCAGACCTAGGGTCAGGCGCATCGTCGCTTCCGTTTCAATTGCAATGGTTCGCGAGTGTTGCGGACGCCCACAAACTCGTCAACGCGCGCAGCGCGTCGAAAGTGAGCGTTTTGTGTCAGGTGTGTATTTGAGGCGTCGGAATGGGCGCGGTAAAGCGCGATACCCATCACGGTCCGACGCGGGGTGGGAAGGGCTTCAGTCCCGACTGGATGCCTGGGATCGGGGCTGAGCCCCTCCCACCAAGTCCTTGAGTGCGGTCGCTCAGGCCTGCAGTCGCGCGTTCTTGGGAAGCTGGTTGCGCAGGAACGCCATCTGGTCGGCGAGGATGTTGCGGTTCGACAGGATCAGGTGCTCGACCCAGCTCGGCCGGTACGGCACGGCCAGCAGCGGCATGCTCGCCTGCTGTGGCGTGCGGTTGCCCTTGCGCGAGTTGCAGTGGAAGCAGGCGGCTACGACATTTTCCCAGATGTCGCGGCCGCCCTTCGATACCGGCATGACATGGTCGCGGGTCAGGTGCGGCCGGCTGAAGTCGTGGCCGCAGTACATGCACAGGTAGCCATCGCGCGCGAACAGCGCGGCGTTGGTCAGCGCCGGGGTCGGGTCGAGTGCATGCGCGCGGGCATGGCTGCGGGCGGCGACGATCGGATGCAGTTCGATGACGCTCTGCTCGCCGCTGAGCCGGTTGATGCCGCCGTGCACCTGCAGGCAAGGATCACCGAGCGTCCAGGCAACCGCGCCGCGCACGTAAAGGCAGGTCGCATCCTGCCAGCTCATCCAGTCGAGGACCCGGCCATGCGCATCAAGTGAGAGCAGCCGCACCGAGTTGAGCCGGTCGAGTGCCGGGCGCGGAGCGAAGGAGGGAGTGTCCGGACCCAGATCGGTTCCGGTTCTGACCAAACGAAGCGGTGCTCTATCGGTCTCCATATGGGAAACCAGCTTATACGCCTTTGTTTACATTTTGTGTACCCGCAGCGAACGACCACGGCGTTGCGGGCCGCAGTCGAGGATCGCCGAGCAGGAACGATCTACGTCAGGCGACGTCGACGTCTAGTTCCGGCAAGCCGGCCGAGCCGCTTTCGATCGCCGCCGCATGGGCCAGCGTGCGCGGCAGGATGCGGGCGAAGTAGAAGCGGGCGGTGGCGCGCTTGTCGTCCTTGAATGCCTGCGGCTGCGCCGATGCCTCGGCGGCGGCGACACTGCGCGCCCACCAGTAGGCCAGCACGACATAGCCCGAATACATCAGGTAGTCGTAGGAGGCCGCTCCGATCTCATCCGGATTGGCGGCAGCACGCTTGCCGACCTGCAGGGTGATCTGCTGCCACTGCGCCGCCTTTTCGCGCAGCGGCGCAATGAAATCGGCGAGCGCCGCATCATTGCCATGCGCATCGCAGAACGCCGCGACCTGGCCCAGGAACACCTTCAGTCCCGCGCCCTGCAACTGCAGGATCTTTCGACCCAGCAGGTCGAGCGCCTGGATGCCTGTGGTGCCTTCATACAGCGTGGTGATGCGGGCATCGCGCGCGAGCTGCTCCATGCCGTGCTCGGCGATGTAGCCGTGGCCGCCGAAGCACTGCAGCGCATGGTAGGTGCACTCCACGCCCCATTCGGTCAGGCATGCCTTGACGATCGGCGTGATGAAGCCGACGAGATCATCGGCCTGCTTGCGCTCGGCCTGATCGGGCGCGTGGTGGGCGAGGTCGACCTGCAGTGCGGCGTCGTATCCCATCACGCGGCCGCCTTCGACCAGCGCCTTGCAGGTCAGCAGCATGCGTCGCACGTCCGGGTGGACGATGATCGGATCGGCCGGCTTGGCCGGGAACATCGGACCTGCGGGTGCACGCATCTGCAGGCGCTCGCGCGAATAGCGCAGGGCGTTCTGCAGGGCACGGTCCGACAGCCCCAGGCCCTGCAGGCCGACCGCGAGGCGGGCGGTGTTCATCATGGTGAACATCGCCGCCAGGCCCTTGTGCGGATGGCCGATCAGGTAGCCCTGGGCACCATCGAAGTTGAGCACGCAGGTGGCCGAGGCGTGGATGCCCATCTTGTGTTCGAGGCTGCCGCAGCGCACCGCATTGGCGTCGCCGACGTTGCCGTCGCGATCCACGCGGCGCTTGGGCACGACGAACAGCGAGATGCCCTTGCTGCCGGCCGGTGCATCCGGCAGGCGCGCCAGCACCAGGTGGACGATGTTGTCGGTGAAGTCGTGCTCGCCGGCGGTGATGAAGATCTTGGTGCCGGTGATGGCGTAGCTGCCGTCGGCCTGCGGCTCGGCGCGGGTCCGCAGCAGGCCCAGGTCGGTGCCGCAATGCGGCTCGGTCAGGCACATGGTGCCGGTCCAGCGGCCTTCGACCAGCGGCTTGAGGAAGGCTTCCTGCTGCCATGCCTCGCCGTGGTGCAGCAGCGCTTCGGTGGCGCCGTGCGACAGCAGTGGGAAGTTGCCCCAGGCCAGGTTGGCCGCGTCGATCATTTCCTTCAGCGGCACACCGGCGGCATGCGGCATGCCCTGGCCGCCGAACTCGGCCGGCGAGGTCAGGCCCGACCAGCCGCCGTCGACGAACTGCGCATAGGCCTGCTTGAAGCCCGGCGGCGTGGTGACCTTGCCGGTGGCCTGGTCGAGCTTGCAGCCTTCGCGATCGCCAATGCCATTGAGCGGCGCGAGCACGGTCTCGGTGAAACGTGCGGCTTCATCGAGCACCGCATCGAGCACATCGCGCGTGGCGTCGGTAAAACCCATGCGCTGGAACTGCGCTTGCGCGCCGAGCACGTCGAACAGGACGAAGCGCATGTCGGCAAGGGGGGCGTTGTAGCTGCTCATTGGAATCTCGTCAGTGAAAGCGTGGCTGGTTTTGTCATCCCGGGCGTAGCGAGGGATCTGTTTTACGCGACGAACAACAGGTCCCTCGCTGCGCTCGGGACGACATTGGACTTGCGATCAGCGCAGCACGCCCGGCAGGCCCGGCGCCGGGCTCAGCGCGCTGCTGCGCTTGACTTCGAAGCTGCGCAACTTGCCCTGGTCCGGGGTGGCATCGATGTGGCCGTCGAGTTCGTAGGCGAGGCTGCTGCCCGCGGCGAGGGCGTCGGCGGCCGCCAGCTTGGCCGCGGCCTGCGGAGCCAGGGTCACCGTGATCACGTCGGCCGATTCGGGGCCGATCGAAAGCCCGGGTTGCGCGCGCAGGCTGCCGGCCGCCGTGTCGGCGACCTTCAGCGCTAGGTCGACGGAGTCGAAGCGCATCGGGATGCTGCTGAAGTTCTCGATACGCAGCTCGGCCGACCAGCTGCCATCGGCGCGTACGGTCAGCTGCTGGATGCGCGCGGAAGGTTCGGAGACGCGGCGGACCGGGCCGCTGGAACAACCGGCCAGCACCAGCGCCGCCAGTAAGGACAGCAGCAGCGCCGGACCGTTCCAGCGTTTCCAGATCGCCTCGTGCTTCATGCCGCAGCTCCGCCGTGATGGGACGGCGAGCATACTACGGCGCACGGCGGCGCCTGGAGGGGTGGCTTGTCAGCTGGCGGCGGCGGGCGCCACGGCCTGCGCGATCAGGGCGAGGGCGGCCACGGCGGCCCAGACCGCGAGGTAGCGAAACACCGCGCGACGCGCACGCGCGGCGCGGGACATGCGCGAGGCGCTGGCGGGAATACGGATCCGGGCGAGCGCACGCTCGCTGGCATTGGTCGTAGCCATAGGGGAAGCACGTTTCCGTGTGTACTGCGATGGCGAGATTGTGTACCAGCAAAGCTGAAGGTACCCCGGCCCAGCTATTCACCTGCTCAAGGTGACGGTCATCTTTCCCTTGCTGAGCGGCATCCGTGCTGTCGCATAAACCGGGCTGCCGGGGCCTGGACAGAATCGCGCCTGAACCTTGGGCAATGCCATCGGGGTAGGGCGCGAGAGGGGGTAGGGATTTTCTGACCAAGGCGCCCCAACCGTCGGCAGGTCAGTTGCCTCCGGCGAAGAAGTTCGCCCCCTCGCCGCCGCGCAGGGGGTAGGCCCAGCCCAGCTCGATCTCGACGCCGACGAACCAGCTCAGGCGGATGCGCACGCCCACGCCGATGTCGGCATAGGGCGAACCGTCGCGTAGACCTTCGCGGTCGTCACCGCTGCCGCCAACCTCGACGAATGCCAGAAGCCGCAGCCAGTCCCATTTGACCGGGCGCAGGTACTCGAGCGAGCCGTAGTAGTAATAGTCGCCCTCGAGGAAGTCGGAGTCGTAGCCGCGCATCTGTCCCGAGCCACCGAGGGAGAACTCGTTGCGGCTGCCCGTGCCACCGGTGAGTACGCCGGCGCTGCCCAGGACATGCACGGTCTGGTGCGGAACGTCGCCGATCGCGCGCGACTGGAAGTAGCTGGCGGTGCTGCGGGTGTAGTCGTAGTCGGATGCCACGCCCTCGGCGGCGACTTCGACGCGCGCATCGAAGCGGCGTCCGGTCTCGCTGTAGACGTGGAAGCGCATGTCGTCGTAATCGGCAGTCCCGACCAGCGCGAGCGCCTGGCCGTCCGGTGGTGGCGCTAGTTCTCCTTCGGTGTCCTGGCGCTGCCAGAACAGCGCACCGCCGAGGATCCAGCCGCTGCGCGGGCGGTTGCCGCGGAAGTCGCGCGCGGCGCCGATCTCGAAATGGTCGAAGGTTTCGTCGAAGCTGTCGTCGCTGACTTCGTTGCTGACCGGGTCGATGATCGGCGTCACCCGCTCGCGACGTTCCAGGCGCACGCGCAGCTCGTAGGGGCTGTCGAAAATGTACGGCGCACGGTAACCCAGGCGCGCGCTGGTTTCCTCCAGGCGGTCGCGCTCGTTGGGGAATTCGCCCTTCTCGACCGTCAGGTTGAGGCGGTGGTTGAGCCCCCACACGTTGCTCCAGCGCAGCTGCGCCCCGTAGCTGTAGTCGCTGTCGGAGCTGGCATCGATGCGCGGCAGCACCAGCAGGTGGTACTTCTCGCGCACCGCCACCTCCAGCACCACGCCATCGGCCACGGCGTGCGTGGTTGCCTTGACCTCGCGGAACAGGCCCAGGTCGAGCACGGCCTGACGGCCATCCTCGATTGCGGCCGGGTCGGCGATATCGCCGGGTGCCAGGCCGAGTTCGCGCAGGATGACCTTGTCGCGCGTCTTCTCGTTGCCGACGAGGCGGATCTCAACGATGCGTGTCTCAACGATGCGTGGCGAGGACTCCTGCGGCGACGTCTGCGCGGCCACGGAGCCTGTCGCCGCACAAGCGATCAGCATCCAGGCGGCCAGAGAGCTTTGCATGGCGCACTTCAGCTGAGACCAGCGCCAGACAGGATGGTCATCGCCGTCGCACGGCGGCCACGCGCAGCTTCGCCAGTTCGCTGAGCGCACGCAGCAGCCCCATCTCGCTGGACAGGGCCACGTCGTAGATCAAATCGCCGTCGACGCGGGCGTCGCGCCGCCAGATGCGGGCATGGCCGCCAAGGGCCAGGTCGGATGCCATCACCAGGGTCCGGTATCGCGCGCTGCGCAATGCCGACTCATGCGCGCGCCAGTGCTCCTCGATGAAGTCGCCGCGGCCCTGCAGGATCGCCCGCGCAGGGCTGCCCGGCATCTCCTCGCCGTGGGCCAGTGCCGGCGATACCGCCAGCAGCAGGTGGGCGGTGTCCTGGGCGAGGCTGGCGCGCTCCTCGGCGGTGTAGTCCTGGTCACGGCGCAGCAACCCGTCAGCGCGTTGCTGGCAGGCGGCGAACAGTTGCGACAAGGGCCGATCGAGGTAGGGATTGGAACCGGCGAACGGCGAAGGCCGGGGCCTGACAGCGATCGGGCCATGCAGGCCGGGGGTGGGATGGGTCATGGCGGCAGCCTCTACTTCCGCCGTCTCGGGGAACAAGACTCGAACGACCCGAACGTACGCCTCCCGGTGATAGCGCAGCGTCAACGGGTCGTCGCTTGCCGTCGCAACGGTTGAGACGGCCATCGCTTCCACTCGCGGGCGCCCAGCAGGAGAACACGATGTCGCCGCCGACCCATGCGCTTGCCCCTGTCCACGACACGAACCACGACAGCGACGAGCGCGCGCTTGCATTGCGCGCGGACGGCCGTCCGGCCGCGGACAGTGGACTGCTCGCGCAGGCACTGTCGCGGCGCTATGCCAGCCGCATCACCGGCAGCTTCACCCTCCCGGGCAGCGAAGGGCGGTATGCAGACCTGCCACGGGACCTGCCACCGGCATTGGCACAGGCCTTGCGCGCACGCGGAATCGAGCGTCTCTACAGCCACCAGGCGCAGGCCTGGGAGGCGGCCCGCCGCGGCGACAACGTTGCCATCGTCACGCCGACCGCGTCGGGAAAATCGCTGTGCTACACGCTGCCGGTGGTCGCTGCGGCGATGACCTCGCGGGCCAAGGCGTTGTACCTGTTCCCGACCAAGGCGCTGGCGCAGGACCAGGTTGCCGAGCTGCTGGAGCTCAATCGCGCCGGCGACCTTGGCGTCAAGGCATTCACCTTCGACGGCGACACCCCGGGCGATGCGCGCCAGGCGATCCGCCTGCACGGCGACATCGTCGTGTCGAACCCGGACATGCTCCACCAGGCGATCCTGCCGCACCACACCAAGTGGGCGCAGTTCTTCGAGAACCTGCGCTATGTGGTGATCGACGAGGTGCATACCTATCGCGGCGTGTTCGGCAGCCATGTCACCAACGTGCTGCGCAGGCTCAAGCGGATCTGCGCGTTCTATGGCGCGCGGCCGCAGTTCATCCTGTGCTCGGCGACGATCGGAAATCCGCAGGCGCATGCCGAGGCGTTGATCGAGGACCGCGTGCAGGCCATCACCGAATCCGGCGCGCCGACCGGCGACAAGCACGTCCTGCTGTGGAATCCGCCGGTGGTCAATGCCGACCTGGGCCTGCGCGCCTCGGCGCGCTCGCAGAGCAATCGCATAGCCCGCATCGCCATCAAGTCCGGGCTCAAGACGCTGGTGTTCGCGCAATCGCGGCTGATGGTCGAGGTGCTGACCAAGTACCTCAAGGACGTGTTCGACCACGACCCGCGCAAACCGCCGCGCATCCGCGCCTATCGCGGCGGCTACCTGCCAAGCGAGCGCCGCGACGCCGAGCGGGCGATGCGCGATGGCCGCATCGACGGAATCATCTCGACCTCGGCGCTCGAACTCGGCGTCGACATCGGCAGCCTCGACGTGGTCGTCCTCAACGGCTACCCGGGCACCGTCGCCGCGACGTGGCAGCGTTTCGGTCGCGCCGGCCGCAGGCAACAGCCCAGTCTCGGAATCCTGGTGGCCAACTCGCAGCCGCTGGACCAGTACATGGTGCGGCATCCGGACTTCTTCGCCGACAGTCCGCCCGAGCATGCGCGCACCGCGCCGGACCAGCCGCTGATCCTGTTCGACCACATCCGCTGCGCCGCCTTCGAACTGCCATTCCACGTGCGCGAGATGTTCGGGCCGATCGAGCCGGAGGTGTACCTGGATGCACTGGCCGAGTCCGCCGTGGTCCATCGCGAGGGCGAGCGCTGGGAGTGGATCGCCGACAGCTACCCGGCCAACGCGGTGTCGCTGCGTTCGGTCGCCGATGGCAACTTCGTCGTTGTCGACCGCACCGACGGCCGCCAGACCATCATCGCCGAGGTCGACTACTCGGCGGCGGCGCTGACGCTGTACGAAGGCGCGATCCACATGGTCCAGTCCACGCCGTACCAGGTGGAGCGGCTGGACTGGGAAGGGCGCAAGGCTTACGTGCAGCGCACCCATGTCGACTACTACACCGACTCCATCGACTACACCAGGCTCAAGGTGCTAGAGCGGTTCGATGGCTGCGCCGCGGGCCAGGGCGATGCCAGCCATGGTGAGGTGCACGTGGTGAGGCGGGTGTCGGGCTACAAGAAGATCCGTTACTACACCCACGAGAACATCGGCTACGGTCCGGTCAACCTGCCCGACCAGGAACTGCACACGACGTCGGTCTGGTGGCAGCTGCCGCAGGCGACGCTGCTGGCGTGGTTCGCCAGCAAGCAGGATGCGCTCGATGGCTTTCTCGGCGCGGCATACGCGTTGCACATCGTCGCGACCGTGGCGGTGATGGCGGACGCGCGCGACCTGCAGAAGGCGGTCGGCAATGGCGACGGCGCCTGGTTCGCCAGCAGCGACCAGGGCGGTCGCGGCACGCTGCGTGGCGTGGAAGGCGGCATCGAGCTGGCGGATGTGCAGCAGTTCGTGCCGACGGTCTATCTGTACGACAACTTCCCCGGCGGCGTGGGCCTGAGCGAGCCACTGTGGCGACGCCAGGAAGAGCTGGTGATGCGCGCGATGGAGCTGGTCGAACGGTGCGATTGCCGCAGTGGGTGTCCGGCCTGTGTCGGCCCGATCCTGGCTGCGAGCGAGGAAGGCGAGGGCTCCACGCCGAAGGCGCTGGCGCGACGGGTGCTGTCGTTGCTGATCGAAGCCCGCGAGTTGGAGGCCGGCGATAATGGCAACGCGGTGGGCGCATGACGGTCACGCTCGAGAAGTTGCGCGCGCTGCGCAGACAGGCCGGTGAAACGGCAAGCGGCAGCGGCGCAGGCGAGGGCGGCATTCCGCAGGCGCTGTTTGCCGCGCCCGCTGCCGGGGCGCCACGACCTGACCCGGGTGCTCAGCTGGATGCGCTGCGTCGCATGCTTGGCGTGCGACAGCGCCACGCGCCGGCACCATTGGTCTCCCGCGATCGCAGCATCCCGGGCATCGAGATCGAACCCGGGCTGTTCCTGGCAGAATCCACGCGACCCATGCAGGCGCCGCCGTCGGTGCCGCTGGCCTTCGCCAAACGCGAGGATGCGGTGGATACCGATGCCGTGCTGTTCTTCGACACCGAGACCACCGGACTGGCCGGTGGTACCGGCACCCGCGCCTTCATGATCGGCGCAGCCGACTGGAGCGCCGGCACGTTGCGCATCCGCCAGCTGACCATCACCACGCTGGCGGCCGAGCCGGCGATGCTGCGCACGTTCGCGCAGTGGCTGTCACCGCAAACAGTGCTGTGCAGCTACAACGGACGGTGCTACGACGCACCGCTGCTGAAGACCCGCTACCGCCTGGCGCGCATGGGCGATCCGATCAGCGCGCTCGACCATGTCGACCTGCTGTTCCCGACCCGGCGCCGGTACCGCGGCGTGTGGGAGAACTGCCGGCTGGCCACCATCGAACGCGAGGCGCTGCGGATCGTGCGCGAAGACGACCTGCCGGGCTCGGAAGCGCCGGCGGCATGGCTGTCGTTCCTGCGCGGCGGTTCGTCGCACAACCTGCGCCGCGTGGCCGAGCACAATCTGCAGGACGTGGTGACGCTGGGGCGGCTGTTCGTGCATCTGGCGGAGGCAGCGTAGTGCTTTCGCTCAGGTCGTGATGAACGCCTTCGGAATCGGCCCGGTCAGCCACACGCCATTGTCGGCCAGATAGAACTCGTAACCCTGCTGATGCATGCGCCTGGACTGGATCGTCAGCACCACCGGCGTGCCATGGCGCTGTCCAACCTGCGCGGCGATGGCGATGTCCTCCGACAGATGGACGTGATGGCGGAGGCCGGGCCGCAGTCCTTCGGCGAGGATCGCATCGAGGAAGCGCGTTGCCGTACCGTGGAACAGGCGTTCGGGCGGCAACGCAGGTTCGCGCTGGATGGCAACGGTATCGGTCGAATGCCCCTGCACCGCGCGGATCCGCCGGCCATCGCTGGACAGCGCGAAGCGCTGCTTGCCGTTGTCGTCGACGACGGCACGGATCACGCGGGGGTCGAGCACGTGCCCGGCCTTTCGCGCACTTGCGACCAGGTCGTCGATGTCCGCCCATCCTTCGCGATCCAGCGTCAATCCGATCGCTCCGGGGGCATGACGCAGTACGTAACAGAGGTATCTGCTGGTGTCGGTATGTCTTCTGCGCATGGTGCCTGCTGCTGATTCGAATGGTGGTGGACTAGCGGCCGTGGGCGCTTTGCCGATATGGCTCGCAGCCGACACCATCGCCATCGCGGTCGAGATGGCTTCCATAGCCTGCTTCGCCGCGCCGGACGGGCGCGGCTCCGGCTGCGCGGGCTTCGGCGCAGTTGCGAAATGCCTGTGAGGTGGTTGCCTTCCTGCCTCCGTCGAACAGCGCCGGACTCGACCGGTCGCCGCCGGAAGGCGCGGACGCGGCGGGTCCTCGATGGCAGTGGTAATCGCCGGTCTTTCGATTGGTGTGGCAGCCGTTCTTGTCGAGGCCGCCGCCGTGCGCATGCGCGGTTTCCCAGCCCGAAGCCGTCAGCAGCGCGAGCAGGGAGAAAACGAGAGGTCGCATACAGTCCCCCAACTGTAATGTGACAGGGGTTCGAATCTAGCAGCCCTTCGAGCCGCACCGGGCCGCCGCGTGTGCAAGAAAAAGTCGCAGTCGAATCAAGGTCCGCTATTCAGCCGGTCGCCGGAGCCGAATTGGACCGACCGTCCTGTCCGGGCCATGGCCTGTGGCTCGTTGGAGCACTTGGGCCTCGGACCGGAGCAGTGCAATGGCGTCGTTTTCCCGGCTCGGCCTGGCGCACTTGCTTGCACTGCTGCTGGCGGGCTGCTCCGCGGGCGACCAGGCGGCCCAGTTGGACGCGCCCAAGCCCATCGTCCAGCTCGGCCCGATCCCAGGCCTGAAGGTGCGACCTCTTACCGACCGCACTTTCGAACGAACCGAAGCGCGGCGAGCCCGCGGCGAGTATCTGACCGAAGGCATCCTCGCCTGCGCCGCCTGCCATTCCGAGCGCGACTGGCAGCAGCCGGGCGGTCCCATCGTTGCAGGTCGTGCGTATGCGGGCCGGGTGTGGAAGACCGACGGCAAGACCTGGCTGGTAGCGCCGAACATCACGCCCGAGCCCTACACCGGCGCGGGCCGATGGAGCGACGACATGCTCGCCCGCGCGATACGCGAGGGCATCGGCCACGACGGCCGCCTGCTGCATCCGCAGATGTGGTACCGGTCTTTCCGCCAGCTTTCCGACGAGGACCTGGCATCGGTGGTGGTGTATCTGCGATCGCTGCCTGCCGTGCGCAACACGCTGCCGCAGACGGTGCTCTCCGACGAGCAGGTCAAACGCTATATCGGTGAACCCAGGCCGATCACCGCGCCGGTGCCCGAACCCCCGCACGCCACGCCGGAAGAGCGGGGCCGCTACCTCGCCGGGCTGGCCGATTGCGGTGGCTGCCACACGCTGTGGGATGGCAAGCGCCTGCCCGGCGCGTATGCGGGCGGCAACGATGTCGGGCGCGATGGACGCAAGGTGTTCAGCGCCAACATCACTCCCGACCCTACCGGCATGTCGTACGACGCGGCGGGCTTCATCCAGGTGATCCGCACCGGCAAGGCAGGGCTGCTGGCGCCGGAGATGCCGTGGCTCTTCTATCGTCGTCTCAACGACGCCGACCTCACCGCACTGCATGCATTCCTCAAGACGCGCCATCCGGTCGCGCATCGCATCGGCAATCTCGGTCCGGGCACGGCCTGCGCCGTGTGCGGAGGCGAGCATCCGCTGGGAAGCGCCAACCACCTCGTGCCGGCACGCGGGATGGCAGTGCCCGAGCGCCTGCTGCGTGATTACGTCGGCAGCTATCGGATCGACGAGTACGACTGGACGCTGCGGATCGAGCTGCAGCACGGCAAGCTGCATGTGATCGAGGGCGAGGCACCGCCGAAGGAACTGGTGGCGCTGACGCAGTCCACGTTCGTGATGGATGGAGGGCTGGGGCCGCTGCGATTCGAGCGCGATGGCGAAGGTCGCGTCGCGCGTGTGATATCCGAAGACGTTGAAGATGTACCGCTGGAGCGCATCGCCGAGGTTGCTGCGAAGGCCGGTGGTTCGCAGTAGCGCGCGGACGCGCCGCGTCCCGATTCGCGAGACCGGCAGATTGTTGCGCTGCGGACAACACACAGGGTCCGCCACGAGGGCTACCCATGGCGCGGGCGGGACTCTATTCTCGCGCCAGGCTTCTGGAGTGCACGGGACAACCTGCGTCGGCGCGGTGTCTCCGCGGAGTACCGATCAGCACGACGATACAGCGGATCAGAAGCGCCAACCCTACGCCCGGTACCGGTCAAGCCTCATGGCGCCCCGGGGTCTTGATAGCAGGAAATCATGCGTTCCCAGTTCATTGGCAAGTGGCTGCTGGCAGCCACAGCGATCTCGTTTTGCCCCATAGGAACCGCCCAGGCACACGGCCGCGAAGATTGCACCAGCGGCCGCACCCGGCTTCCCCCTATCGTCAACCTGCGCGTCGACAACGACGTGATCGGCGGCCAGGACCAGGGCTACAGCAACGGCGTGCAGCTGACGCTGGTATCGCCCAACCTGCGCGACTACACCAACGATCCCTGCATCCCGCGGCTCGCCCAGTGGGTCAACCGCTACCTGGGGGCGCTGCAGTCGGAAACGTTCGAGCAGCAGAACATGATCGCGACCTTCGCCCAGGGCATCTACACGCCGACCGATTTCAGTCGCAGCGACCTGATCGAGGACGACCGGCCGTATGCAGCCGCGTTGCTGGTCGGCCTGGGCTACAACGCACGCGAAGGCGACAAGCTGCGCACCACGCAACTGCAGGTCGGCATCGTCGGACCGGCAGCGCTGGGCAAGCAAGCGCAGGATGCTGTGCACCAGATCACCGGCAGCGAGAAGTTCCGCGGCTGGGACAACCAGCTCGAGAACGAGCCGGTCTTCCGGATCGTCCACGAGCGCATGCTTCGTTTCTCCTCCAGCGACGGCGCGCGAGGGTGGGGCTGGGACACGATCGCGCACTACGGTGGCAGTTTTGGCAACCTGGCGACCTACCTCAACACCGGCGCAGAGTTCCGCTTCGGCCTGAACCTTCCCGACGACTTCGGCAGCACGCCCCTGCGCCCGGCCGGCGAGAACACGGCGCCGACGCGCGAGCCACAGAGCCAGTACGTGCCCGGCGCGCATCTGTTCGTGACCTTCGATACGCGCTGGGTGTTTTATGACATCACGCTGGACGGAAATACCTTCCGCGACAGCCACAGCGTCGACAAGCGTCATGCCGTGGCCAACATCGGTTACGGCGTGGCGCTGATGCGGCATCGCTGGAAGTTCGCGCTGGCGCGTTACCACGGCACGCGCGAGTTCGATGGCCAGCGCGAGACGCCGGTGTTCGGGAGCTTCACGATCAGCCGGGCGTTCTGATCTTCAGGCCGGCTTGCTGGCTTGAACCTTCGTGCATAAGCTCAGGGCGCCGACGCCGCTTCGGCGGCGTGACCGGGCATTGCGTTGAATGGCATCGGAGGTTCACATGGCAGCTCAGACAAGGTCACTCGTCGCCTTTGCCCACGTCGCCGACGTCGAGCGAAGCATCCGATTCTACGCTGGCCTCGGTTTCACTGTGCTCAACACCGTTGTTCCGAATGGGCAAACCGCGCCTGTCTGGGCTTGGCTGGAGAGCGAGAAGGCCAACCTGATGGTCGGACTGGCGTCCGGGCCGATAGATGCGTCCCAGCAAGCCGTCCTCTTCTATCTCTACTACGACGACATCAAGCAGAGCCGCGCCGCCCTGGTGGAGCTCGGCCATGAGCCGGGCGAGATCAAGTACCCGTTCTACATGCCGGGCGGCGAATGCAGGCTTGAGGATCCGGATGGTTATGTGTTGATGCTGGCTCAGATCTAGCGTGATGTCTGACGGAAGAACGCCCCGCCAAGCGGAGCGTTCTTGTTTTCGGTGCAGCGCCGTCAGACGCCGGTGCGCAAGTTCAAGCCGTAGGCCTGCAGAATCGGAAGGAGCGGCTGGAAAAAGCTCCTTGTGCGCTTGTTGGGCTGCTTGCCTTTGCACGTGCCGCTACCACCAGACAGCACACCTTGCGCCTGGCCCGGACCGGTGATGAACGAACCGCCCGAGTCGCCGCCTTCGGAGCAGGCGGTGGTGCGGGTCAGATTCAAGATCGTTTCGCCGCTGCTGTAGGCGACCGTCTGATTCTTGGCTTCGATCGTGCCGCATCGCCAACCCGAGGTACGGCCGGAGCGGCAGATCGCGGCGCCGACGGCCGCTTCAGCGCTGCCCCGGACAGTGACGTCGCCGCTGCCGTAACCGTAAACCGTCGGCGACAGGATGTGAGTGGCATCCACCTTCACCCAGGCGTAGTCGTTTCCGGTCTGGCCGGGCGCGGGAAACGAGGAAGCGGCGAACGTGCCGAGCCTCGGCCCGAGCGTCCATTGCGCCGGCTCGAAATACACGACCTCGGTGGCGGTGCCGCAATGGCCGGCGCTGACGAAGCCCGGATTGCTTCCCTGGGTGACGTTGAAACCAACCGAACATGCGTAGAGATAACCATCACCGGGGTTGCGCAGATAACCCAGTCCGCCCTTCAGGTCCACGCGCAGGCTCGGCTGTTCTTCGGCAGTCTCCAGGCGCACGCTTTGGACATCGACGCCGCTTGCGGCAACGAAGTCGATGCCGGCCTGCTGTCCACCCTTGCCGACGCTGACCACAACGCTGTTGCTGGGCAGATCGACATACCAGCCGTAAACGCCATCGGGTGCCTTGCCTTCGCTTGCGAGCACGGCGTCCAGCCGGGACTTGGAAGAGGTGAGTTCATCCAGGCTGCGGCGTGCCTGACGGATCTCGACGCCTGCCGCCGCCTGCTGCGGGCGGATCGAGGTCGTCGCGACGATCAACTGGTAGCCGCCGCTTGCATTGCGCTCAATCCAGCTGCCGGCGAAGGCGCGACCCTGTGCATGGGCCAGCTGCTTCTCCCGCAACGCGGCGAGGCGTTCGATCTTGAGGTACTGGGACAACTGGGCCGACGTCAGCCCAAGATCCCGCTGCATCGCCGCGCGGACCGAGTCCGGCATCGCGCCGGAAGGCTCCGCCGCGGATGCGGCCATTGCGACTACGAGAGAGAGGGGCGAAACCACCAACAGGCCGCGCTTGGCCCAGGAAGCGAACTTGCGCATCTGCGAATCTCCAGTCGGATTGAGTCGAGGTGCAGGGCCCTGTCCGTGCGAGGCGATTGCGGCGCACGGGGCCCGGCTCGCGGATGCTGTCACGGGGGTAACACGGGGGTGTGAAGGGCGAACTGCGGCGGGCGGACAGGGCCACACGCTGGCCCTGGGCGTACAACTCCGAACATGGCGCTCGGCGGCAACTCCGATGCGGAAACTGGTTATGCAGTAAGTCATTGAAATTACTGTGATAAAGTTGCTTAACATCTCCCTGTGTAAGTTTGATATAAATCTCAGGACAATTTATAGCAAGCCTTCATTGATGAAAATTCCGGTTAAGCCCCCGGGCATGAGCGCAGCGACCACACTGGCCCCAGGCCGGTTGAGCGAAATCATGGCGCGCAGGCTGGGACCTGACGTCAATGGCATATATGAGCACTGGGACCACCTCCGGCATCTGCCATCCCCGGATGGCCTTTCCAGTGAGGAATGGTGGTTGGGGCTGCGATTCGCGCGGATGTCCATGGCGCGTAAATTGCCCCTGCTGGACAAAGCGGATCAGACGTTCGCTGTGTCAGTCACCAGCGCAATGCAGCGCAAACTTCACTACCTTGATCGTGAGGCCGCTGGCGCCATTCTAGGGACGGAGTCGATCGACGCCGACTCGCTGCGTAATCGTTATCTGATGCGGTCTCTCATCGAAGAGGCGATGACGTCGTCCCAGTTGGAGGGGGCATCGACCACGCGCCAGATCGCCAAGGAAATGCTGGCGACAGGGCGCAATCCCCGCGATCGCAGTGAACGCATGATCTACAACAACTTCAAGGTCATGCAGGCGCTCCACGGTTGGCAGGCAGGAAAGCTCACGCCGAAAACAATCTTCAGTATTCACCGACTGCTCATGGATGACGCCCTGGATGATCCGTCGCAGGCGGGGCGACTTCGTACCGAAGAAGACAATGTTGTGGTCCAAGATAGGCTGGACCCAACGATCACGCTCCACGTGCCGCCCCCCGCGAGCGAGTTGATGGCTCGAATGCAGGCGCTTTGTGATTTCGCGAACGGAGGCAGCGACGGCGAGTTCTTGCACCCGATCGTCAGGGCGATCGCAATTCATTTCCAGATCGGCTATGACCATCCCTTTTGTGATGGCAATGGCCGAACCGCACGAGCGCTCTTCTACTGGTCGATGCTCAAGTCAGGATATTGGCTTACTGAATACATCTCCATCTCAAGCGTGCTGAAGAAGGCGCCAGCTCAATACGTTCAGGCCTACCTCTATACGGAGAGCGACAATTCCGACTTGTCCTACTTCGTGGAGCATCAGCTGGGAGTCATCATCCAGGCAGTCGATGGCCTCCGCAGCTACCTGGCGCGAAAGCACAAGGAGCGTCGCCAGGCAGAAGCGCTCTTGAGGCCGGGCTCACGCCTTGGTGCTCAACTGAATCATCGACAACGTGCGCTCCTGCTTCATGCAATCAAGCATCCAGACAGTTGGTACGAAATCGCCGGCCATCAGGCGGCGCATACCGTTACTTATCCGACGGCTAGAAGTGACTTGCTGGGGCTTGTTGAGCTTGGTCTCTTGCACAAAGAGAGGTCAGGCAAATCGTTCGTGTTCATGCCCGTCCCGGATCTATCGAAGCGCCTGGATCGCACCAAGTGAGGTGGCAAGGCGTGTGGCGGAGAACCTGATGGCTCGTTCGTAGGTCTACGCCAGTCCGTCTGGCACGGCTAACTGACTCCCTGAACGGGCCCCAAGAAAGATGTCTATCGCCGTTTCTTTATAGTCAGCGAGGCTTAACTTTACAATAAAGTCGCTTTAGGTTTACAGTCGCCCGATGGCACGCCCCTCCAGAGCCTTTGAGATCCAGGCCGCGGTACTTGCCGCGGTTGCCGATCACCCCAAGGACTTGATCCAGACCGTAATGAAAGGTCTGGGGATCAGTCGACCGACCGTCATCAAGCATGCCCAGGCGCTGATCGACGACGGGTTTCTCGTCAAGACTGGAACCACTCGTCCGGTCTATGGCCGTGGACAGAGTCGGCGTGACTCCTTCTCCTATGCCATCTCAGGTCTTGCCGAAGACCGCGTCTGGACGCAGGACGTTGCGCCTCTTCTACAGGGCCTCCCCAGCAACGTCATGGATATTGCCCACCATGGTTTGACTGAAATGGTCAACAACGCGGTGGATCATTCCGAAGGCACTGAAGTCAGGGTCAATGTCGACCGGACCGCTACCGCCCTCGCGATGCGGGTGGTGGACAATGGCATTGGTATCTTCAGAAAGATCACTCGTGCACTCGATCTTCCCGACGAGCGTTTGGCCCTCCTGGAGTTATCCAAGGGGAAGCTGACGACGGATCCAAGAAGGCACTCAGGAGAAGGCATCTTCTTCACTTCGCGAATGTTCGACGCTTTCCGCATATTCTCTGGAGAACTTGTCTTCGATCATGTGGATTCCGAAGAGGACGATCTGCTGATGGAGCGCGATGGCGAGCATCAAGGAACGACAGTGTCGATGGAGATCGCAACCGATTCGACCCGAACGGACACCGAAGTGTTTCGGGAGTACTCCAGCGGTCCCGACGATTACTCGTTCGCAAAAACCGTGGTTCCGGTGCGGTTGGCTCGTGTGGGAAATGAGAACCTGGTGTCCAGGTCTCAGGCCAAACGACTCATGCAACGGGTTGACCGTTTCAAGAGCGTGATTCTCGACTTCGAAGACGTGGGGAGAATTGGGCAAGCATTTGCCGATGAGATATTCCGGGTCTTTGCAAATGCGCATCCAGACTTGGAGCTCATTGCGATGCATGCGAGCCCGGAAGTGCAGCAGATGATCCGACGCGCGGAAGTTCTCCGGGACGAAGAGGCAGCCAGGACTGCTACTTGGACCAAAGCCGAGCGGCCGTAGACCTGCCGAACATACCTCCCGCGGCCATCCCCGTGCCCGAGGTTCGGCTACAGTAATCCCGGACTCTAGATCGTCTCACTACTGAAAGCGGGGGAACGTCGCAGGGACTAGCGAGTCGGAAGCAAGGTGCGAGTTCATGCTCGCTACTGCTTGGCCTTGCTCAAGAGTGCTAATGCCTTGCCAAGTTCGGCATCTTCCTTCAATGCGCTGCTTAGCCTGTCAACGGCCTCAAAAAGGATGGTCCTAACCGCCGCAGCATACGCCAGGCAGTCAGCGTCATCCTTGGCGTGAAGCCCCTCGCTAAGCGCGGAATGGAGTAGAAGGATTGGGTTCTGGCCATTGATCTTGAGCGAGTCAGGGAGTGCGTGTTTTATCGCCTCCATCGACTTTGTGAATTGAGTTTCGGACTTGGCGCTTTCCAAGTCAGCGATTACGTCGTTGCCGGGCGAGACCGTTTGCAGAACCCTGATGAACTCAGAGAAGATTCTGTTGCGCTGATTCAGGCAACGCAGATCTCGCCGAACACCTGCTTTGACGCGGCATGGCCGGACGAACAGATCCGGGCGCGCGCCGTCGGAGACAGGTTCGGTGCTTCGCATGTCGAAGGTCGGAGCGAGGCCTACATCGAAGCCAGGTTCGACGTGCTCGCCGAGGAGCGGCCGATGGATCCAGTCGCCTACGCGCTCGCCTACCGCGTGCCAGGTCGACACCGGCACTGAGCTAGAGATGCGCGGGAGTCCGGGCTCCGCGCCGGGCCAGCTGGCGGTGCCCGTAACAACACCAGCAGTCGACGCGGTTGGTCCCTCTGTCCGAGATCTCGCCGCCGTGAGTTGACCGGAGCCCGCCCTTGGATCAGGGGCGGGCTACGCTTTTCATGCTTCGCGAAGAAGCATCGCTACGTGATCGATCTTGATTTCCAAGATGAGGTTGCAGGCTTCAACCTCGCAGTCGTCGGGCGGAAAGGTGGCAGCTTCGCCAGGTTCGACGCAGCCGAACGATTCGAGCCGCCGACAGCCAGCGCACCGCTCGGATGGGATGGAAGGTGAGTGCCGAAGCTTGGCCGAGTCTCCGAATGGGCGAACGGCCAGAACGCGCTCGAACCTGTGCATCGTGAATCTGGCCCGAAGCAACGTGATTTCGTGGGCCACGAGCGGCCTCTTCTGGCCAGCAGGCGTCATCTGGGAAAGCGCCTCCCGGCTGAGGAATGCATTGGCCCGCACGCCACGCTCCCGCTTTTCCTGAGGGCTCAGCTGCGCTCCACGCTTTCGAAGCTCGGTGCACAGCTGCCGAGGATGCGCTGTCGAGGCCTGCGGCAGCATTTCTAGCAGGTCTGGAATCGCGCCAGGCAGCAGCAAGCTAAGGGCGATGACCGCCTCCTCAACGGCAGCTCTCCCGATCGACTCGGTTGTTAGGTCTGCGCGCATTGAACTTCCAGCAGGGCGGCAAGCGGACGGAACGCGAGCCATGACACGGGCCGTGACACGGGGCGCGATGGGCCCAGAAAGCAGAAAGCCCAGTAAAGCCTGAGAGCCTTACTGGGCTTACGTTTAATCATGGTGGCCGGGGAGGGAATCGAACCCCCGACACGGGGATTTTCAATCCCCTGCTCTACCAACTGAGCTACCCGGCCATTCCGCGACGGTCAGGCCGTGCGAGGAGCGGAATGATACGGATCGCGGGCGGGCATGGCAAGCCGGATGTGCGCTGAACGGGTTCGCGGGTCGCTGCAGCGCCGGCGCCGGGGCGGTGCAAGATTGTGGGGTGTTCTTCCACAGGCAGCCCGCGCGCTGCAGGAGAGCGTCATGAAAGCCCTGGTCCTGGCCTGCCTGGCCGCGCTGGTCACCAGCGCCTGCGCCAGCGCAACTCGCATCAGTGATGCCGACAAGCTGGAGCTGTACCGCGCCCACGCCGGCGCGCCGGTTCCGAACTTCCAGTACTTCGGCCGCCTCGACGGTTGGACGCCCTTGGGCGATACCGCGCTGGCGGTGTGGACCAAGCCCAGCGAGGTCTATCTGCTGGAGCTCAAGAGCACCTGCCAGGACTTGGACTTCGCCCAGGCCATCACCGTGACCAACCAGTTCGGGCGGGTGTACCAGAACTTCGACAAGGTCATCGTGCTGAGCCGGGCGTCCAATCAGATTCCGTGCTGGATCAAGGAAATCCGTCCGGTCGATGCCAAGGCGCTGAGACAGGCCGAAAGCGAGAAGCGCGCCGCGCAGGTCGCCGAGCGCGAGAAGTCCTGAAGCCTCAGGACCCAGTGTCAGTTTTCGGGGGCGACGTAGCCGGCGGGTTTGGCGGCGTCGCCACCGAACAGGAACTTCTCCATTTCGCCTTCGAGGAAGGCGCGGTGCTTGGGGTCGAGCGGCGACAGCCGGTTCTCGTTGATCAGCATGGTCTGGTGCGCAAGCCATGCCGCCCAGGCGGGCTTGCCGATGTGGGCGAAGATGCGCTTGCCCAGTTCGCCAGGCCACGGCACGAAGTCGAGGCCTTCGGTTTCGCGCTTTTCGTATTCGCAGTAGACGGTGCGGGGCATGGTTCAGGGTTCCCGGGCGCTGGCTTCCAGCAGTTTGCGGATCGGTGCTGGAATGCCGATCGCGCCGAGGTCCTCGCGTGCGACCCAGCGCAGGTCGTCATTGTCGCCGATCCGGCCGCGCAGCGCGGTGCCGCGCCAGCGCAACGGCTGCAGTTGCAGCTTGTAGTGGCTGAAGGCGTGGTCGATAGCGGGCAACACTTGCGCGTTTGAATAATTGCCAGTGAGGTGTTGCTGGAACCAGTCCTGCGCCAGCGTGTCGTCCTCGGCCTGCGGCAGGGTCCACAGCGATGCCCAGATGCCGCTCGGCGGTCGCCGCTGCAGCAGGATGCGGCCGTCGCTGTCTTCGGCCCACAGCACGTGCGCGTACTTCTGCGGCGGTGTCTTGCCGGGCTTGGGCGTGGGCAGGTCGGCGACGCGACCTTCACGACGGGCGACGCAGTCGTCCTGCATCGGGCACAACACGCAGGCCGGGTCGGCACGGGTGCACAGCGTGGCCCCCAGGTCCATCTGTGCCTGGGTGTAGTCGGCCATCCGCAATGGCGGCAACTGCGCGCGGGCGACGTGATCCTCGGCCAGCGACCACAGCTTCCTCTCGACCGCAGGCAGACCGGGGTAGCCGTCGATGCCGTGGTAGCGGGTGAGCACGCGCTTGACGTTGCCGTCGAGGATCGCGCAACGCTCGCCCCATGCCTGCGAAGCGATCGCCGCGGCGGTGCTGCGGCCGATGCCGGGCAGGGCGGTCAGAGGATCGAGGTCGCGCGGCAGGTCGCCGCCGTGCAGTTCGACGCAGCGTTTGGCGGCGGCGTGCAGGTTGCGTGCACGGGCGTAGTAGCCCAGGCCCGACCACAGTGCGAGCACGTCGTCGAGTGGTGCGGCGGCGAGGTCGCGCAGCGTTGGCAGCGCCGCCACGAAACGCTCGAAGTAGGGCGCAGCAGTCTTGACCTGGGTCTGCTGCAGCATGATTTCCGACAGCCACACCCGGTACGGCGAGCGCGGGTGCTGCCAGGGCAGGTCATGGCGGCCGCTGACGTCGAACCAGGCAAGAAGGCGTGTGGCGAACGGGTCCACGGGTGTCGTCGTGCTCACGGCGTCATCGCCTCGCCTTGCGTGGGTGCGAAATCGACTTCGACGCCTTGCAGCGTCGCGCCGGCAATCTCGATCTTCGGCGTCGACAGGTGCCCGGCCAGCGGCGGCAGCGGCGTCCCCCGGTCGATGGTATCGATCCACGTCAGCACTTCGGGCAGTCGGAAGTGGCCGTCGAAGCGGGTGGCGTCGCGCTGCAGTTGCAGCGCACTGGTGTCGGACAAGTCGGCGCGGCCGCGATATTCGTACTTGAACGGCAGCGCCGACACCGACGATTGCAGCGGTTCCGGCAATGCCGGCCAGGCCTTCGGCCAGTCGGCGATCATGCCGTCCAGGCGCAATGCCAATGCATCGCCAAACGCGAACCCGCCACGGGCATGCAGGCTGGGCATGGCGTCGCGTCCGCGCAGGGCAAAGCCGAGCGGCGTCATCGTCACTTCGCCCGAATGCAGGCGCAGAGGGCCGGCCACTCCGAACACGAACGGCAGCACCGTATCGCCGTTGCGATAGCGCGCGACGGCACCGAGGCGGATGACGTCTACACCCATGCCGTCGTCGCCGTCGCGCACGCGCCCGGACAACACCAATCGCATCGGCAGCGACCACGGCGGCGATTCGACGCCGACATCGCCGCTCAGGCCCAGTCCGGCGTTGACGGCGAAGCGGGTCAGCGCTGCATCGAGGTCGAAGGGCGCGGCGAGGGTGCCGCTGCTGAAGCGTCCGCGCAGGTGTGCGGTCAGGGCGCGGTCGGGATACAGCACGGGCAGGTCGATGTCGATTGCATCGACCGACCAGGCGTCGCCGATGACGCGGCCACGCAACAGGCGCATGCCGTCGGTCAGGGTCGGGATGCGCGTCTCGGACGGAGGCCGCGTGGCCTGCCAGCGCTGCAGTGCCGCGAGGTCCAGTTGCGGCGCGTCAAGTTCGATGCGGCGCACCGTCAGATCGTCACCGGCAGCGCGGATGGTGGCCCATGGCAGTTCGAGCTGGATGCGCTCGGCGCGAAGCAGTGGCGTCGGCGCGCCGGGCTGGCGGGCGACGACATCGCGAAGCAGCAGCATTGGCGTGCCGCGTAACCGGTACTCGCTGGCGCCGGCCGCGGTGATCTCAAGGCCAAGTGCATCGCCGGCCTCGGAAAGGATCAATCCGGCGACGCGACTGGGTTGCCCGACCCAGCGCAATGCGAGCACGAGCAGGGCGAACACCACCACAAGCGCGATGAGCAGGATGCTGCGGCGGCGCGAAGGGCGACGCGGGATGGCGGGTTCCGGCGCGGCCATGCGTGGCGTCGGCCGCGTCAGGCGCCGAGCGACCCGGGCAGGAGGGCGTCGACGAAGGCCTCGGCATCGAACACGCGCAGGTCCTCCGGACGCTCACCGATACCGGCGAAACGAATCGGAATGCCGAACTCGCGTGCAAGCGCGAACACCACGCCACCCTTGGCGGTGCCGTCGAGCTTGGTCACGACCAGGCCAGTCACGCCCACCGCGGCATGGAACTGGCGCAGCTGCGACAGGGCGTTCTGTCCGGTGGTGCCGTCGATCACCATCAGGACCTCGTGCGGCGCGTTGACGTCGATCTTCTGGATCACACGCTTGATCTTGCCCAGTTCGGCCATCAGGCCCTGCTGGGTGTGCAGGCGGCCGGCGGTGTCGGCGATCAGCACCTGCGTGCCGCGCGCCTTGGCGGCCTGCAGGGCATCGAAGGCAACCGAAGCGGCGTCGGCGTTCTGGCCCTGGGCGACGACCGGCACGCCGTTGCGATCGCCCCAGGCTTGCAACTGGGCGACGGCGGCGGCGCGGAAGGTGTCGCCGGCGGCCAGCATCAGCGGGCGGTTCTCGTCCTTGAAGCGCTTGGCGAGCTTGCCGATCGTGGTGGTCTTGCCGACGCCATTGACGCCGACGGTGAGCAGCACGAAGGGCTTGGCATTGGTGTCGATCTGCAGCGGCTGCGCGACCGGTTGCAGCATCGCCAGCAGGTCCGCGCGCAGCGCTGCCAGCAATGCGCGGGCATCGGCGAACTCGCGCGCCTTCATGCGCTTGCGCAGCGACTCGATCAGCTCGGTGGTCGCGCCGACGCCGACGTCGGCGGTGATCAGCGCGGTCTCGATCTCGTCGAGCAGGTCGTCGTCGAGCTTGGGATTGCGCGAGAACAGGCCGCTGAAACTGCGCGCGAAGCTGCTGCCGCGCAGACGCTCGCGCCAACCGGTCTTGCCCGGCGCGGCTGGGGCGACGATCGGATGGGCGGCGAGGGCGGCTTCGGCGGGGAGCGAAGGTTGCGGGGCCGGCTCGACGGCCTGGATCTGGACCGGCTCGACATCCAGCGCTGCGGCGATGATCTCGGCTGGAACAGGCTCAGGTTCGCGTCGTTCGGGCGGCTGGGGCGGGGCAGGTTCTGCGACCGGCTCGGCGACGGGCGCCTCGTCTTCAGGCGGCGCCGGGAATGCCGCAGCAAGTTCCTCGGTGCTGTAAGCGCCCTCGCTGGCGCCCGGCTTTGCCGCTTCGGCTGGAGTCTGGGGTTTCTTGCGGCGGAAAAAACTGAGCATCGAGGGCAATGTGGGGAATGCGCGAGAATGCACACATGCTAGCACCGGCCCCCTCCCGACCCCGATGAACAAACCGCCCCGACGCCATCCCGCCACCGTCGCCATGCCGGCCACCGCGGCCGCGGGCAAAGTGCGCCTGATCGGTGGACGCTGGCGCGGCACGCGGCTGAGCGTGCCGGCCGTGGCCGGTCTGCGGCCGACCTCGGACCGGGTGCGCGAGACCCTGTTCAACTGGTTGATGCCGATGCTGCCCGGCGCCCGCGTGCTCGATGTGTTCGCCGGCAGTGGCGCGCTGGGCATGGAGGCACTTTCGCGCGGCGCCGCCAGCGCGGTGCTGGTCGAACGCGACCCGGGCCTGGCCGATGCCCTGCGCACGCTGGCCGCGCGCCTGCCCGGCGGGGAGGCGGCAACGATCGTCCAGGGCGATGCGCTTTCCTGGCTGGCGGGGCAGGCCGAAGCCGGTTTCGACCTGGCGTTCCTCGATCCACCCTTTGCCGCCGGCCTGTGGGACAAGGCGTTGCCACTTGTCATCGCCACGCTCAAGCCCGACGCCTGGCTGTACGTCGAGGCGCCGCATGACGCAGCGCCGCAATTGCCGCCGGACTGGCGCCTGCACCGTGAAGGTCGGACCCGGGAGGTGCGATTTGCCCTCTATCGGCGGTCCGCGTCGCTTCCGTAGGAGCGAGCTTGCTCGCGATGGGCGTGGCCGCGCCGGGTCGTCCGGTCGCGAGCAAGCTCGCTCCTACGGGCGACTGTTACACTTCGGCCACCTGTCGACGACCCGAATGACCGTGGCCCGAAACCGAATCGCCGTATACCCCGGCACCTTCGACCCGATCACCAACGGCCATATCGACCTGGTCGACCGCGCAGCGCCGCTGTTCGAGCGGCTGATCATCGGTGTCGCCGAAAGCCCGGGGAAGGGCCCGGCGCTGCCGCTGGACCTGCGCGTCGAGCTGGCGCGCAAGGCGGTCGCCCACCACGCCAATATCGAGGTCCGCGGATTCGACAGCCTGCTGGCGCACTTCGTCGACCAGGTCGGCGGTGGCGTGCTGCTGCGCGGGCTGCGCGCGGTGTCGGACTTCGAGTACGAGTTCCAGCTGGCCAGCATGAACCGCCACCTGATTCCGGAAGTCGAAACGCTGTTCCTGACCCCTGCCGAGCAGTACGGCTTCATTTCCTCTTCGCTGGTGCGCGAGATCTCCCGCCTGGGCGGCGATGTCTCGGGTTTCGTGCCGCCGGCGGTAGCCGCAGCGTTGCAGGCGCAATGGCAACGCAACCACCGTTGATCCGCAACGGCGTCCGAACAGACGCGCTCAAAGCAACCTGATCAAAGCATCCAGATCCTCCACCCGTTCCACCATTACTCAAACCTGCACTACTCAAACCTGTAGTCACCGAAGGGGACCCCGATGAAGACCACCACCCGCCTGCTGCTGCTCGCCTGCCTGTCGATGCCGTTGCTGGTTGCCTGCAACAAGGGCGACGACAAGGCCGCCGCCGCCGTCGAAGCGCCGCTGACCGCGCCGACCACCAACGAAGGCGCCGCCTGGGACACCTATCTGACCGAAGTGGTCAAGCGCAATGTCGAAGGCGCCACCAGCGTCTACCTGTACACCCTGCCGGACCCGGCCGGCGCCGACTTCGAGGGCGAGTACGCCCGCCAGCTCGAGAAGGCGCAGGGCGACGTCGCCCGCGGTGGCGTCGAGGGCACGCTGCTGGCCTTCGGCTCGCAGAACTCGGCCAAGTCGGCTGACCTGGCGATCGCCTCCTTCGCCCAGGCCCAGCCGGGCACGATGAAGGGCGTGCGCCTGATGTTCATCGGCGCCAGCGCCGACAGCGAGCGCGTCAAGGCTGCCGTCGAGCCGTCGGGCGCGAAGTACGAGTTCATCGAAGCCAAGTGACGATTCCACGCGGGGCCGCAAAGCGGCCCCGCCTTCGTGGAATCGTCATCCCCGCGAAAGCGGGGATCCATGGACGTTGCCTTTGCCGGAACGTCATCCCCGCGAAGGCGGGGATCCAAGGACGTTGCTTTTGCCGTTTGCGGCACGCATATCAAGAGTCAGCGTCCTTGGATTCCCGCCTTCGCGGGAATGACGAGAAATAGTCCCCCATGTCCCTCAAGATCAACGAGCTCTGCGTCAACTGCGATGTCTGCGAACCGGCCTGTCCGAACCAGGCGATTTCGCAGGGCGAGACCATCTACGTGATCGATCCGGCGCGCTGCACCGAATGCGTCGGCCATTTCGACGAACCCCAGTGCGTGGTCGTCTGTCCCGTCGAGTGCATCGACCCCGACGCGGACCACCCCGAAACCAACGAACAGCTGCTGGCCAAGCTCGCGCGCCTGCAGCAGGAGCTGAAATGATGCGTCAAGCGTTGCGTGCGCTGGTGAGCGCCAGTGTGTTGTCCGCCGGTCTCCTGCTCACCGCGACGCTGCCGCTTCACGCAGCCCAGAAAGCCGCCAGGCCCGCCGGCCATCCGCCGGGTGTCGCGATCGCCAGTGCCCACGCGCTGGCCACCGATGCCGGCATGGAGATGATTCGCGCCGGCGGCAACGCCTTCGACGCCGCGGTCGCGGTGTCGGCCACCCTGGCCGTGGTCGAGCCGATCAGCTCGGGCATCGGCGGTGGCGGGTTCTTCCTGCTGCACGACGCCAAGAGTGGCAAGGATGTCTTCGTCGATGCGCGCGAGACCGCGGTGGCCGCGGCCACGCCGGCGGCGTACCTCGACGACAAGGGCGAGCTCAACCGCGACCGCGCCACCAACGGCCCGTGGTCGGCCGGCATCCCGGGCCTGCCCGCGGCGCTGGTGCATGTTTCGGGCAAGTACGGCCGGTTGCCGCTGAAGACGACGCTGGCGCCTGCGATCCGCATCGCGCGCGAAGGCTTCGAGGTGTACCCGCGCCTTGAGCGCGGTTACGGCAGCCGGCGCGAAGTCATGGAGCGTTACCGCGGCACGCGCGAGGTGTTCCTCGCCGACGGCAGCGCGCCCAAGGTCGGCGAGATCCTCAAGCAACCGGATCTGGCGCGCACGCTGGAGCTGCTGGCCGACAAGGGCTTCGATGGCTTCTATCGCGGCGAAGTCGCCGCCAGGCTGCTGGCTGCGGTGAAGGAAGAAGGCGGGCAATGGCGCGCCGACGAGCTGGCGGGCTATCGCGTCAAGGAGCGCGAACCGCTGCACTTCCAGTACCGCGACTGGACCGTCACCACCGCGCCGCCGCCGTCGTCGGGTGGCGTGGCGCTGGCGGAGATGCTGCAGATGTTGTCGGGCTGGGATCTGTCCAAACTCGACCAGGCGCATCGAACCCACCTGATCACCGAGGCGATGCGTCGCGCTTTCCGCGACCGCACGATCTACCTGGGCGATCCGGACTTCGTGACGATGCCGCTGGCGCGACTGACCAGCGTCGATTACGCCGCCGGGCTGCGTGCGACGATCCATCCGGAGAAGGCCACGCCCAGCGATCTGCTGCCGGGCCAGCCGGCACCGCTGGAAGACGACGAAACCACGCACTTCTCGATCATCGATGCGGCCGGCAATCGCGTCTCGACCACGCAGACGGTCAACCTGCTTTATGGCTCGGGCATGGTCGCGCCGGGTACCGGCGTGCTGCTCAACAACGAGATGGACGACTTCGCCCTGCGCCCCGGCACGCCCAACGCGTTCGGTGTGATGGGCTTCGCCGCAAACGCGCCGGCAGCGGGCAAGCGCATGCTCAGCTCGATGACGCCGAGCTTCATCGAATCCAGGGACAGGCTGGCCGTGATCGGCGCACCCGGTGGCAGCCGCATCATCACCGAAGTGCTGCTGGGCATCCTCGGCTACGACGCCGGCCTGGGCGCGCAGGAGGTTGCCGCGCTGCCGCGCATCCATCACCAGTGGATGCCGGACGTGATCTCCGCCGAGAAGGGCACGCTGGACGCGCAGACGGTGACGGCGCTGGAGGCGATGGGGCACAAGGTCAATGCCGGCGAGAACACCTGGGGCAACCTGCAGACGGTGTCCTGGGACAAGCGCAGCAACGTACTGGAGGCCGGTACCGACCCGCGCAACCCGGTCGGCAAGGGTGCCGTAGAGGGTCGCTGAGCCCGCTTCCAATCCCTGGCCCCGGCAGGCCCCCGACACCGTTCGTCCTGAGCGTAGCGCCGAAGGCGCGAAGTCGAAGGAGCAGGTGGCTGGCGGTTTCCGGTTATCCGGTCCTTCGACTTCGCTGCGCCACGCTCAGGACGGACGGTGTCGTTGAATTGCGCTATCGCGAACCTAACGCGCGTGGAGTTACCCTAGCCCGATGAAACTCTGGTCCATTCTCGGCAACAGCCAGAAGCTCGATGGCGGCGCGATGTTCGGCAATGCGCCGCGCGCGATGTGGGCGAAGTGGTCGCCACCCGACGAGCAAAACCGCATCGAACTGGCCTGCCGCGCGCTGCTTGCCAGCCCGCTTGCCGGCAAGACGGTGCTGTTCGAAACCGGCATCGGTGCCTTCTTCGAGCCGAAGCTGCGCGAGCGCTACGGCGTGGTCGAGGAACAGCACGTGCTGGTGCAGTCCCTGGCAGCGGCCGGCTTCGCTCCGGAGGATGTCGATGTAGTGGTGCTGTCGCACCTGCACTTCGACCATGCCGGCGGATTGCTCGCGCCATGGAAGGAAGGCGAGGCGCCCCGGCTGCTGTTCCCGAACGCGACCTATGTCGTCGGTCGCGAGCATTACGAGCGCGCGCTGCATCCGCATGCACGCGATCGCGCCAGCTTCATTCCGGAACTGCCCGGCCTGCTCGAAGCCACCGGCCGCCTCGAACTGGTCGATGGCGAGTACTCGCGCACGCTTGGGCAGGCGGTGCGTTTCCACTACAGCGATGGCCATACGCCGGGACTGATGCTGGCCGAGATCGTCGGCCCGGACCAGGTGGAGGGGGAGCCGCACGGCGGCGTGGTGTTCTGCGCCGACCTGATTCCGGGACGGCCGTGGGTGCATGTTCCGATCACCATGGGCTACGACCGCAATGCCGAGTTGCTGATCGACGAGAAGAAGGCCTTTCTTGCCGACAAGCTGCGACGCAACGTGCATCTGTTCTTCACCCACGATCCGCAGTGCGCGCTGGCGCAGGTCACCCAGGACGACAAGGGCAAATTCGGCACGACCCACGAGGTGGCCGAACTGCAGGCGAGGGCGCTGCGCGCATGACGCGGCCCGGAGCGACAGCCTGGCTGTCGCTGGCCTGCGCGCTCGCCATGGGCGCGGCGTGCTGCAGCAAGGCATGGGCGCAGCCGGCGGTCGTCGATGATTCTCTCGATCCGCCCAAGCCCGGCAAGGCGTTGCGGGACCGTGATTTCGGCGTCGGCACGCGCGGCTTCGGCCTGGATCGAAGGGTCGAGATGTACCAGTGGCGTGCCAACCGCGATGGCTACACGCGCGTGTGGAACGCCGCGGCGATCGACTCGTCGCGTTTCGCGCCGGGGCACGCCAATCCGAAGAAACTGCCACTGGACAATCGCCGCTGGTGGTCCGACGACGCGACGCTGGAAGGCAAGCCGATCGATCTGGCGGTGCTGCAGACGCTGGGGCAATGGCGCGTGTTCCGGCCGAACTTCTCGCGATTGCCGGCGAACCTGGCGGCGTCGTTCCAGCCCGAAGGCGACGGTCTGGGCAGTGCCGAGAATCCGCTCGATCCGCAGATCGGCGACATCCGCATCACCTGGCGAGAACTGAGCCTGCCGCCGCTGGACGACAAGGTGGAACTTCGCGGCAATCGCTGGGTGCTGTCGCCGGAGGCCGCCGCGCAGGCATTGAGCGCGGAACGTGCGTCCACGGTGGTGGAATTGCCGCCGGGGACGGACCAGCGGCTGTTGCCGTGGTTGCTGGGCGCGGCGGCGATGCTACTCGGCGCGGCGCTGGTGTGGCGGCGCGTGCGGCGCAAGCGCGGTTGATATCCCGCGTCAGCCCACCGTCATCCGCCCCTCACCGTCGTCCGCCCCCTCACCGTCATCCGCCCCCTCACCGTCATCCCGGCGAACGCCGGGATCCAGGCCCGCCACTTTTCCGTTACCTCACCGTCGTTCCCCCTCACCGTCATCCCGGCGAACGTTCGCCGGGGATGACGGTGAGGGGATGACGGTGAAAGATCGCGATTACGCCACCACCCCGTCATTCCCGCGTAGGCGGGAGCCCAGTGACTGCGGAGCAACGTCAAGGGCAAATGGATCCCGGCTTTCGTCGGGATGACGGTGCGGGTGCGATGAGGTGAGGAAGTGTTTGCCCGGATGAGTGGCCGTCCGCCGCGCCCTCAGCCGTTGTGCCGCGTCCCAAAGATCTTGTCGCCGGCGTCGCCCAGGCCCGGCAGGATGTAGCCGACGTCGTTGAGGCGGTCGTCGATCGAGGCGGTGTACACCTCCACGTCCGGGTGACGGCTCTCGAGCACGTGCAGGCCTTCCGGCGCCGCCACCAGGAACAGTCCCTTGATGCGCTTGCAGCCCGCCGCCTTGAGCATGTCGACGGTGGCGACCAGGGTGCCGCCCGTGGCCAGCATCGGATCGAGGATCAGCGCCGTGCGCTCGTCCATGCGGCCGGTGAGCTTTTCGTAGTAACCGACCGGTTCGAGCGTGCGCTCGTCGCGCTGAAGGCCGACCACGCCGACCTTGGCGGCGGGAATCAGCTCGAGCACGCCCGGCAGCATGCCCAGGCCCGCGCGCAGGATCGGCACCAGGGTTACCTTCGCGCCCTTGATGCGGCGGGTCCTCACCGGACCGGCCCAGCCTTCGACCGTGACTTCCTCGGTCTCGAGGTCGGCGGTGGCCTCGTAGGTGAGCAGCGTGGCCACCTCGGACGCCAGTTCGCGGAATTCCTTGGTGCTGATCCCGGCCAGTCGCATCAGGCCGAGCTTGTGCTGCACCAGCGGGTGGCGGACTTCGATGATCTTCATCGCGCAAGCCTAGCGCAGCCGGGCGCGCCCGGCATACCAAGCTCGCCCGGCAGGCCAGGCCGCCGCCTGGGCGCCTACACGTTCCCGTTCGCATGCACGGTTGAATATCGTGGCGACCGGCAAGGACCGCCTAAGGAGCCCCATGAGCAATCCCGCCGTCACCTACGAACGCGAGATGGTCCCGGTGCTGTTCCGTCCCTGGGTCGGCGCGCTGCTTGATCTCGCGCAACCCGCGCCCGGCGAACACGTGCTCGACCTGGCCTGCGGTACCGGCATCGTCGCCCGCCTGGCCGCGCCACGGGTCGGGCCGAGCGGGCGCATGGTCGGCGTGGATCTCAACCCCGACATGCTCGGCGTGGCGCAGGTCCAGGGTGCGCTGGAAGGGCTCGACATCGAATGGAAGCAGGGCCGGCTGGAGGTGCTGCCGTTCGCCGAGGCCGAGTTCGACCTGGCGCTGTGCCAGCACGGGCTGCAGTTCGTGCCCGACCGTGCCGCGGCGCTGAGTGAGGCACGGCGCGTGCTGCGCGACGACGGTCGCCTGGCGCTGGCGGTCTGGCGCGGACTCGACCATCACCCGTTCTGGTCGCGGTTCAACGACGTGTTGGTGGACCTGATCGGCATTCCCGCGCTCGCCGCACCGTTCGAGCTGGGCGAGGCATCGGAGCTGGAAGCGCTGCTGCGTGATGCCGGATTCCGCGACGTCTCGATCCAGGCACGGGCGATGCCGGCGGTGTTTCCCGATCCGGACAGTTTCGTCGCGATGGAGGTGGACGTCATAGCCGCGGCGGTGCCGGCAACGCAGCACCTGGACGTCAAGGCGCGTGCGGAGCTGACCGAGGCGGCACAAGCGCGGTTGGCAGGGGCGATCAGGGAGCAGATCCACGACGGGCACGTGGTTGTGCCGATGCACTCGCACCTGGTGCTCGCGCGGATGTAGGTGTCGTCCCGACGGTGGCTCGTCGGGACGACATTCCGGTCAGAACGAATAGCGTGCGATCAGCTGGTACACCGGCCCGGCGGTCTCGCGCTCCAGCTCGTACTCGTCGAAGTCGCGATCGATCTGGTCGGCGGCGTTGTCGAACTTGTTGAAGGCTTCTTCCTTGGAGGCATCGAGCAGGTTCGAGCCGGTCAGGCGCACCGACATGCGATCGCCGAAGCGCTTCTCGACGAACACTTCCAGGTCGCCTTCATACGTCGTCGTGACTTCCTCGCTGACGATGCGCGAAAACGCTTCTCCCTGGCGGCGGTAGCTTGCACCGAACGAGACGCCCCAATCGGGGATGTTCTGGATGAAGCCGACGTTGTAGACGTACCTGGCCTGGTTGTTGAAGCGGCGTTCGCCGAACTCGTCGTCGACCGAGCTGTCCAGCCACGAGTAGTTCACGAACACACCGGTGTCGGGCAGGTCGAGCACGGTCAGCGGCGTCGACAGGTCGAACTCGATGCCGTAGACGTAACCGTCGCCGACGTTGCGGGCGGTGTAGACGAAGCTGTCCGGGTCGAACTGCGGATAGCCCGGAGTGTTCTCGTCGGCGCCGGGATTCTCGTCGAGGAACTCCTCGACTTCGTCCTCGAAGTCGTCCAGCGCGGTCGAGCTCGGGTCGCCGGTGTTGACGGTCTCGATCAGGTCCTGGATGTCGCGGTAGAACACGTTCACGCCGAACACGCCGCGCTGGCCCAGGCGCCGTTCGTAGCCCAGGTCCAGGCCCCACGCGAGCTCGGGTTCGAGCAGCGGGTTGCCGGTGAAGTCGTTGTCGCCGAACTCCTCTTCCAGCGTCAGCGGCAGGATCTGGTCGAAGTTGGGGCGACGCACGGTTCGCGCCAGCGACAGGCTGATGCGGTCGTCGGCGGTCACGTCCCACTTCAGGTGCGCGGACGGCAGCAGCGTCGAGTAGTCGTTGGAGACGGCGGTATCGTCGGCACGGACGTCGACGTCGGTCGTCTCGTAGCGCAGGCCGGCTTCCCAGGCAAGCGCGCCCGACGTGCCCGAGAACATCAGGTACGGATCGATGCGGGTCTCGTCGATCCGGCTGGCCATGCCCTCGAAATCCTCGTAGGGCGGCAGGGCGACGTCCTCGTCGTCGGACTCGACCTCGGCGATCTGCAGGCCGGTGTCGCGCTGCTTGTCGAGGAAGTCGACGCCGAACTCGAGCTTGGCGTTGCCGAACTCGCGCTTGTGCGCGGCCTTGAAGCCGAACTCGTCGTCGCGGATGTCGCTCAGCGTGCGCGTGCCTTCGCGGCCGTCAAACGACGGCGGCGTGTCCTCGTCGTCGTATCCGGTCTCTTCCTCGGTCGACACGGTGTCGTCGTCGAAGCGGGCGTAGTCGAGGTCGAGCTCGGTGCGGCCACCGAGCATGTCGAACTCGTAGTTGGCACCAAACGACCAGTTGTCCTGCTTGATGTTCTCGAACTGGTCGTTGACCGACAGCAGGTTGTCGCGGCTGGTGCTGGTCGGGTCGTTGTACTCCAGCGAGTGCTCGGTCTCGTCGCGGTCGGTGCGCACGTAGAAGCCGTCCAGCGACAGGCGGCCGCTGCCGATGTCGTGGGTGTAGGACACGTTGGCCGAGTAGTCGGTGCCGTCGCGGGTGTCGGCCTGGTCCTCGCGGTCGACGAATTCGCCGCCGGGTTCCTCGAAGCGGTCGCTGCGCTTGACCTTCGGGTTGTAGCGTCCCTGGACGTTGAAGCCGCCGAGCAGGCGGCCACCGCCGACTTCGCCGCTGCTGACCGCGCCGTAGGTGTTCTTGTACTTGCCGTCGTCGAAGTGCATGACGCCGCCACGGATGTAGCTGCCGTCGAACTCGTAGGCATCGCGCAGGACGATGTTGAGTGCGCCGGCCACGGCGTCGCCGGAGCGGTTGGCGCTGGCACTGCGGACGATCTCGATGCGCTCGACCAGTTCGGCCGGGATGCGGTCGACGAAGAAGGAGCGGTCGTTGCCGGCACCGGGCACCTTCTTGCCGTTGATCAGGATCTGCGTGTAGCCCGGATCCAGGCCGCGCAACTGCGCGCCGTCGTACTCGAGCACGTCGGAGACGAAGGCGACGCTGGGCACGCGCTTGAGCATGTCGCCGACGGTGAGCGGCTCGAAGCGCTGGAAGTATTCCAGGTCGTAGGACAGCACCGGTGCGGTGGCGTCGGTGCGGTTGCGGTAGGCGATATCGGCCTGGACGACGACGGCGTCGAGCTGCTTCGGATCCGGTGCCGGATCGGCACCGTCATCGGCAATGGCGGTGAAGCTGACAGGCGCCAGCACTGCGACAAACAACGCGCGCGACAGGGCGCGGGACAGGAGGTTTCGTTTCATTGGATCTGCATCCCCATGCAAGACGGCGGCAAACAAACCGCGATTTGTACGGGGCGCGGATGGCGGAAACGTGACAGTGCAACTGCACTTTGGCCAAGGGCGGTGTTGGCGCCTGGCGCAACAACGCGGTCACAATGGCCGCGTAGATAGTCGAGGTTTGCATTCCATCCTCCGGGGGATCCGTGACATCACGCCTGACCACGTTCGCACTCGTCCTTGCGCTCACCGCCTGCGCGACTACCGCGCCGCCGCTGCGCAACGGCCATGAGCCAGAGCCCGATGAGAAGACCGCGGAAGTCGATCCGCTGCTGAGCCAGGCGGGTGTGCCGCACAGCGTGGTGACCGAAGCGTTCATCACCGCCGCCACGCCGGCCGACAACATCGACTCGCCGGCCAGCTGGCGATCGCCGGACGGCAAGCGCTGGTTGATCGCAACCGGCAAGGCCACCGACAAGCTGGTGGTCTATGACGGCGACAGCGGCAAGTCCGTCCGCAGCGTCGGCGGTCCCGGCACCGCGCTGGGACAGTTGCAGCGCCCCAACGGCATCGCCGTGATGGACAACTACGCACTGGTGGTCGAGCGCGACAACCATCGCGTGCAGATGTTCCAGCTGCCCGAGCTCACGCCGCTGCTGGTGTTCGGCGGTGACGACCTCAAGCAGCCATATGGGCTGTGGGTGCGCGCGCAGAAGGACAGCTATGAGGTGATCGTCAGCGACAACTACATGTCGCCGCAGAACGAGGACCTGCCGCCGCCGCTGGCGCAGTTGGGTGAGCGTTTCAAGCGCTACCAGCTACGGCGCGTGCCGGGTGGCTGGCAGGCGCGGCTGATGGGTGTGTTCGGCGACACCGGTGAGGCCGGCGCGATCCGCATCGCCGAATCGGTGTTCGGCGATGTCGGCAACGATCGCCTGCTGTTGGCGGAAGAGGATGTCGCCACCGGCACGCGTCTTCGCGAATACGGCCTCGACGGTCAGTACCGTGGCCGCGATATCGGCGCCGATCTGTTCAAGGCGCAGGCCGAGGGCATGGCGCTGGCGCGCTGCGCCGATGGCAGTGGTTACTGGATTGCCACCGACCAGTTCAAGGATCGCAGCCTGTTCCATGTGTTCGATCGCGACACGCTGAAGCACGTCGGTGCCTTTGCCGGTGGCAAGACTGCCAATACCGATGGCGTGTGGCTGGACCAGAGCGCGAGCGCGCGTTTTCCGCAGGGCGTGTTCTATGCGGTCGATGACGACCAGGCGGTGGCGGCGTTTGATTGGCGGGATATTGCCCGGGCGTTGTCGCTGCGGGATTGCACAGCCCCCTCTCCCTGACCGCATTCGCGGTCGTCCCTCTCCCACAAGGGGAGAGGCAACGGCAAGCGTCAGGAGCATCCGCGTGACCCTCTCCCCTTGTGGGAGAGGGACAGGCGCGCAGCGCCAGGGAGAGGGAGTTACGCCGCCACAGCCTGCTCGGCGCGCGGCCCTTCCTTCAACGCCTTGGCCACCATCGCCACCAGCAGGTCGATCTCCTCGCTGGTGATGGTGAAGGTCGGCGTGAAGCGCAGCGAATTGACGCCGCCGTGGATCACGCCGATGCCGTGCTCGCGCAGCCACTCTTCAGTCGAGCGCGCGCCATAGCACTTGAACTGCGGCGCCAGCTCGCACGAGAACAGCAGGCCGGTGCCCTGGACCTTGGTGATCAGGCCGCCCAGGTCGGTCTTGAGTTTCTCGAGCTTTTCCAGTGCCTCAACGCCACGGTCGCGGATGTTCTGCTGCAGGGCAGGGGTAACCTGCTCCAGCACGGAGCAGGCGACATCCAGTGCGCGCGGGTTGCTGGTCATCGTGTTGCCGTACAGGCCCTTCTTGTAGAGCTCGGCCGCGCGCTTGCCGACGGCAAGCACCGACAGCGGGTACTGGCCGGCGTTGAGCGCCTTGGAGTAGGTCTCCATGTCCGGCGGGTCGAGCTGCTCGAAGCCGGGGTAGTCGACGATCGACAGCACGCCGTGCGCGCGCAGGCCGGCCTGGATCGAGTCGACCAGCAACAGCGCGCCGTGGGCGCGAGTCAGCTCGCGCGCGGCGGCGTAGAACGCCGGCGGCACGCCGCGGCCCGGGTCGCCTTCGCCCATCACCGGCTCCAGGAACATCGCCTCGATGAACCAGCCATTGGCGTCGGCGTCGGCGAAGACCTTCTTCAATGCGTCGACGTCGTACGGCTCGACCGTCAGCAAGGTGTCCTCGCCACGGAAGCTGGCCAGGTGCTGCATGTAGGTCTTGCGCGAGGAGTCCGAATACAGCGCCGGGCGTTCGGTGCGGCCGTGGAAGCTGCCCTTGACCACCACGCGCTTGATCGCGCGGCCGGCGTGGCGACCACCCGGGTCGGTCATCAGTTTGGTGTTGACGTCGGCGATGCGCGATGCCAGCGAGACCGACTCCGAACCGGAGTTCAGGCACAGGAACTTGTCGTACGGACAGCCGCCGCGGGCAATGCCTATAGCGGCGCGCAGCGCGCGATCGAAGCGCAGCTGCGACAGCGACGGCGTCATGATGTTGGCCATCGCCTGCGGCCTGGCCATCGCCGCGATCACCGACTTGGGCGCATGGCCGAAACCGAGCATGCCGTAGCCGCCGGAGTCGTGCAGCACCGCGCCCTTGAGGGTGACCACCCACGGGCCGCGCGCGGCCAGGGCGACGTACGGATTGACCGCGTCGTCCGGGTAGAAGTTGATGTAGCCGGCCAGCACGGTCTGGATCTGCGCTTCCTCGTCGAGGTTGAGCAATTCGGCGAAGTCGTCCTTCAGCCGCCGGTATTCCTGGTCAGCGGCCTCGATCGCTTCGATCAGCTCGGCGTGGCTGGCGGCAAAGCGGATGATCGTGGCGTCGTCCAGGCCCTGGGTGCGGCGAAGGCCCTTGTGGGCGCGCAAGGGGGCGAGGCGGTCGAGGACGGCCATGGTGTGTTTCTCCTGTCGGTACGCAATCTCCCTATTATCTGGAATAATTCGTCGGTAGACAGTGCGGATTTGTACGAATTACTGGACAATCTCGTCGATCCGACGAACAATCTGGGCGAGATGAAGATTACCGACGCCGACCAGCAGCTGCTCTGCGTCCTGCGCGAGAACGCGCGGGCCTCGACGGCCGACATTGCCCGCCGCCTGAAGCTGTCGCGGACCACGGTCCACAGCCGGATCGAGCGGCTGGAACGGCAGGGCGTGATCGACGGCTACACCGTCCGCGTCCACGACGAGGCCGAGCGCGGCCATATCCGCGCCCACATCATGGTGACCGTGCTGCCCAAGCAGATGACCTCGGTCGTGGCGGTCCTGCATGGGATGCCGGAGGTGCGCACGCTGCATTCGGTCAGCGGGCCGTTCGACCTGATCGCCCTGGGCGTGGTGCCGACGGTGGAGGCGATGGACGAGCTGACCGACCGGATCGGCGCCATCGACGGGGTCGAGCGGACCACCTCGGCGATCATCCTGTCGGCCAAGTTCGAGCGGTAGGTCACCTCATCCCGTCTTCCCGGCGCACGCCAGGATCCAGGCCTCGCGCAGAAACCGTCATCCCGGAAACCGTCATCCCCGCGAAGGCGGGGACCCAATGTCTTCCGCCGCACCCGCCCAAGGCGCTGGGTTCCCGCCTTCGCGGGAATGACGGCCCCCGGGCCGTACACGGGCGTGGGGTCTTACAATGCCCGGTCCTGCGGCCAGCCCCGCCGCCTGAATGCCCCCCGCCTTGAAGAAATCCGATTTCCATTACGACCTGCCGCCCGAGCTGATCGCACAGGTGCCGTTGCCCGAGCGCTCGGCCAGCCGGCTGCTGGTGGTGCCGCCGGCCGCGGCCGGTGACCGCGACTCGCAGCAGTTCCAGTTCCATGACGGCGCCTTCCGCGACCTGCCGGACCTGCTCGCCCCGGGCGACCTGCTGGTGTTCAACGACACCCGCGTCATTCCGGCGCGCCTGTATGGCCAGAAGACCAGCGGCGGACGCGTCGAGATCCTGATCGAGCGCCTGCTTGGCGGCCACGAAGTGCGTGCGCAGCTGGGCGTGAGCAAGTCGCCCAAGGCCGGCGCGAAGATCGTGCTCGATGCCGGCGGCGAAGCCGAAGTGCTCGGCCGCGACGGCGAGTTCTACCACCTGCGCTTCGACGTGCCCGAGTCGCTCGAGCAATGGTTGCTGCACGCCGGCCGCCTGCCGCTGCCGCCCTACATCCAGCGCGAGGCCGGCAGCGACGACGACACCCGCTACCAGACCGTGTTCGCGCGCGAGGTCGGGGCAGTGGCCGCGCCCACCGCCGGCCTGCACTTCGACGAGGCATTGCTACAGCAACTGAGCGCGCGTGGCGTGCAGTTCGGCCACGTCACCCTGCATGTCGGCGCCGGCACGTTCCAGCCGGTCCGCGTCGACGACCTCGGTCAGCACGTGATGCACAGCGAATGGCTCAACGTCGGCGCCGCGCTGGTCGAGCAGATCCAGCGCACGCGTGCGGCCGGCGGCCGCGTGATCGCGGTCGGCACGACGGTGGTGCGCGCGCTGGAAAGCGCGATGCGCGTCAACGACGCCGGCGTGCGCGAACTGCAACCGTATGCCGGTGAAACCCGCTTGTTCATCCTGCCGGGCTACAGGATCCGTTCGGTGGACGCGCTGATCACCAATTTCCACCTGCCCGAGAGCACCTTGCTGATGCTGGTATCGGCCTTCGCCGGCAAGGCGCGCGTGTTCGCCGCCTACGACCACGCGATCGCCTCGCGCTACCGCTTCTTCTCGTACGGGGATGCGATGTTGCTGTATCCGGAGCCGGTCGCATGAGCCGCATGTCGTTCGACCTGCTCGCCACCGACGGCGCTGCCCGCCGCGGTCGCCTGACCTTTCCGCGTGGCACGGTGGAGACGCCGGCGTTCATGCCGGTCGGCACCTACGGTTCGGTCAAGGGCGTGATGCCCGAGCAGATCCGCGAGCTCGGCGCCGAGATCATCCTCGGCAACACCTTCCATCTGTACCTGCGCCCGGGCCTGGACGTGATCGCCGACCACGGCGGCCTGCACGGCTTCGGTCGCTGGAACGGTCCGATCCTGACCGACTCCGGCGGCTTCCAGGTGTTCTCGCTGGCGCACAAGCGCAAGATCACCGAGCAGGGCGTGACCTTCGCCGCGCCGACCGACGGCAGTAAGGTCTTCCTCGGTCCCGAGGAGAGCATGCACATCCAGAAGGTGCTCGACTCGGACGTGGTGATGATCTTCGACGAGTGCACGCCGTACCCGGCCACCGAGGAGGTGGCACGCAAGTCGATGGAGCTGAGCCTGCGCTGGGCCGAGCGCTCGAAGAAGGCGCACGAAGGCAACGACGCGGCGCTGTTCGGCATCGTCCAGGGCGGCATCCACCCGGCGTTGCGCGACCGTTCGGCCGAAGGGCTCAAGGCGATTGGCTTTGATGGCTATGCGATCGGCGGCCTCGCCGTCGGCGAGCCGGAGGCCGAGCGCAACCACATGCTCGAGCACACCTGTCCGCAGCTGCCGGCCGACCGCCCGCGCTACCTGATGGGGGTAGGGCGGCCGGAGGACCTGGTCGAGGGCGTCGCCCGCGGCATCGACATGTTCGATTGCGTCATGCCGACCCGCAACGCCCGCAACGGCCACTACTTCACCAGCTTCGGCACGGTCCGCGTGCGCAACGCCAAGTACGAGCGCGACCTGCGCCCGATCGAAGAAGGCTGCGACTGCTACGCCTGCCGCAACGGCTTCAGCCGCAGCTACCTGCGCCACCTGGACCGCTGCAACGAGATGCTGGCGCCGATGCTGGGCACCCTGCACAACCTGCGCTACTACCAGCGCCTGATGGCGCAGATGCGCGACGCGATCGCCCGGGGAACCTTTTCCGCCTTCCGGGAGTCTTTCTACGCCGCACGGGCTGCCGAGCCCCTCTCCAGCTAGCGGAACGGGTACTCGTCAAGCCCCTCTCCCGCTTGCGGGAGAGGGGTTGGGGTGAGGGCAGGGCGCCCAGGCGGCCGAAAAGCGCCCTCATCCGCCCCCGTATCAGGTACGGGGCAGGCCTTTGGGCACCTTCTCCCGCAAGCGGGAGAAGGACGGGCTGCGCCCCGTGGCATAATCCCCCGCTATTTTTCGATCCAGGACAATCGTCATGAACCTGCTTGATCTCGTGGTATCCCCCGCCTACGCCCAGGCGGCCGCTCCGGCCGGCGGCAGCGGCTTCGGCATGTCGCTGCTGTTCCCGATCCTGCTGATCGGCGTCATGTACTTCCTGATGATCCGCCCGCAGATGAAGCGCCAGAAGGAGCATCGCGGCATGCTCGAGAAGCTGGCCAAGGGCGACGAAGTGCTCACCAACGGCGGCATCGCCGGCACCGTGACCGACATCGGCGAGAACTTCATCACCGTGGAAATCGCCGACAACGTGCGCATCCGCGTGCAGAAGGGCGCCATCGCCAACGTGCTGCCGAAGGGCACCTTGAAGTCGGCGTAAGCCGTCTCCAGAAGAATTTGACATACGGCGGCCGGGGTGGCCGCCGCAGGGGCCCTAGATGCTGACTTACCCGCGCTGGAAATACTTCGTCATCCTGATCGTTCTGCTGCTCAGCGCGTTGTATGCGTTGCCGAACATCTATCCGCAGGATCCCTCCGTGCAGGTCACGGCCAGTCGCGGTGCCAAGATCGATCCGGCGCTGAGCGCCCAGGTCGGCACCATGCTCAAGCAGGCCGGGGTCACGCCCAAGTCGGTCGAGCTCGACAACGGCAACCTGCTGGTGCGCCTGAACAATCCCGACCAGCAGATCAAGGCCAACGACGTCCTGCGCGACAAGCTCGGCAGCAACTACGTGGTTGCCCTGAACCTTGCCTCGACCGTGCCGAACTGGCTCGAGAAGATCGGCGCAAAACCCATGCTGCTGGGCCTGGACCTCCAGGGCGGCGTGCACTTTTTGATGCAGGTCGACCAGAAGGCCGCCCTCGACAAGCGCATGGACGCCACCGCCGAAGACGTGCGCGTGAGCCTGCGCGACGGCCGCGTGCGTTACGAGTCGGTCGAACGCCGCGGCGGCAACTCCATCGTTGCCACCCTGGCCAGTGCCGCCGATGCCGAGAAGGCACGCCTGGAGATCGCCAAGAGCCAGCCGAACCTGCTGCTCGACGTGCAGGGCAACACCTTGACCGTGCAGATCTCGGAAGCCGAGATGCAGCGCATGGCGGTGGAGGCGATCGAACAGAACGTCGGCACCCTGCGCAACCGCATCAACGCGCTGGGCGTGTCGGAGCCGATCATCCAGCGCCAGGGCAGCGACCGCATCGTCGTGCAGCTGCCGGGCGTGCAGGACACCGCGCAGGCCAAGCGCATCCTCGGCGCCACCGCCACGCTCGAGTATCGCGGCGTGGTCGAGGGCAATCCGTATGACGCCGTCTCCACCGGCAACGTGCCGGCCGGTGCGCGCGTCTACTACCGCCGCGAGCTCGGCCCGGACGGCAAGCCGATGCCGGTGCTGCTCAACAAGCGCGTGATCGCCTCGGGCGACCAACTGGTCGGCGCGACCTCGATGATGGACCCGCAGACCGGTACCCCGGCGGTCTCGGTGCGCCTGAACGGCGTCGGCGGCCAGCGCATGTTCGACTACACCACCGAGCACGTCGGCAAGCCGATGGCCGTGGTCTACATCGAGCGCATCCCCGAGGTGCGCATCGTCGACGGCAAGGAAGTGCGCACGACCAAGATCAACGAGGAAGTGATCTCGGTGGCCAACATCAACGGCGTGTTCGGCAAGGAGTTCCAGACCACCGGCCTGGACAGCTCCAAGGAAGCGGCCGACCTGGCCCTGCTGCTGCGTTCGGGCTCGCTGGCCGCACCGATGGACTTCATCGAAGAGCGCATCGTCGGCCCGAGCCTGGGCCGCGAGAACATCGAGCGCGGCCTGACCGCGGTGACGTACTCGTTCGCCTTCGCCCTGGTCTTCTTCCTGTTCTACTACCGCGTGTTCGGCGTCATCACCTGCCTGGCGCTGCTGCTGAACATGCTGATGCTGATCGCGGTGATGTCGCTGTTCAACGCCACCCTGACCCTGCCTGGCCTGGCCGGCATCGCGCTGACGGTGGGCATGTCGGTCGACGCCAACGTGCTGATCAACGAGCGCATACGCGAGGAGCTCCGGTTGGGGCTGCCTCCGCAGACCGCCATCGCCGAAGGCTACGAGCGCGCCTCGGGCACGATCGCCGACGCCAACCTCACCGCCATCCTCGCCGGTGTCGCGCTGTTTGCGTTCGGCACCGGTCCGGTCAAGGGCTTCGCGGTGTCGCTGATCGTCGGTATCGCGACCTCGATGTACACCGCGGTGGGCGTGTCGCGCGCCATTGCAACGCTGATCTACGGCGGTCGCCGCAAGATCAAGTCGATCTGGATCTGACGGGAAGATCACGCAAATGAAACCGTTCAACGTCTTCCCCTACGACAGCAACATCAACTTCATCCGCCTGCGCTGGTTGTCGCTGGGCATCGCCCTGGCGATGCTGCTGGTGGCCGTCGGTGGCATGGCGGTCAAGGGCTTCAACTTCGCCCTCGACTTCACCGGCGGTGCCGTCACCGAGATGCGTTTCGAGAAGCCCGTCGACGTCGATGACGTCCGCGAGCGCCTCGACCGTGCCGGCTACGAAGGCGCGCAGGTGCAGTCCTTCGGCAGCGGCAACGACCTGCTGATCCGCCTGCAGCCCAAGCAGGCCGCGGCTGGCGCCGAGAACAGGGGCAACACGACCGCCAGCGACGTGCAGAATGCGCTGGCGTTCGAGGGCAACCCCGGCAAGGTGCTGCGCAGCGAGGTGGTCGGTCCGCAGGTCGGCAAGGACCTGGCGATCAACGGCCTGTGGGCGCTGATCTTCGTGGTTGCCGGCTTCCTGATCTACATCTCGTTCCGCTTCGAGAAGAAGTTCGCGATCGCGGCCGTGCTGACCACGTTGCATGACGTGGTGGTGGTGACCGGCTGGTTCGCGCTGAGCGGGCACGAGTTCGACCTGACCGTGCTCGCCGGTGTGCTGTCGGTGATGGGCTTCTCGATCAACGACACGATCGTGGTGTTCGACCGCGTCCGCGAGAACTTCCGTTCGATGCGCGCTTCGCCGGAGGAGATCCTCAACAAGTCGATCAACCAGACGCTGTCGCGTACGGTGATCACGTCGTTCGTGGCATTCCTGACGGTGTTCGCGCTGTACCTGTACGGCGGCGGTTCGCTGCAGGGCATGGCCGAGTCGCAGATGATCGGCATCATCATCGGCACGCTGTCGTCGATCTTCGTGGCCTGCCCGCTGCTGACCATCGGCTTCCTGAAGGTCACCAAGCAGGACCTGATGCCGAAGGCCAAGGACGAGGCGGCGCTGGCTCGCCGTCCGTAACCTCTGCGGTTTGTTCGATGGAAAAGGCCGCGCATCGCGCGGCCTTTTTCTTTTCTTTGCGCCTCACACCTCGAACCGTCATCCCGGCGAACGCCGGGATCCAGGCCCGCAGCCTATCTGCCAAGTCACCGTCATCCCGGCGAACGCCGGGATCCATGTTGCCGTGATGGCTTGCTATCTGCGGAACGGCGTCGTCCACCGCGCTGGGGATTGCTCCGCCCCTTCGTCGGACATCCTGTCCGAAGGCGGGGCGCGGGACATCCATGTCCCGCTGCGGATCAATCCCCAGCGCGGTGAACGACGCTCCGGCATTTCGTTGCCCGGTCTTCGGTGGCCCTCACCCCAACCCCTCTCCCGCAAGCGGGAGAGGGGCTCCCACCGTTGTTGGAAGACCGTCATCCCCGCGAAGGCGGGGACCCAGCGTCGTTGCTCCATGCCCGTCATTCCCGCGAAGGCGGGAACCCAGCGCCTTCGCTCTACAGGAATGGCAGTTTGAGGCGCTATCGCAGACCGGGTAATGACATGCCAGAGCGGTGTCCGCCGCTCCGCAGACGCAACCACGTCGACGATCACGATCAAGATGGATCCCGGCGTTCGCCGGGATGACGTTGATGGGGGGCAAGAAAAAAGCCGCGCAATGCGCGGCTTCTTTTGTGGTCAGTGCAGGGCGCCTCAATCGAACGCCGACGCATACCCCGTATTGACGATCTTGCTCTGCAACGCATCGCAGATCTTCAGGTTGCCGCCGACCAGCTGGCGCGGCATCTGGCCGCGGGTGTCCATCGGCCCGGTGCTGCGGCCGCGGAAGTCGACCACCTTGCCGCCAGCCTCGCGCACCAGCAGCGCGCCGGCGGCGATGTCCCAAGGCTTCACGCCAGCCTCGAAGTAAGCGTCGGCGCGACCGCAGGCGACATAGGCCAGGTCGAGCGCGGCCGAACCGGTGCGGCGGATGTCCTCGGCCTCGGTCAACAGCGTGTCGATGCACTTGAGGTGGGCGCTGGCACGGGCGCGCTCGCGCGGCGGGAAACCGGTGATCAGCATCGCCCCATTGAGGTCCTTGCGCTCGCCGACGCGGATCTTGCGATCGTTGAGCGTGGCGCCGCTGCCGCGACTGGTGGTGAACAGCTCGTTGCGCAGCGGATCGAAGATCACGCCGTGGACCGGCTCGCCGTTCTCGACCAGCGCGATCGACACGCAGAAATGCGGGATGCCGTGCAGGTAATTGCTGGTGCCGTCGAGCGGGTCGATGACCCAGGTGAAGCGACTGTTGCCGATCGGACCGCTTTCCTCGCCAAGAATGGCGTAGTCGGGGGTCGCGCGGCGGAATTCCTTGATGATCTCTTTCTCGGCCAGGCTGTCGACTTCACTGGCATAGTCCATCCGGTCCTTCTCGACGATGTTGAGGGCGTCGAGCTTGTTCATGTGCCGCAGCAGCACGTTGCCGGCGGCGCGGGCGGCCTTGACCATGAGGGTGACGGCGGGTTTCTGCATGGCAAGCGGCCTCGTAGGGGGAGGTGGGGGACGGACTGGCGGCGGCAAAGAGCGGACCGGCTCGGGGCCGGGGCGCGGAGTTTACCATTGCAGGCCGTGACTGCCTAAGCCGATAACGTGTCCAACGACGTGTCCGACCCAACCCCCGTACTGTCCACCCAGGGCCCCGGCCCGGCCGACCGCCTGCGCGTCGTCCTGGTGGGCACCCAGCACCCCGGCAACATCGGCTCGGCGGCGCGGGCGATGAAGACGATGGGGCTGTCGCGGCTGGTGCTGGTCGCTCCGGAAAAGGCGCCCAGCGTCGAGTCCTACGCCCTGGCCGCCGGCGCCGACGACGTCCTGGCCGAAGCCACCACCTGCGCGACCCTGGCCGAGGCCGTGGCCGATTGCCGCCTGGTGCTGGGCTGCACGGCGCGCAGCCGTCGCGTCGCACTGGAGGAACTGCTGCCGCGCGACGCCGCCGCCCGCGCGGTCGGCGAGGCGGTGGCCGGCGCCGAGGTTGCGCTGGTGTTCGGCCGCGAGCGCACCGGCCTGAGCAACGACGAACTGCAGCTGTGCCACGCCTCCATCCACATTCCGGCCAACCCGGACTACAGCTCGCTCAACCTCGCCGCCGCCGTGCAGGTGCTCAGCTACGAGCTGCGCCTGGCCGTGCTGGCCGCTGCCGCTGCAACCCCGGCCCGGGCCGGAGCAGGGACCGACAGCGAAGGCCCGGAGCGGCGCGAGCCGCCGGCATCGCATGCGCAGATGGAAGGCTTCTTTGCCCAGCTCGCCGACACCCTCGACGCGATCGACTTCCACAAGGGGCGTGCCCCGGAGTCGGCCATGCGCAAGCTGCGCCGGCTGTACCTGCGGGCCGGGCTGGACTCGCGCGAGGTACGGATCCTGCGCGGGGTCCTGGCCGACGCCCAGCGCATGGCGTCCCTGGCCCGGAAAGGGGACTGACCGAGGCCTGGCCCGGAGGCATGAACCAGAGGCCCGAACTGCGGTTCGACCGTCGGTTTGCAGTATCGGCCCGCCGGCGTTTCGTATTAGGCTGGCCGCGGCACTTTGACGGGTCGTCCGTACTTGATCGCTAGCCTGAGTCGTATTGCCCTGTTGTCCGTACTCGCGCTGGCATCGGCGGCCGTGTCGTTTGCGACAAAGGCCGGCAATGACTCCGGCGTGCTGGTGCTCGGCCGCATCAGCGACGACCCCAAGACCCACTACGAGCAGCTCAAGCCGCTGCTCGACTACGTGGTCCCGCGCATGGCCGATGTCGGCATCCGCGAGGGCCGCATCCTGATGGCCAAGGACACGCAGCAGATGGCCAGCTATCTGCGCCGCGGGCGGGTCGACTGGGTCACCGAAACCACCGGGACCGCGATGCTGCTGCGCCAGCGCGCCGCAGCCAAACCGTTGCTGCTGACCGAGCGCGACGGCACCAGTCATTACCACAGCCTGTTCTTTGCCCGTCGCGACAGCGGCCTGCGCTCGATCGCCGACCTGCGCGGCCACAGCGTCGCCTTCCAGCGGCCAACCTCGACCAGCGCCTACTTCGTCCCGGCGATCGAACTGCTCGATCGCGGGCTGTCGCTGGAGATCCTGCTGTCGCCGGATGACCGCATCGAAAGCGGTGCGGTCGGCTACATGTTCGCCTGGTCCGAACTCAACATCTCGACCTGGGTGCACAAAGGCCTGGCCGATGTCGGCGTGATGAGCAATCTCGACTGGGGCAACCCGAGGCGGATGCCGCCGGCGTTCCGCAATGACCTGGTCGTGATTGCCGAGAGCGAGGACTACCCACGCGCGATCGAGATGGTGCGCGGCGACCTCGACCCGCGGGTCGAAGCGCGCCTGCGCGAAGTGCTCATCGACGCCGCCGGCGATCCCGAAGCCGGCGACGCCTTGCTGAGGTTCTTCGGCACCACGCGGTTCATGCCGGTCGATCCCGATTCCAGGCGCGCGCTGGATCACATCGCCGAGGGTGTTACGCGGGTGCGGGCGGAGGTCGAATGAATCTTCGCTTCGGCCTGCAGGCCAAGTTCATGCTGTTGATGGGCATCGCGCTGCTGGTGGTGCTTGCGCTGGTCGCGCTGCTGTTCAACCGGCAGGAGCGCATGCGCATGGAAGTCGAGGGCGTCAGCCGCCAGACCATGCGCACGATGATGGGCGAAAGCCTGCGCCGGCAGGGCGAGGGCGCCGTCTCGCAGCTGGCAGCCACGCTGACCAACCCGTTGTACTACTCCGATCTCGACGCGATCGGCGTGCTCAGCCGTGCCACGCTGCGCAACCCCGACGTGCGCTACGTGATCGTCTATGACGACGCCGGCCAGGTCCTGCACGACGGCAGCGAGGCGATCGTCAACTACGGCAAGCGCATGGACGACGCGATGGCCGGCAAGGTCATCGCTTCCAGGGCGCTGCTGACGCAGTGCGACGAGAAGGTGATGGATGTGTCGGCGCCGATCATGATCGGCCAGCAGCGCATCGGCGGCGTACGCATCGGCTACGACCTGGGCGCGATGCGGCGCTACCAGGACCAGGCCGTGGGCCAGTTGCGCGCCCGGCTCGACACGCTCAGCCAGCGCTACGTGATCTGGATTGGCCTGCTCGGCGCGGGCATGCTCGCCTTCGGCGCACTGTCGCTGTGGCTGATCCAGCGCCTGCTGGTGCGCCCGATCCGCGAGCTGGCCGAGTCGGCGCGCGCGATCGAGGCCGGTCGCTTCGATACCGCCACGCCCATCGACAACCGCAACGACGAAGTCGGCGACCTGATGCTGGCCTTCGACCGGATGAGCCGCAGCCTGGCCCGTCACGATCGCGAGATCCGGCGCATGGCCTACACCGACGCGCTGACCGGGCTGGCCAATCGCCTGGCTTTCCGCGAATCGCTCGACCAGCGTCTGCTGCAACTGCACGGCGCCGGCTGCCAGCTGGCGCTACTGTTTGCCGACATCGACGACTTCAAGCGCGTCAACGACACCCTCGGCCACGATGCCGGCGACGACGTGCTGCTGCAGTGCGCGCGTCGGATCGAGCACACCGTGCAGCGCATCGGTGGCGACGAGGCGATGCTGGCGCGCTTCGGTGGCGACGAGTTCGTCATCCTCGTCGATGCCGGCAACGACCCCAATGGCGACGTGCGCAAGATCGCCACGCACCTGGCCGAGACGCTGGTGACCGAACTGGGCGAGCCGATCCTGGTGCAGGACCGCCAGGTGTTCCTGGGTACCTCGATCGGCATCACCCTGTTCCCGGAAGACGCCTCGGGCGCGGCCTCGCTGATGAAGAACGGCGACATCGCGATGTACCAGGCCAAGGTCGCCGGCAAGAACTGCTTCCGTTTCTACAGCCGCGCGATGGACCAGGCGGTCGAGCGCCGCGTGCACCTGGAGCACGAGCTGCGCGGTGCGTGGGACCGCGGCGAACTGAGCCTGGCGTACCAGCCGGTGTTCCGCCTGGTCGACGGCGCGATGATCGGCGCCGAGGCGCTGCTGCGCTGGAAACATCCGGAGCTGGGCGTGGTCGCGCCGTCGGTGTTCATCGACGTGGCCGAGCAAAGCGGCCTGATCGAAGTGCTGGGCCCGCAGGTCCTGCGCCAGGCCTGCGCCGATGCCGTGCGCTGGCAGGAATCGCGCAATGGCGAAGAGCCGCTGTTCCTGGCGGTCAACGTGTCACCGCGCCAGCTGCGCAACGGCGACCTGCCGGATGTCGTGGAGGCCTCGCTGCGCGAAACCGGATTGCCGGCCGACCTGCTGCACCTGGAACTGACCGAGACGGCGGTGATCGGCGACGAGCGCCATGCCAGCAGCCTGCTCTCGCAGCTGCGCGGGATGGGCGTGAAGGTGTGGCTGGACGACTTCGGCACCGGCTTCTCGGGACTGAGCCATCTGCGCCGGGTGCCGGTGGACGGGGTCAAGATCGACCGCAGCTTCGTTGCCGACGTATTGCGCGACCCTGATGACCTTGCGCTGACCACGGCCATCATCGCCATGGCGCACTCGCTGGGGATCCTGGTGGTGGCCGAGGGTGTGGAGAAGGAAGGGCAGTACGCGATCCTGCGCGAGCGCGGCTGCGATTTCGCCCAGGGCTACTGGCTGGGGCATCCGGTGACGGCGGAAGAGTTTCTGGCAGTGGCCTGCTGAGCCCACTCCGTCATCCCGGCGCACGCCGGGACCCATTTTGCCGTTGCGGCCGAAGGCCGGCCGTCAAATGCAAAGTCACTGGGTCCCCGCCTTCGCGGGGATGACGGCAATTTCTGGGGATGACGGCTTTCTCAAGCCACCATGTTGATCCACCGCGCCGCGGCCGCTGCGAGGCTGCCCGACAGCACGCCAAACACGGCGATCGCGATCACACCCGCAACCCACGCAATCCCCATCAGATACCCGTCGCGTTCAATCAGCGCCAGCGCGAACACCACCAGCAATCCGCCGAACAGGAAATTGGTGAACGGGATCGGCAGCGACAGCAGCAGCCCCAGCAGCACCAGCAGCAGGCCGGTGAAGAAATCGGCCAGGCGGTGATCAAGCATCACCGTGGCGCGCGGTCGCACCAGCTTCTCCAGCCGCGTCAGCCACGGCGCCAGCAGGTCGCGGAAGCGCGCCATCGCACTGCGGTGCGGGCCGCGCTTGGCCAGGAATGCCGGCAGCCACGGTTCGCGCATGCCGAACAACTGCTGCAACCCGATCAGGATCACCAGCGGGCCGCTGATCGCGCCGCCCAGTCCGGGTATCGGGATGAAGGCCGGGATTGTCGAGACGAACAGCAGCATGCCGAACGAGCGGTCGCCCAGGCCGTGCAGCACGTCGCTCATGCGCAACTGCTCGTTCGGGTCGCCTACCGCGAAGCCGTCGAGCAGTGCGCGCGTACCGGCTTCGTGGGGCCGCTCCTGCCTAGCCCGCTGTGTCATCCGGGGTGGGTTCCTGTTCGATGCGTTGCAGCAGCAGCTTGTCGATGCGCGGGCCGTCGAGGTCGACCACTTCGATGCGCCACAGGCTCCAGTCGAAGTGCTCGCCGACGTACGGGATGCGGCCGAAGTGGGCGATCACCATGCCGGCAGCGGTGTGGAAGTCGTGCTCGTCCTCGTCCGGCAGGCGGCCGCCGCCGACCAGTTCGCGCAGGTCCTCGATCGGCAGCGAGCCGTCGAGCAGGTACGAGCCGTCGGCGCGTTCCACCACCGGCGAACTGTCGTCTTCGGCTTCGCCGGAATGGCCCATGCTGGAATGGATGCGGCCGACCACCGCGTCCATCAGGTCGGCGACGGTGACCATGCCGCTGATGTCGCCGTACTCGTCGACCACCATCGCCAGCGACTGCTGTTCCTCGCGGAAGATCTCCAGCAGCTTCATCGCGTGCGTGGATTCGGAGACGAACAACGGTTCGCGCACCTGCTTGAACAGGTCCGGCGCCTTCTCGTCCAGGCGGTCGAGGAGCGACTTCACCTCGAGGATGCCGAGCACCTCGCTGTCGTTGCCGCGGTAGACCGGATAGCGCGAGAACGGCGTCTCGCGCATCGTCGCCAGGTTCTCGGCGAAATCCGCGGAGGCATCCAGCCAGGCGATGCGCGTGCGCGGCGTCATCAGGCTCTCGGCGGTGCGGTCGCCGAGGCTGAGCACGCGGTTCATCATCTTGCGCTCGTCGGCGTCGATCACGCCCTGCTCGTGGCTCTCGCTGACCAGCAGGCGGATTTCCTCTTCGCTGATGGCGCTGCGGGCGTCGTCCTTGATGCCGAGCATGCGCAGCACCAGGCGGTTGATCGCACCCAGCGTGGCCACCACGGGCCGGGCCGCGCGCGACAACCCATACAGCGGCAACGCGATCGCGCTGGCGATGCGCTCGGGGTTGGTCAGGGCCAGGCGCTTGGGGATCAGTTCGCCGAAGATCACCTGCGCGGCGGTGATCAGGCTGACCGCGGTGCCAATGCCGATGGCGCGGCTGTACTGGTGCGCGGACGGCCACAGCTCATGCAGCCAGCCGGCGATGGCCAGGCCGATCGCCTCGCCGCCGAAGACGCCGGTCAGCACGCCGATCAGGGTGATGCCGACCTGCACGGTCGACAGCAGGTTGTCGGGATGCTCGGCCAGGGCCAGGGCGGTGCGCGCGCCGCGGCTGGGGTGGGCCGGGTCCTCGGCCATCTGCTTGAGGCGCAATTTGCGCGAGGTCATCAGCGCCATCTCCGACAGTGCGAAGAAGGCGTTGAGGATGATCAGGGCGATGACGGTCAGCAGTTCCAGCATGCGGTCCCTACCTCAGGATGGCAGGCCGGAGTGCACACGCCGTGATGGGGGAAAGGAGGGCAGGCGTGTGCGGAGGGCTGTTCTGGGTCGTCGTCCATGGGCCGGGGGCTGGAAATAGGGGGCAGCAAGGGCAGGGATGGTAGCAGGACCGCGGAATTCAACCCTTGGGGCGAGCGCGGCTGTCTCCGAACCGTCATAATTCCGCCCGCTGCTCCCACCGCACCACCTGTCCGGCACCACGAGGCCCCTCCCGCATGTTCTCCCTGCAAACGATCTTCGGCCAAGGCAACCAGTTCTATACCCTGCTGGAGGACGCCGCCGTCGCCGCCCACGACAGCACCAAGGCGCTGCACGCCATGCTCAAGGCGGCCGACCGGCAACCGGCCCTGGACGCCTTCAAGCTGGCCCGCCAGCGCGAGCGCGACGCCTCCGACAAGATCAGCCAGGAGCTGGTGAACAGCTTCATCACCCCGATCGAGCGCGAAGACATCGAGGCGCTGGGGACGGCGCTGTACAAGATCCCCAAGCAGGTCGAGAAGTTCGCCGACCGCTACTCGCTGGCGACCCGCCACCTGGAACACATCGACTTCGCGCCGCGCGCGGCGATGCTGGAGCAGGCCTCGGCGGTCGTGGTGCAGATGGTCCAGCAGCTGCGACACCTGAAGCTGGAGCCGATGAAGGCGCTCAACGACCAGCTGCGTTCGATCGAGAACGAGGCCGACCGGCTGATGCTGGAGCTCTATCGCGACATCTATTCCGGTCGCCTGGACAACCTGCAGATGTTCCTGCTCAAGGAGTTCTTCGAGATCCTCGAGAAGGCCATCGACCGCTGCCGCGAGGCCGGCGTGGTGGCCTACGAAATCGTCCTGAAGAATTCCTGAGGGCCGGGCCGATGTTGACCCTGGTCCTGGTCGTGGTATTCGCGGCGCTCGCCTTCGAATACATCAACGGCTTCCATGACACCGCCAACTCGATCGCGACCGTGGTCGCGACCAAGGTGCTGTCGCCGATGCAGGCGGTGGCGATGGCGGCGACCACCAACCTGCTCGGCGCGCTGTGGGGCACTGCGGTGGCCAAGACGATCGCGTCGGGCCTGCTCGACAACGGCGTCGTCCAGGTCACCTCGCAGCTGATCCTGTGCGCACTGCTGGGCGCGATCGTGTGGAACCTGATCACCTGGTGGAAGGGCCTGCCGTCCTCGTCCTCGCACGCGCTGATCGGTGGCCTGTGCGGCGCCGCGGTGGCGGCGGCCAGCAACAACTTCCACGCGGTGATCTGGTCGCAGCCGAGCGACCCCTGGTACAAGAGCGCCGGCGTGCTGTGGAAGGTGGTGGTACCGATGTTCAGTTCGCCGCTGCTCGGCTTCGCCTCCGGCTTCCTGGTGATGGGCCTGCTGTTCGCGATCATCTCGGCGATGGCCAGCAGCGGCGGTTTCCTCGCGCGCATGGCGCGGCCGCGCTGGGTCAATGCCTTCTTCGGCAAGGCGCAGCTGGTCAGCGCTGCCGGCATGGGCTTTGCCCACGGCATGAACGATGCGCAGAAGACGATGGGTATCATCGCCCTGGCGCTGGTCGGCGCGCAGTCGGCCGGTACGCTCGACAACCTGCCGTCGTGGCTGGCATTCCTGCATCCCTCGCGCGAGGCGCTGGAAAACAACGACATCGACACCTGGATCAAGTTCGCCTGCGCCATTGTCATGGCCGCCGGTACCGCGGCAGGCGGCTGGCGCATCATCAAGACGCTGGGTCACAAGCTGGTGAAGCTGCACCCGATCAACGGCTTCGCCGCCGAGACCAGTGCCGCGGCGGTGATCATGGCGGCGTCTTCGCTGGGCATCCCGGTGTCGACCACGCACAACATCTCGTCGGCGATCATGGGCGTGGGCACGGCCAAGCGCTTCAACGCGATCAAGTGGACGGTGGTGGAGAAGATGATCTGGGCGTGGATCCTGACGATCCCGGCCGCAGGTGGCATTGCCTGGTTGTTCTTCGAGTTGTTCCGGGTGATGGGCTGGGCGTAAGGCAGCCCTCACCCCAACCCTCTCCCGCAAGCGGGAGAGGGAGCCAAGATCAGAACAAATCCCCGCCCGCCGACAGCGACCGCTCCATCCGGTCGCCCAGTCCGCCGATCTCCAGCACCAGCCGGTCGATCTCGGCCGCATCGAGGCCATCGTAGGGACGGTTCTCGCACAGCTGCAGGTGCGGCACGCCGTCGAGATCGCCGATGGCGAGATAGCCGACGCGGCTTTGCCAGTTGAAGATCAGCGCACGCTTGGCATCCAGGCCGGTGATCGGCGAGACCGCGGTGCTGACCCGCAGGTACGGCCGGCCGTCGTCGTCGTCCAGTTCGGACAGGAAGATCGCCTGGTGACGCGTTCCCTGCTCGAGCGACAGCTCGATACAGATCAAGTCGACGCCATGTTCGGTGGTGTTGAAGTCGGCCGCTTTGAGATGGCGACGGATGGATTCGAAGTTGCGCACGTGGCGGCTCCTTCAGGGGGATGATCGGTATGCTACCGCGATGAGCAAGCCCACTGTCGCAAAGGACGACGCTGCAACGCGCATCCTGGCCGCGATCCGCGCGATCCCGGCCGGCGAAGTCGCAGGTTACGGCGAGGTCGCGCGTCGCGCCGGCTTGCCGGGCAGGGCGCGCCTGGTGGCGCGGATCCTCGGACAGAACGACGATCCCGACCTGCCGTGGCACCGCGTCCTGCGCTCGGACGGCCGCATCGCCTTCCCCGAAGGGTCCAAAGGCTTCCGTGAGCAGGGCCAGCGGCTGCGTGCCGAGGGCGTGCGGGTCGAGGCCGGGCGCGTCCGCGGCCAGCGCGCCGCCGCCACGCTCGACGAGCAGATGTGGGGCGCGCCCATGACGGCCCCCCATGCCATAGAAGCCGCGGCGGTCAAGCCGCGACGCGCGCGGACAAGCCCTGCAAAGTCCTTAGCCGCACCTGGCAAGGCACCAGCACGCGCCAAGCGCCCGGGCTGAGGCCGCAGGCTCCGCGAACTATTCCTCCGGCCAGATGGCGCCGGTCTGCGGCTACCATGTAGCGCACCCCCAGGAGTCGCAATGTTTTCCAACCTTCCCCGCGTCACCAAGGCCCTGCTGATCGCCAACGGGCTGGTGTTCCTGTTGCAATGGGCGCTCGAAGACAACCCCCTAGCCCTCGCGCAGTTCATGCTGTGGCCGCCCGGTGGCGGCGAGCTGGACGGCGTCGGCTTCATGCCGTGGCAGTTGCTCACCTACGGCTTCATGCATGGCAACTTCGCCCACCTGCTGTTCAACATGCTGGCGCTGGCGATGTTCGGCGCGCCGCTGGAACATGTGTGGGGCGATCGGCGTTACCTGACCTACTACCTGGTGTGCGTGGTCGGCGCGGCGCTGTGCCAGATCGGCGTGGGCATGTGGACCATGTCGCAGGGTGGTGAAGCCTATCCGACCGTGGGTGCGTCGGGCGGCATCTTCGGTCTGTTGCTGGCCTATGGACTGTTGTTCCCGAACCAGCGGGTGATGCTGCTGATTCCGCCGATTCCGATGAAGGCGCGGACGCTGGTGCTGGTCTATGGTGCGATCGAGTTGTTGCTCGGCGTGACCAATGCGATGCCGGGCGTGGCGCATTTCGCGCATCTGGGCGGGATGTTGTTTGGCTGGTTGTTGATCCGCTACTGGCGTGGACAGCCGCCGTTCGGCAAGAAGAAGGGCCCGCCGCGGATGCGGGTGGTGCGCTAACCCGTCACCGTCATTCCGGGCGAACACTTTCGTTCCCCCCCGTCGTCCCGGCGAACGCCGGGACCCAGGCCCGCAGCCATCAGCACTGTCACGTCATCCCGGCGAACGCCGGGACCCAGGCCTGCACCCCATCAGCATCGTCACCGTCATCCCGGCGAACGCCGGGATCCATTTTGACTTTGCCTTTGCTCGTCTCCCTTACGGGAACAACCTGACCTGCTGATCCGCCGCCAACTGCATGCCGCTACCGGCCTTGCACGCGAACGCCTCACCAAAGCTGCCCTGATTGAGCAGCGGTCCGTTCGCACGCCAGCGGCCCGGTGCATGCACGCTGGTGGCCGCGCGCTGTTTCGCGGCCTCGGTGGTCATGTGCTGCGGCCACAACGCGGCCCAGCCCTTGTAGAAGTCCTGGCTGGCCTGCTTGGCTGCGGCCGGTTCGGATGCGCGCCACGCCGCCCAGGCCAGCTCGACGCCGGCGATATCGGCGATGTCCTCGGCTGCCGTCTGCGTGCCATTGACCCGCGTGCCGCTCAAACCCGGATAGTCGAAGCCGCCGTACTGCGTGGCCACGCGCCTGCTCAGCGCATCCCAGGCCGAGGCCTCCGTCGGTGTCCACCAGTCGCGCAACTCCTGCTTGGCATCGACGAAGCGGCCGCGGCTGTCGAAGCCGTGGCTGAGTTCGTGTCCGACCAGCGCGCCATACGATCCGTACAGCCAGGCCGCCGACTTGCCGGTGTCGAACACCGGCGGTTGCAGCATCGCCGCGGTCACGATCAGGCGGTTCTGGGTGATGTCGTAGGCCAGCGACGGTTCCTGCGGCAACACGTCCCAGCGGCGGTCGGCATTGCCGCGGCCGATGCGCTTCATCTCTTCGCGATGGCGCCAGGTCGATGCGATCAGCATGTTGCTGCCGAAGCTGCCGCGGCCCATCGGCTGCACGGTGTAGTCGAGGTCGCGATTGGGCGTACCGACTTCGATCTTCAGTGCGGCGAGCTTGGCCTTGGCTTCGGCCTTGGCGGCTGCACTGAAACGCGTGTCGCGATCGAGCGCCTGGCCAAGCGCATCGCGCACTTTCGCCGCGATCTCCTCGGCGCGCTTGTCGGTGGCCGCGGGCAGGTAGCGCGCGGCGTACTCGTGTCCGACCATCGGGCCGGCGGCGAGCGTGATCGCATCGAGCACCGCCTGCGGCCGCGACGGCGGCGCGTCCAGGCCCTGCAGCACCTGGCCACGGAACTCGAAGCTGGCATCGCGGAACGGTTTGGCCAGGTACGGTGCCATCGCATCGCCGATACGCCAGCGCAGATACGCCTTCCACTGCGCCGGCTTGAGACTGCCGACCAGACCGTCGAGCTGTGCGAACAGCGCCGGGTTCGCCATCGACACGGTGTCGTCGCTGACGCCCTGGACCTTGAGGAACTGGTCCAGTTGCAGGCGCTTGTACTTCTTGCCCAGGGTATTGGTGGCGACCGGGCCGTAGTTGCCGCGCGGGTCGCGCAGGTCGAGCAGTGGCCTGGATGCGGAGGCGATCCGCGTTTCCAGGTCGATCACCGCCTGCGCATCGGCCGCCAACTGCGCCTGCGGCGTTCCGGTCAAGGCCAGGATTTTCTGCACGTAGCTGTTGTAACGGCCCATCAGCGCACGCGTGTCGGCATCGGTGCGGGTGTAGTAGGCCGGGTCGGGCAAGCCGAGTCCGCCCTGTGCGAAGTAGCCGATGTGCCGGTTGAAGTCGTTGAGATCGATGTCGGCGCCGAAGTTGAACAGCACCGGGATGCCGACCTGATGCAGTGCCGCGATCGCCGGCGGGATGTCCTTGGCATTCTTGATCGCATCGATGCGACCGATCAGCGGCGCGATCGGCTGGGCGCCGTCGCGTTCGACCGCGGCCTCGTCCAGGCCGCTGGCCCAGAAGTCGCCGAGCAATCGCTGCACGTTGCCCTGTGGCGCCTTGGACGCGGCATCGAGCAGGTCCAGCTGCTGCTGGCGCGAGCGTGCGCCCAGTTGCTCCAGCGCCGAAACCGAGCCGACGTTGGGCAGCAACGTATTGCGCTTAAGCCAGTCTGCGTTGGCGTTGGCATAGAAGTCGCTGCACGCGCTTGCCGCGGCGGCGGCCTTGGGTTTGGCGGCGCGCTTCTTCTGCGCATCGGCGGGCGGCGAGGCGAGTCCGGCGATCAGGCTCAGGGCCAGGGCACAGGCAAGCGGGCGTAGGTTCATGGCGGAATCCGTACCGGGGGAGACGGGGTGGCCCGGAGTCTAGCAGCGGCCATGTGATGCCCATCTGGGCACCACGAGCGCTGCCGGGCGCAGGGGTTGGACGGGTTTGTGCAGCACTGGCGGTGGCCGCGGATCGTGCGACCATCCGTCGCATCTTGCCCAAGCAGGGGACCGCGCATGGCCACCACCCCCGATGATGACGACCTGGATCCGCAGCCGGAATCGTCCCTCGTGTCGCGACTGCTTGCCATCGCCGGCGCGCTGTTGCGCATGGGCGTGGTGCTCGTGGCGCTGCTGGTGCTCGTGGTCGTCGGCGTGCGCGCCTGCCTGTCGACCCAGGGGCCGCCGCTGCAACCCTGGCACACGATCGTTCCCGACGAGCCCAGCGCCAGCGAGATTGCCGGCGGCAACTGGCAAAGCTACGTAGCCGCCGAGCAGCGCATGTACGAGCAACTGCGTCGCAAGCTCGACAGCGCCATGAAGGCGGACGACCGCACCCTGCTCAATCGCTATTACGCCCCCAGCCTGACCTCGCCGGAAGCGTTCGGCCACGACTGGAACCTCTCCTACGTTCTCGAGCCCGAGGGGACAGCGAAAGGCGTGGTCGTGCTGGTGCACGGCCTGACCGACTCGCCGTACAGCATGCGCAGCGTGGCCGAGTTGTATCGACGACATGGCTTCATTGCGATCGCGCCGCGGATGCCGGGACACGGCACCGTGCCGGCGGGCCTGACGAAGGCAGGACGCAAGGAGTGGCACGCGACACTGGAGATGACGATGGCCGAAGCCCGGCGCCGTTCCGCGGGGCGCCTGCCGGTTCATCTGGTCGGTTACTCCAACGGCGCGGCGCTGGCGATGCACTACGTCCTGGCGCGGATCGAGCGCGGCGACAAGCGCGACGTCGACCGCATCGTGCTGATGTCGCCGATGATCGAGGTGAACCGGTTTGCCCGCTTCGCCGGCATCGCCGGCTGGCCGGCGTTTTTCAGCCGCTTCGCCAAGTCGGCCTGGCTGGACGTGCTGCCGGAGTTCAACGCGTTCAAGTACAACTCCTTCCCGGTGCGTGCGGCGCGCGAGTCGTACCTGGTGACCGACGAGTTGCGCGTGGTGATGGAGGAGGTGGCCACGCAACGGCGCCTCGACCAGGTGCCGCCGATCCTGGCGTTCCAGTCGGTGGTCGACGACACCGTCGGTGCGCAGGCGGTGATGACGCGGTTGTTCGATCGACTGGCGGCCAATGGCAGCGAGCTGGTGCTGTTCGACGTCAACCGCAGCCGTGTGATCGCGCCGGTGTTGCGTACGACGGCGACCGACTGGGTGGGCGATGTGCTGCAGGATCCGGCGCGACGTTACACGCTCACTGTGGTGGGTGCGGCGTCGTCCGAGGATGCGGCGGTGGTGGCGCGCACGCGGGACGTTGGTTCAGGAGTGGTCAAGCAGCAGCCTGTCGGTGTGCGCTATCCGGCTGACGTGTATTCGTTGTCGCACATCGGCCTGCCGTTCGCGCCGGACGATGCGCTTTACGGGGATGTGCCGTCGGGGCGGGCGATCGTGCAGTTGGGGGCATTGGCGGTGCGTGGGGAGCGCAATGTGCTGGTGGTTTCGCAGGAGAGTCTGAGCCGGCTCAGTTACAACCCGTTCCATGCGTACATGCTGGCGCGCATGGCGGAGAAGATTCCGGCGAAGTAGGGTGCCGCTCACTCACCCGCTCCCTCACCGTCGTCCCGGCGAACGCCGGGATCCATTTTGCGGTTGCCGTTGCTCTCGCCCCTTGAAGGCAACAACAGCTTCCGCCATTAGAGCGGCAAAGCCGAAAGCAACGTCCTTGGATCCCCGCCTGCGCGGGGATGACGGTGGCAGGACGTAACGTCCTTGGATTTTCGTCTGCTCTGGGATGGCGGTTACCGGATGCAACGTCACTGGGTTCCCGCCTTCGCGGGAATGACGGTGATTGGGCGGAAAGGGTGATGGCCTGGGTCCCGGCGTTCGCCGGGACGACGGTCGTAGCCCCTCTCCCGTTTGCGGGAGAGGGTTGGGGTGAGCGCGGACAACGCCGCTCCGAAGGCGAGGCAACGTCAAGATGGATCCCGGCGTCCGCCGGGACGACGGTGACAGGGCGGAAGGCGTGTCGGCCTGGATCCCGGCGTTCGCCGGGATGACGCTGACAGGGCGACCAAAAAAAGAAGGCCCGGGAGTTCCCGGGCCTTCTGCCTTGCCGACGAGGGCCAGGAGTAAAGCGTTACCGCATCACCAGATCACGACCTGCTTGTCGCCTTCGCGAACCATCGGCTGGCCCGGCTTGCACGAGAACGCAGCGGCGAATGCCGGCAGGTTCGACGGTGCGCCGATTGCACGGAACGTCGCCGGTGCATGCTCGTCGGTGTTCACGCGCAGCTTCAGCTCGTCCGGCGTGAAGTTGCGACGCCACACCGTGCCCCAGTTGAGGAAGAAGCGCTGGTCGCGGGTCAGGCCGTCGGTCTTCGGATCCGGCGTGCCGTCGGTGGCCTTCTTCATCGCGTCGTAGGCCGTGGCCAGGCCGCCCAGGTCGGCGATGTTCTCGCCCAGGGTCAGATCGCCCTTCACCTTCAGGCCCGGTGCCGCCTCGTAACCGTTGAACTGCTGCACCAGCTTGTCGGTGCGGCCGGAGAAGCTCTTGGCGTCGGCATCCGTCCACCACACCTCGAAGTTGCCGGCCGGCCCGAAGCGGCTGCCCTGGTCGTCGTAGCCGTGGGTCATCTCGTGGCCGATCACCGCGCCGATGCCGCCGTAGTTGGTGGCGTCGTCAGCGTTGGGATCGAAGAACGGCGGCTGCAGGATCGCGGCCGGGAACACGATCTCGTTCTGCAGCGGGTTGTAATAGGCATTCACCATCTGCGGCGGCATGCCCCACTCGGTGCGATCGACCGGCTTGCCGATCTTGCCCAGGTTCCACTTGTAGTTGAACTCCTGGGCGGCCAGCACGTTGCCGATGTAGCTGTCGCGGCCGGTGGTCAGGCCGTTCCACTCACGCCACTTGTCCGGGAAACCGATCTTCGGAGTAAAGGCGGCCCACTTCTCCATCGCCTTCTTCTTGGTGTCGTCGCCCATCCAGGCCAGGTGCTCGATGCGGCCCTTCAGCGACTCCGACAGGTTCTTGACCAGCGTCTGCATCCGCGCCTTCGACTCTTCCGGGAAGGCGACCTTGACGTACATCTGGCCCAGCGCTTCGCCGGCCTGGTCCTCGATCGTCGCCAGCACGCGCTTGCCGCGCTCCTTGAGCTCCTTCTGGCCGCGCATGGTCTGGTTGTAGAAGGCGAAGTTCTCCTGGACGAAGGCGTCCGAGAGGTACGGCGAGGCGCTGTCGATGGTGTGGAAACGCAGGTAGGTCTGCCACTGCGCGGCCGGCACGTCGGCCAGCATCTTGCTGACTTCCTTGTGGAAGTCCGGCATCGCCAGCGAGAACATCGCCGGCACGGTCACGCCCTGCGATTCGAAGAACTTGGTCCACGGGAAGTTCGGCGCCAGCTTGTCGGCGTCGGCCGGGCTGACGGGGTTGTAGTACAGCGAGACGTCGCGCTGCAGCGTCTTCTTGTCGATCGAGGCCTTGGCCAGGCGGGTCTCGAAGGCGACCACGTCCTTGGCCTGCTTGGCGGCGTCGGCGGCGGCAACGCCGCTCAGCTCCAGCACCTTGGCGACGTGCTGCTCGTAAGCGGCCAGCTTGTCCTTCTTGTCGGCGTCGAAGTAGTACGCCTTGTCCGGCAGGCCCAGGCCGCCCTGCGAGGCGTAGGCGATGTTGTTCTTGGAATCCTTGAAGTCGGCTTCGGCGCCGAAGCCGAACAGGACGTTCTCACCCTTGGCCGCGCTGGTGCGCAGGTAGTCGGCGATCTTTTCCTGGTTGTCGAGCGCGGCGATCGCGTCGAGGTGGCCCTTCAGCGGGGCAATGCCCTGCTCGTTGATCTTGGCCGCGTCCATGCCGGTCGCCCAGAAGTCGCCGACGATCTTCTCCACGCCGGTGGCCTGGGTGTCGGCGGCAGCCTGCTCGGCGAGCTGGCGCTGCACGGCGATCGAACGCTCGTTGAGCATCTCGAAGGCGCCCCACGAGGTGCGGTCGCCCGGGATCGCATTGGCGGCGAGCCACTTGCCGTTGACGTAACCGTTGAAGTCCGTGCACGCGTCCTTGCTGGAGTCGAGGTCGGCGACGGTGAAACGGTTCACGCCGGGCAGCTTGCTCTCGTCGAGCTTGTAGGCGACGGCTTCGGCCGGCTTGGCGTCGGCAGCCGGCGCTGCAGCTTCTTCCTTCTTGGCACAGGCGGCCAGGGCGGTGACGACGGCGAGGGAAAGTACGAGGACTTGCGGTTTGTTGAGGCTCACTGATGGCTCCGGCCGGTCAGGCATGGGATTGAAACGACGACCCCTGGGCGGGGCATCGGCGGACATTAGACTGGTTCAGCTCTGTAGGGGGGTGTCGAAGGTCACGATGGTGGGCTGGCCGGCAGGGTTGGCACCGTGGCCGAGGACCTGAACGGGGGGCGACGTGGTCGCCCCCCAGCGAAGCTCAGACCGACCCGGCCTCGAGCGCCACGATCCGGCGCTGCCGCCACAGGTAGCCGATGCCCAGCAGGACGAACCAGACCGGGCTGGCGAGCAGTGCCTGGCGGGTATCGGCCTGCAGGGTCAGCAGGACCAGGACGAAGGCGAAGAACACCAGGCAGGCGTAACACATGGCCACGCCGCCGGGCATCTTGAACTTCGAGGCCTCGTGCAGGTGCGGGCGCTTGCGGCGGTAGGCGATGTAGGCGAACAGGATCAGCGACCAGACGAACATGAAGAGCACCGCGGCCAGCGTGGTGATCAGGGTGAAGGCCGTCACCAGGTTCGGGATCACATACACCAGCATCGCGCCGGCGAGCAGGCACAGGCACGAGAACAGCAGGCCGCGCGAGGGCACCGCCGCGCGCGAAAGCAGCGCGAAAGACTTCGGCGCGTGGTCTTCCCGGGCCAGGCCGTAGAGCATGCGGCTGGTCGAGAAGATGCCGCTGTTGGCCGAGGACGTGGCCGAGGTCAGCACGACGAAGTTGATCAGGCTGGCCGCGGCCGGGATGCCGGCGAGCACGAACAACTCGACGAACGGGCTCTTGCCCGGCACCACTTCGCGCCACGGCGTCACCGCCATGATCGCCACCAGCGCCAGCACGTAGAACAGCATGATGCGCACCGGGATCGAGTTGATCGCCTTGGGCAGGTTGCGCTCCGGATTGGCGGTCTCGGCGGCGGTGGTGCCGACCACTTCGATGCCGACGAAGGCGAACACCGCGATCTGGAACCCGGCGAAGAATCCGGCGATGCCGGTCGGGAACAGGCCGCCGTCGCTCCACAGGTTCGACAGCGAGGCGACGTGGCCCGACGGCGACTGGAAGCCCCAGGCGACCATCCCCAGGCCGGTGACGATCAGCGCGCAGATCGCCACGATCTTGATCAGCGCGAACCAGAATTCCATCTCGCCGAACAGCTTCACCGTGACCAGGTTCAGGCACAGCAGCAGTACCACGCACATCACCGCCGGTATCCATGGCGCCAGCCCGGGGAACCAGAACTGCGCGTAGGCGGCGATGGCGATGACGTCGGCAATGGCGGTGATGATCCAGCAGAACCAGTACGTCCAGCCGCAGAAGAATCCGGCCCACGGCCCGAGCAGGTCGGTGGAGAAGTCGATGAACGACTTGTACTCCAGGTTCGACAGCAGCAGCTCGCCCATCGCCCGCATCACGAAGAACAGCATGATGCCGATGATCAGGTAGACCAGCAGGATGGATGGGCCGGCGAGGTTGATGGTCTTGCCCGAGCCCATGAACAGGCCGGTGCCGATGGCGCCGCCTATGGCGATGAGCTGGAGATGCCGGTTGGACAGGCTGCGCTTGAGGTGATCCGGATGCACGGATGAATCGGACATGTGGCGCGGCCGTCGTCGTTGGGTGTGCCGACAACATAGGGGAAGCGGCGAGCCGCCGCCATAGGCCTGGCCGCCGGGCCGCGAGCGCTGCGTTGTCTGCTCTGGTGGCGTGCGGCCTAGAGCGAGTGACGGACCATGAACCAGCGCCTGGCCATAGTGGCGACGTGCGTGCTGCTGGCCTCGTGCGCCACGCATGCGCCGACCAGACGGATGGAGCGCGCGCAGCACACCGTCTTCCAGGCGCTGCAGGGCAGCGAACTGACTGCGGAAGAGGTCGACAAGGTCGCCGAGCTGTGCCCGTTCGGGATGCCGCAGCACGCACCCGGCTGGGACCATGGCTTCACCGAGTTCGTCGTCCGCGACGGCTATGCGCTCGAGCACAGTGGCCAGTACCGGATTCCGTTGTGGGTCTGCGAGCGGCTGGAACCGGCGCATCTCGACAGCCGCTTTCCGCGCAAGGACCACTTCCGCGCCGATCCGGAACTGTCCGGTCCGCGCGCCGAGCTGGCCGATTACAAGGGTTCGGGCTATGCGCGCGGCCACCATGCGCCGGCCGAGGATCACGCCTGGAGCAAGCGCCTGCTCGACGAAACCTTCTACCTGTCGAACATGTCGCCGCAGCTGGGCGGGTTCAACTCCGGCGTCTGGAGCCAGGTCGAGAAACGCGTGCGCACGATGGCCGCCGACAGCGCCGTCACCTGGGTGATCACCGGCGCGTTGCTCTACGACCCGGAAGAGGAGCAGGCCGTGACCGCCGACGGTTGGGTCGAGTACTTCACCATCGGCGCAGGCGTGGCCGTGCCGACGCATCTGTTCAAGATCGTGGTCAGCGAGCAGGCCAACGGGGCCGTCGACGCCGTCGCGTTCGTGATCGCCAACGCCAAGCCGCCATCGCCGTACTCGCACGCGGATTTCATCAAGCCGGTGCGCTGGATCGAAGAGCGTTCGGGGCTCGACTTCATGCCCGAGCTGGAACCGGCGGACTCGCAGCGCCTGGAAGCGAGCGCCGGGCAGATCGACCCGCCGTGACGTGCTGATCCGACCATGGTTGGGATTGCCAACTACCGTCTGCGCTATCGGCCGCTGCGCGCCGGCGTGGCGATCTCGTCGGCGGAACTGGGCACGTTCGGCACGCTGGGCTGCCTGGCCACCAGCGACGGCCAGGACCGCTGGGGCATTACCGCCAGGCACGTGATCACGCGCACGAACGCGCTGCGCATGGATGTGTTCCAGCCGGATCTGCGCGTGGTCGGGGCGCTGGTGTCGGAACCGTTGACGGACATGAAGGTCGTCGCCGGCCTGGACGTGGTTGCGTTCCGCATCGCGCGCACCATCGCCACGACGCCGGCCATCCTGGAGCTGGGGGCCTGGCAGGACGTTGCCGAACCCGTCAGCGGGATGGCGGTGATGAAGTCGGGATTCGCGACCGGAGTGACGCGGGCGCGCATCGGCCAGGTCGATGCCGAGGGTTTCCAGGTATTGCCCGAGGCGGGCATGCCGCCCGGCTATGCCGCCTACGCCGCAGGCGATTCGGGTGCGGCATGGATGACCGAAGATGCAAGGCTGGTCGGTATCCACGTCTCGCAGAGCCAGCAGGGTGCGGGGCGAGCGTTGCGGTTGAAGGCGGCGCTGTCGCGGCTGGGGTTGCGGCTTGTGCTGTAGCTGGCCAGACTCGCCGCCATGACCGCCCCGTTGTTCCGGATCAACAGCGCACTGACCGTTGAAGCCAAGCGCGGCCCGTTCGGCGGCCGGCGCTGGATGGCATTGCTGGCCGCGCTCGCTGACGCCGAGTCGATCACCGCTGCGGCCAGGGAGGTCGGCCTGAGCTACAAGGCGGCGTGGGATGCGATCGATGCCATGAACAACCTCTCCGAACAGCCTCTGGTCGAGCGCGCGGTCGGTGGCAAGGGCGGTGGCGGCACGCGCCTGACCGATCACGGTCGGCGGTTGGTTGCGGCTTACCGGGCGGTCGAGGAAGAGAACGCACGTTTCATCGAGCGCCTCAATGCGCGCATGTCCGGCGCGGCGGCGGAACTGGAAACCATCGGGAGACTGGCCATGCTCACCAGTGCGCGCAATCACTTCGCCGGCAAGGTCGTCCGCATCGCCACCGGCGCTGTCAATGACGAAGTCGAACTCGAGCTGTCAGGCGGCGCGCGCATCGTCGCGATCATCACCCACGAGAGCCTGCAGCACATGGCGCTGGCGGTGGGCGACAGCGCGGTTGCGCTGGTCAAGGCGTCGAGCGTGATAGTCGCCACCGGCGCCGATGCCGGGGTCAAGCTGTCGGCGCGCAATAGACTGCAGGGCAAGGTGGCGCGCGTGCAGCCGGGTGCGGTCAATGCCGAAGTGGTGATCGACCTGGGCGGCGGCAACTCGGTCGCGTCGATCATCACCAACACCTCCGCGCAGGCGCTGCAGCTGGCCGAAGGCGTCGAGGCCGCGGCGATCTTCAAGGCATCGAGTGTGATCCTCGCGGTCGGGGCCTAAGCCGCCACGCCAAGCCGTCCGCGATCCATCGTGATGACGGCATCGGCCAGGTAGTCGATCTCGTTGCGCGAGTGGGTGACGTACAGCATCGGCACGCGCGTCTCTTCCTTGATGCGTCGCAGGAACGGCAGGATCTGCTGCTTCAGGCGGTCGTCCAGCGACGACAGCGGCTCATCGAGCAGCAGCAGGCGCGGCGAGTAGAGCAGTGCACGGCCGAGGGCGACGCGCTGGCGTTCGCCGCCGGACAGCAGGGCGGGGCGGCGGTCGAGCAGCGGCACGATCTCCAATAGTTCGGCCACTGATTGCAGGTCATGCCGGCGCGTCTGCGGCGCGATGCGGTCGTGGCCGTACAGCAGGTTGCGGCGCACGGTCAGGTGCGGGAACAGCTGGCCGTCCTGGAACACCAGGCCGAAATGCCGCTGCCACGGCGGTACGAAGCGATCGCTGGCGGTATCGACCAGCACCTCGCCGTCGGCGCGGATGACGCCGCGGCCGGGGCGCAGCAGGCCGGCGATCAATGCCAGCAGCGTGCTCTTGCCCGAACCCGACGGGCCGAAAACGCCCGTCACTCCGGCACCGACCTCGGCACGCGCCGCCATCGTGAAATCGCCACGGGCGAAGTCGAGGTCAAAGCTCAGCATGTCGGCCCCCATGGTCGGCGTCCTTGTGGTCCTGGAACCCGAGCTTGCGCTCTGCGCGATGGCTGACCCAGCGGCTCAGCAGCAACGCCGCCACGGCCAGCACGATCGACAGCAACGACAGTCGCATCGCCGCCGCTTCCCCGTCGGGCACGTGGGTCAGGCTGTAGATCGCCAGCGGCAGGGTGCGGGTCTCGCCGGGAATGTTGCCGACGAAGGCCATCGTCGCGCCGAACTCGCCCAGGCTGCGCGAGAAACACAGGAAGCTGCCGGCGATGATCCCCGGCACCGACAGCGGCAGCGTCACGCTGAAGAACACGCTCCACGGCCGCGCGCCCAGGGTGATCGCGGCGTTCTCCAGACGTGGATCGATCAGGCGGAACGCCAGCCGGATCGGCTGCACCATCAACGGAAACGCCATCACCGCCGAGGCGATCACCGCGCCCTTCCAGGTGAATGCCACCACTATTCCGAAGGTGGCCTGCAGCCATGCGCCAAGCGGACCGTTGGTGCCCAGCAGCAGCAACAGCAGGTAGCCCGGCACGACCGGTGGCAGCACCATCGGCAGCTGCACGAGCATGTCGATCCAGAACTTGCCGGGGAAACGGCGGCGCTCCAGCAGCCAGCCCAGCGCGATGCCGAACGGCAGGCAGGCAGCGGTCGACCACAGCGCCACCTTCGCCGACAGGCGCAATGCATCCCACTCTTCTGGCGACAGCCACATGCGGATCAGGGTTTGAGGCGGGTGAACCCGTAGCGGTCAAAGATATCCGCAGCGGCGGCGGAGGTCTGCACGAATTGCACGAACGCCTGCGCTTCCGGACGCGCGCCCTTGACCACCGCGAACGGGTAAACGATCGGCTTGTGGGTGTCGTCGGGGAAGGCTTTGATCACGTCGACCTTGCTGCTGATCTTCGCGTCGGTGGCGTAGACGATGCCGAGTGGGCACTCGCCGCGCTCGACGAACGCCAGCGCCGTGCGCACGTCGTCGGTGCCGACGATGCGGCCCTTCAGTCCCGCCCACCAGCCCAGCGCCTCCAGGCTCTGCTTGGCGTAGATGCCCACCGGCACCACGCCCGGCTCGCCGGTGCACAGCTTGCCCTTGAAGGCGCCGGCGAAGTCGAAGCCGCGCTTCATCTCGACCGGGACGTTCCGGCCCTTGGGCGCGATCAGCACCAGGTCGTTGCCGAGCAGGTTGATGCGCGTGCCGGCGGTGATCCGGCCGCGTTGATCGAGGTAGTCCATCCAGGTCAGGTCGGCCGAGGCGAAGACGTCGGCCGGGGCACCGGCTTCGATCTGCTTGGCCAGCGCCGAGGAGGCCGCATAGGCCAGGCTCGGCTTGGGATGGCCGGCCTTTTCCCAGGCGGCGCCGATGTCGTTGAGGGCATTGGTGAGGCTGGCTGCGGCGAAGACGCGGACCGGTTCCTCGGCGGCGACCGGGCCGGCGAGGGCCAGCAGCGCTGCAAGGGTAAGGCTGCGGGCAAAGCGGCGGGCAAGCTGGGGCAGGGCGGGCATGGTGTTGCTCCGGGCGGCAGTTGAACGCTATATAGCGAGATATATAGCGCATTCCGCCGCCCGTGTGCGGCCTGCCGGGGAGTCCAAGCCATGCGTCCCGTCCCGCTTGCCGCCGCGGCGGCCGTCGTCCTGCTGTGCGCCCAGACCGCCCAGCCCGCGCAGGCCAAGAGCGGCCTGCTCGAGCTGCTGGCGCAGAAGGGCATCATCACCGCCGAGGAATACGCCGAGCTCAAGGCCGAGCAGAAGACCGAAGCGACGGTCAACACCGACGAAGGCTTCAAGCTGTCGAGCAAGGACAGCACGACCTCCGCGCCACCCACCTTCCAGGTCGGAACGCTGCAGCAGCTCGACTTCGCCGACTACCACGACGACCAGGCGCACCTGTCGGACGGTTCGGAGCTGCGGCGCTCGCGGCTGTCGATCGGCGGTACGTTCCTGACCGACTGGCAGTACCGCGTCGAATACGAGTTCAGCGGCACCACCGGTGTCACCGATGCCTATGTCAGCTACAACGCGCTCAAACCCTTCACCGTGACGCTGGGCCAGTTCAAGCAGCCGTTCGGCATGGAGGCCTATGCCTCCGACAAGAACCTCACCTTCATGGAGCGCGGCCTGCCGTTTGCGTTCGTGATCACGCGTGCGCCGGGTCTGGGCCTGGGTACGTCGGGCTCGAACTGGTCGCTCAACGGCGGTCTGTTCGGCGAGCCGGTCGGCAATGCGCAGGCGGGCAACGACGGCTATGGCGCGGCCGCCCGGGTGAGCTGGGCGCCTCTGATGTCCAGCGACGGGCTGATCCACCTGGGCCTGGGCGCCACCTGGCGCGCGCCGACGCAGGACAACAGCACCAATGCGACCGGGCCGAAGTTCGATACGGTGCGCTTCCGCAGCAAGCCCGAGTCGAACATCCTCGCGCAGCGTTTCGTCGATACCGGCGAGATCCGCAATGTCGACTCCTACACCACCGTTGGCCTCGAGCTGGCAGGTGCGATCGGCGCGGCATCGTTGCAGGCTGAGTACCAGCTCGCCCAGGTCGCGCGCGACAACGCGCCGGAGCTGGATTTCAACGGCTGGTATGCGCAGGCGGCGTGGACGCTCACCGGCGAGGCACGTCCCTACCTGGGCAACCGCGGTTACTTCGACGGCATCAAGCCCTCGCACAATTTCGGCAACGACGGCTGGGGTGCGTTCGAAGTCGCGCTGCGGCTGAGCAGCATCGACCTGGGCGATGGCAACATCGACGGCGGCAGCGAGCGCAATGCCACCGCCGCGTTGAACTGGTATCTGAACCAGTACCTGCGCGCCAGCTTCAACGTCGTCAAGGTGCTCGATGTCGACGGCGGGCCGATGGACGGCGACGAGCCGACGGTGTTCCAGGCGCGGTTGCAGTTCGCCTACTGAGCGAGACCGTGGCGCCTTGTCGCTGATTGGGCTTGCGTCTGCGGACGACGCTTCGGCAATACATTGCATGGTCTTCGGCGGCCCTCACCCCAACCCCTCTCCCGTAAACGGGAGAGGGGCTTCCACCGTCGCTGGAAGACCGTCATCCCCGCGAAGGCGGGGACCCAGCGTCGTTGCCCCCATGCCCGTCATTCCCGCGAAGGCGGGAACCCATGGACGTTGCTCCCCACCAGCCAGGCGAGCACTCACGCGAAGAAAAAAGGCCGGCAAGCGCCGGCCTCTTTTCATCGCACGAACTGGAACTCAACCCTTCTTCGCAGCATCCGGCTTGGCTTCCGGCTTCGCCACCGGTGCAGCGGCGGCCGTGCCGCTGGCCTGCCAGCCGCAGCTCTTGCCTTCGTTCTGCTGCTTGAGCCAGGTCTGCAGCGGCGCGAAGTATTCCAGCACCGCCGAGGCGTCCATCTTCTCGCCGCCGGTCAGTTCCTTCATGGTCTTCTGCCACGGCTGGCTGGCGCCCTTGTCGAGCATCGCCTGGAAGCGTGCGCCGGCTTCCTTGTTGCCGTAGAAGCTGCACTCGTACAACGGGCCCTTGTAACCGGCCGAATCGCACAGCGCCTTGTAGAACTGGAACTGCAGTACGTGCGAGAGGAAGTAGCGCGTGTACGGCGTGTTGGCCGGCACGTGGTACTTGGCGCCGGCGTCGAAGAAGTCCTCGCCGCGGGCGGTGACCGGGGCCACGCCCTGGTACTTGGCCTTCAGTTCCCACCACGCCTTGTTGTACTCGCCCGGCTTGATCGAACCGTCGAACACGCCCCAGCGCCAGCGGTCGATCATCAGGCCGAACGGCAGGAACGAGACCTTTGCCAGTGCCATGCGCATCTGCGAATTGATCAGGGCCTCGTTGCTCTGCTGCTGGTCGCCGACCAGGCCGATCGACTGCAGGTACTTGGGCGTCATCGACAGCACGATGGTGTCGCCGATGGCTTCATGGAAACCGTCGTGCGCGCCCTGCTGGAACAAGGGCGGCTGCTTGTTGTAGGCCAGGTCGTAATAGATGTGGCCGAGTTCGTGGTAGATGACGGTGAAGTCTTCCTCGTTCGGCTTGATGCACATCTTGGTACGCACGTCGCCGGCCATGTTCATGTCCCACGCGCTGGCATGGCACTGCACGTTGCGGTCGCGCGGCTTGATGAACTGGGTCTTGTCCCAATAGCTCGCCGGCAGCTTCTGCATGCCCAGGGAGGTGTAGAAGTCCTGCGCGCGCTCGGTCATCAGCTTGGCCGAGGCGAGCTTGGCGTCCTGCTCGATCTGCGCCAGGTCGGCCGGCGTGCGCTGGCCTGCGTGCTTGACCAGCTGCGCGTCATACGCAGCCCGGTACTGCGATTCCAGCGCGCCGGTGATGTCGAGGTTGCCCGCGTTCTGGTACGGCGCGAGGATGTCCCAGAGATTGCCCCAGTCCTGCTGCCACATGTTGCCCATCAGGTGCGCCGGCAGCATGTTGCCGGCGACGTGACCCTTGTCGTCGCCGTACCTGGCTTCCAGGCGGGTACGGGCGTAGCAGTGCAACTGTTCGTACAGCGGCTTGACCTGGCCCCAGAGCCGGTCGGTCTCGGCGGACATCTCGGCCGGGCTCATGTCGTAGCCCGAGCGCCACATCTCGCCGGTGTCGGCGAAGCCCAGGTCATGGGCACCGTCGTTGACCAGCTCGACAAAGCGCGTGTAGTCCTTGCGCATCGGCTGGGCGATGGTGTGCCAGCCCTGCCAGGCATCGAGCTGCGCATCGTAGTCGCGGCTGCTGCGCAGTACGTCTTCGAGCTCGCCGAGCTGGCGGCACTTCTTCGCGTCGCCGTCGCCAGTGCAGTAGCTGCCGGCGCCGTACATGCCTTCAAGCTTCGAGGCGATCTTGCTCAGTTCCTCGAGCTTGGCCGGATCCTTCGGCGCCGGCATCGCGGTGAACAGCTTCAGCAATCGGATCGCGCGCGCCGTGGCGGGCGACATCTGCTGGCCTTCGAATCGCTCGGACTGCTCGATCCAGCTGTTGAGCTGGGCGAGGTAGCGCTCGTTGGCCTTGGCTGCGAGCAGCTCGCTGTCGTCATTGATGTAGGTCGACGACAGCCACTGCGCGGCGCTCATCTCCGGGAACATCTTGCGGTATTCGTCGTTGACGCGGGCGATGAACTGGTCGGCGGTCTCGCCTGCGGGCGCGGTGGCGGCCGTACCGCCCGTGGTCGTCGTGGTCGGGGTCGGCTCCTTCTTGCAGCCGGCCAGTCCGATCACGGCGGCGGTAATGCCGAGCGCGAGCAGGGCGCGTACAGGTTTCATCATCGTTCTCTCCGGGTAAGGCCCGCGCTGCTGCGACGAGGCCCCCGAAGGCTAGTGGCCCGTCCGCGGTCGTGCAAGGTGCGAATGTCCCGCCCAGACCATCGGGGTAGGAGCGAGCTTGCTCGCGAACGGCTGCCGGTGCCGCCTGATCGCGAGCAAGCTCGCTCCTACACGGGGCTGGCGGGCAGCGTGCGGGTTGCCGCGTCGGCCAGGCCGCGCTCGTGCAGCCATTTCCAGGCATTGTCGGCGTCGTGCTCGAAATAGGCGCGGGCCGAGCCCAGGCGGAAGGTGTAGCCCCAGCCGTCCATGTCGGCCAGGATGCGATCGCGGCCGACGCCGGGCAGGGCATCGCCCAGCAGCGCCTGCAGCACGCATACCGCGTCCTCTTCCTCGATCGAGTCGGTGGCGTCGGTATGCACCTGGGCGCGACGTTCGGGCGGCAACACGATCAGGTGCGCGGCTTCGTGCAGCAGCGAATGCAGCGGCGTGTCGCCGCGGGCGTAGACGTTGTGGCCGATCAGGCCGGCTTCGCACTCGCCCCAGTAACTGCCCGGAATGGGCTGGCCATCGGCCACGCGCTCGAGCTGCAGGCCATAGCGGGCGAGCAGGGTGGCAACCGTGGCGGAGTCGATGTCGGAAAGGGTGAGCATGGGTGGTACTGCCTCCCCTGCGGCCGGCGCAGGGGAGGGGGAGCGTCAGGCCTGCGCCGGGTTTTCCGGCAGCGCCACCGAGATGTCCAGGACCTTGTTGTCGCCGTCGCCGATCAGGTCGACCTTGACCGCGTCCGCGTCGACGTTGATGTACTTGCGGATCACCTCGAGCAGCTCGCGCTGCAGCATCGGCAGGTAATCCGGGCTGGTGCCGCCGCGACCGGCGCGCTCGTGCGCGACGATGATGCGAAGGCGATCCTTGGCGATCGACGCAGTCTGCTTCTTGGCCAGCAGGAAATCGAAAAGGCCCATCCTCAACCTCCGAAGATCTTGCTGAAGAAGCCCTTCTTGTCCGCCGTGGTGAAACGCATCGGGCGGGTGTCGCCGAGCAGGCGCGCGACGGCATCGTCGTAGGCCTGGGCAGCGTCGGACTCGGTCTCCAGGATCACCGGCTCGCCCTTGTTGGAGGCGTTGAGCACGTCCGGGGACTCGGGGATCACGCCGACCGTTTTCAGGCCGAGGATCTCCTCGACGTCGCCGACGCTGAGCATCTCGCCGGTTTCCACGCGCTTGGGGCTGTAGCGGGTCAGCAGCAGGTGCTCCTTGACGCGCTCGCCGTTCTCGGCGCGGCGGGTCTTGGACGAGAGCAGGCCGAGGATGCGGTCGGAGTCGCGCACCGAGGACACTTCCGGGTTGACCACGACCAGGGCCTGGTCGGCGAAGTACATCGCCAGGTAGGCGCCCTTCTCGATGCCGGCCGGGGAGTCGCAGACGATGTAGTCGAAGCCGTCGGCGATCATGTCGTCGAGGACCTTCTGCACGCCTTCCTTGGTCAGCGCGTCCTTGTCGCGGGTCTGCGAGGCAGCCAGCACGAACATGTTGTCGAAGCGCTTGTCCTTGATCAGTGCCTGCCTCAGCGTGGCCTCGCCGTTGACGACGTTGACGAAGTCGTAAACCACGCGACGTTCGCAACCCATGATCAGGTCGAGGTTACGCAGGCCGACGTCGAAGTCGATGACGCCAACCTTGTGGCCTCGACGGGCGAGGCCGCAGGCAAGGCTGGCGCTGGTCGTGGTCTTGCCAACGCCGCCCTTGCCCGAGGTGACTACGATGATTTCGGCCAAGTTAAATCCTCCGTTGATGCGGCATCAGTCAAGTGCCGCGATTTTTAGTTGTTGGTCTTCGAGCCACACCTGCACGGCCTTGCCGCGCAGGTCCTTGGGAATTTCTTCCAATACCTTGTAGTGCCCGGCGATGGCAACCAGCTCGGCATGGAATTCGCGACAGAATATCCGTGCCTGCTCGTTGCCCTGCGCGCCTGCGAGCGCGCGACCACGCAATGGCCCGTAAATATGCACCGAGCCGTCGGCAATGACCTCGGCACCGGCGCCGACCGTTGTGAGAACGGTCAGGTCGCGGTTCTCGGCGTAGATCTGCTGGCCCGAGCGCACCGGCTTGGACTGGATCATGCCCGGCGATGCCGACGCGGTGGCGGCGCTGGTCTTGGCAGCGGCTGCCGGTTCCGTCTCGCGGCGCGGCGGCGCTGCCGCCTGCGGCGCGGGTGCTGCCGCGGCAGCGGCTTCGTCGCGTTCGTACGACGCACGGAACTTCGCCAGCAGCGGCAGCCCCAGTGCCTGCGACAGTTGTTCGATCTCGCTGGTGCCGTAGGCGATGGCGACCGGCAGCACGCCGGCCTCGCGCAGGCCCTTGATGAGGGCGGTGGCGGTGGCCTGGTCCGGGGTGCGGGTGAGGCCGCCGAAGTCGAGCACCACCGCGGCGCGCGCGAACAGCTTGGGCGCGCGCTGGACGCGGTCGCGCATTTCGCTGACGAGGCGGTCGACGTCGAGGGTGCGGATGCGGAGGTTGGCGATTCCGACCTGGCCGATCTTGAGTTCGCCGGCCGGTTCAAAGTCCATCGCCGCGCTCACAGGCCGGTTCCCGTGGGCCGCTGCATCAGCGCATCGGCGGCCTTGGGGCCGCCGTGGTTGCGCGGACCGCGCGCCTGGATGATCCAGGGCACCTGCGGCAGCGCATCGCCGTAGGTGTCGCGCACCCAGGCATAGCTGCACAGCGGTTTCATCAGCATCGCGGCGCGTACATCCGCCTCGGTCATCATGTGTTGTCCGACCTCGTGGAATCCAAAGCTGCCGTGGAACAGCAGGGCGGGGTCGTTGCTGCCTTCCAGGAACACTTCACACGCCATCTGCGGGTAGCGCAACTCGGCGTAGCTCTGGGCATCGGCATAGAAGGCGCGGCCGACGCCACCGCCGCGACGGCGGCTGGCCACCACGATCCGGTCGATATAGAAGAAATCGGGATAGCGCTCGCGGAACCAGCGGAAATTGCTGCTGTCGTGTTCGCTGTGGCTGCCCATGCCGATCAGGAAGCCGGCGAGGGCGCCGTCGCGCTCGGCGACGCGGAAGTATTCGGCGGTTTCGAAGAAATGACGCAGTCGGGCCGCATCCAGCGGCAGGATCGCGGGGCCGGCGGCATTGTTCAGTGCAAGGACGGAATCCAGCTCGTGCTCACGCACGTCGCGGACGACGATCGACATTCCGGGCTCCAGTATTTCTGCAAACCGGACGCATGGCACGTCCGGCCGGGCGATTATCGCATGGCCGTCACGCATGGGCGACCGGCGGCGCGAAATGCGGAGCGAACGGGAGGCGAGGGGGTAGACGCGGGGGTGGCCGTCCATCCCGCCGGTCGGAATCCCGGCTGGAAGGACATCACAACGCCCCGTATTGATGCAGCATGTTGCTCCAGCATGACTTTCGGACGGCTCCCCAGGCCCTTGATGCAGTTAGCATGCCGACATGCTCGCCCGCCTGAATCACACTCGACTGCTGCGCTACGCGGGCCTGTTCACCTGGGGCGCGGTGGGCCTGTGGCTGCTCAACGTCTGGCTCGACCCGACCCTGCTGGCGCCCGATGCCGAAGGCCCGCCGACCCTGCAGGTGCTGCGCTGGCTGTCGGTCTACCTCACTTTCGGCGCGGTCTACTGGTGGATCACCCGCCAGCTTGGCCAGCGCCGTCCGGGCGTGGTCGACCATGGCCTGCTGCTGGTCCTGACCGCCTGCGCGATCGGGGTCGGCTACTTCTCGGGCACCGGCCTGGGCAGCATCCTGCTGATGGTCGTGGCCGGGCTGCTGCCGTGGCTGATGCCGGTGCGGTTCGGCCTGGTCTGGCTGATCTGCGGCAACGTCGCGATCATCCCGGTGTTCGTCGGCGCCCTGGACTTCCCGCCGGTCCTGGCCGTTCTGCAGTCGCTGGCGTACATGGGCTTTTCCAGCCTGGTGTTCGTCACCGCCCTGGTCGCCCGCCAGCAGGCCGAGGCGCGCGAGGAGCAGCGCCGCCTCAACGCCGAACTGCGTGCCACCCGCGCCCTGCTGGGCGAGAGCGTGCGCGTCAACGAGCGCACCCGCATCTCGCGCGAGCTGCACGATCTGCTCGGCCACCACCTGACCGCGCTCAGCCTGAACCTGGAAGTGGCCGGCCACCTGTCCGAGGGCCGGGTCAAGGAGCACGTGCAGCAGGCCCACACGCTGGCGCGGTTGCTGTTGACCGACGTGCGCGAAGCGGTAAGCCAGTTGCGCGAAGGCGGTGCCATCGACCTGGGCGCGGCCTTGCTGCCGCTGGCCGAGAACGTACCCGCGCTCGACATCCACATGGACATCGAGACGCCGCTGACCCTGGACGATCCCGAGCGCGCCCATGTCATGCTGCGCTGCACGCAGGAAATCATCACCAACGCGGTGCGCCACGCCGGCGCCCGCAATCTGTGGATCAACGCCGGCCGTCGCAGCGACTGCATCGTGATGAGCGCGCGCGACGACGGCCATGGTGCGGACACTTTCGTCGCCGGTAACGGCCTTCGCGGCATGCGCGAACGGCTGCAGCAACACGGCGGCGACCTTAAAATCGAAACCCGGCCGGAAGCAGGCTTCTGCCTGCACCTGACGCTGCCGGCCTCGGCGGCTGCTGCCGCTGCCTGCGAAGGAGCCATCGCATGATCCGTGTGTTGATAGTCGACGACCAGACGCTGGTGCGGCAGGGCGTTCGTTCCCTGCTGGCGCTGGCCGAGGGAATCGAAGTGGTGGGCGAAGCCGGCGACGGCCGCCATGCGGTGGAACTGATTCCGCAGATCAATCCCGACGTGGTGCTGATGGACATGCGCATGCCGGTGATGTCGGGGCTGGAGGCGCTGCAGGCACTGGCACGCACCAACAGCCTGCCGCCGACGATCATCCTGACCACCTTCGACGACGACCAGCTGGTGCTGGCCGGCCTCAAGGCCGGTGCCAAGGGCTACCTGCTCAAGGACGTGTCGCTGGAGCAACTGGTCAGCGCGATCCAGGCGGTGGCCGACGGCGGCTCGCTGATGCAACCGGCGGTGACCCAGCGCCTGCTGTCGGGGCTGGAGCACATGCGCAACGATTTCGTCAGCCTCGACCGTCCCGATCCGCTGACCGAGCGCGAGACCGAGATCCTGCGCTTGATGGCCGGGGGGTTCTCCAACAAGGAGATCGCCAATTCGCTGGGCGTGGCCGAGGGCACGATCAAGAACCACGTCTCCAACATCCTGTCCAAGCTGGGCGTGCGTGACCGCACCCGCGCCGTGCTCAAGGCCTTCGAGCTGCAGCTGGTCTGAGGCTGCCCCGGATGGTTGTGGGAGGGGCTTCGGCCCCGATGGCGGGCGGCTGCGCAGACCGGGGCTGAAGCCCCGGCCGCCGTCACTTCTCCGAATTGGCGCCTACACCGCCCGCAGCTTCCTTGATACGATTGCGGGTCTGTGTCCCGGTCCGACCGGGTGCCGGCCCTCGGAGAAACCTGAATGACCCGTCTGATCGAGATTTTGATTTCCTTGGCGATTGTCGCCGCGCTGTTCCTCATCGTAGGCATCGCGCTGCCGGCAAGCCGTCATTTGCAGCACTCGGTTGAAACCAACCGCAAAGTGACGATTGTTTTCGACACCCTTAACAGCCTGCGCCGCTTCAAGGACTGGAACCCGCTGGTCCTGCGCGATCCGAAGATGCAACTGAAGTTCTCCGGCCCGGTTTCGGGTGTCGGCGCCCGCATGGACTACGACTCCCAGGAGAAGGGTCTGCGCCAGGGCAGCTGGGAAATCACCGAGAGCATCCCGGGCAAGAAGGTTGCCTATGCCCTGACCGACATCGAGCCGGGCAACAACAAGCGCACTGTCTTCACGCTCAAGCCGACCGGCCGCGGTGGTCGTAACGTCGAGATCACCCAGACCTACGACGTCGAGTACGGCTGGAACCTGATCGGTCGCTACGCTGGCCTGTACGTCAGCAGCAACGTCGGCGAAGACATGAAGATGGGCCTGAGCCGCCTGAGCAACATGCTCGCCGCCGTGCCGAACTACGATTACGCCGAGCTGAGCAAGGACGATCCGGCCAAGGCGCCGAAGGTGGTCGATCGCCCGGCCGAGAACCTGCTGGTCGTGACTGCCGCCGTCGAGCGCAACAACGACAAGGTGATGGGCCAGATCAACAGCAACATGGAGTGGATCAAGAAGGTGATGGCCGCCAACGGCCTCGAGCCGGCCGGTCCGGTCCGCATCGTCACCAACGAGTTCGGCTCCGACATCTACTCCTTCGACGTTGCCCAGCCGGTCCGCAAGACCGGTGACGAAGCCAGCGCGTCGACCAAGCTCGACGTCAAGGTCGAAGGTCCGGTCGAGGCTGTGTTCAACGAGCCGGCGAAGGTGGCGATGGTGCCGTCGTTCAAGGGCCACATGGCCAACCTGACGAAGGTGCGTGATGCCCTGCGCGGTTGGGCGATGACCCACGGTTACGAGACCGTCGAGCGTCCGTACGAGTCGTGGAAGGCGGGCGTCGCTGCCGGCTTCACCGAAGAAGGCGAGTACGACGTGTTCTGGGCCGTCAAGTAAGACGCGCTTCACCCGCAACCGCTGTAAACCAGAACGCGCCGCGGATTTCCGCGGCGCGTTTTGTTTTGCATTTGTCGTCCCGAACGTAGTGAGGGGCCTGCTGGTGCTGTGCGGTGCGGTGGGCATGCGTCTGCGGAGCGGCGTCGTCCGCCGGGCCGGGGATTGCTCCGCCCCTTCGTCGGACATCCTGTCCGAAGGCGGGGCGCGGGACATCGATGTCCCGCTGCTGCGCAATCCCCGGCCCGTCGAACGACGCTTCGGCACTCTATTGCCCGATCTCCGTCTGAAACCCGTCATTCCCGCGAAGGCGGGAACCCTGGACCACGCTCTGGACTGTGCGCAAGTACGAAGCCAACGTCGCTGGTGGATTCCCGCCTTCGCGGGAATGACGGGCATGGGAGCAACGACGCTGGGTCCCCGCCTTCGCGGGGATGACGGTTTGTGGGCGTCATCGAAGACCGGGAAATAACTTGGCAGAGCGTTGTCCGCCGGGCTGGGGGATTGCGCAGCAGTGGGCCATGGATGGCCCACGCCCCGCCTTCGGACAGGATGTCCGACGAAGGGGCGGAGCAATCCCCCAGCCCGGCGGACAACGCCACACCGGAGCAGGAAGCCCCACGTGCGGATGCCCCCGAATTACTGGTAGCGAGCGCGTTGCTTGCGCAGACCGATGACGATGCCCGCCGTCAGCAATGATGCGATCACGATCGAGCCGATTGCCTTGGGCGATGCCTGCATCGGCGCCACCGGGTCGGCAATGGCCGGGCCAGATGCATCGGCCCCGGCGCGCTCCGGCGTCGCTGTGTCTCCGCCGCTGGCGGCCGGCGTCGCCGCCTTGCCGCCTTGCACTTCGATCGCACCGATGTCTGCCGCCGCGCCGGAAGGGCGCGAGTGGTGCAGGTAATCGGCGCCGGCGTCCGTGGACTGTGTCGCGCCGTCGATCAGCGGACTTCCGGCGAGCGGAACCGCGTCGAAGTCGTTCATCTCCATGCCGGTCAGGCGCGGGTTGCGCCCGCACAGATTGCCCTTGAAGCACTGGTCGTCCTTGACGTTCCAGAAGGCATTGCCGGAGAAGCGGACCACTGCCTTGCTCTTGTCGGCATAGTGGCCGCAGGTGAGCTCGCCGTTGTTGTCGTCGCCGTTGGCGAGGAAGTCGGGCTGGCCGACCAGCGCGTTGTTGAGGATCTCGACGGTCGAGCTGTCGTCGCCGCCAGACGTCAGGATCAGGCAGTCGCCCTCGCCGGTGATCGTGTTGTGGCGGACGATGGCCTTTTGGTTGCGGCCGATTCCGATCGAAAGCGCGTTGCCCATGGCCCGGCACATGTCGCTCCAGGTCATGTCGAACTTCTTGTGGAAGTAACCGCACTGGCCGATGATCACCGAGTTCTCGATCAGGGCGTTGCCGGCGGTCTTGATCTGGTTGCCGGCGTTGGCGGCGGCGTAGGTACGCCGCACCACCACGGTCGCGGTCTTCGATTCGTCCGTGTAGAGCAGGTCCAGGCCGTCGGACGTGTTGTGGTGGATGCGCGAGTCCTCGACCAGCCAGTGGCCGTCGGTGCGGGCGGTGCCGAGGCCATCGCCGTAGCCGCCGTTTTCCTGCGCCCAGCAGGCGAACGGCTCGCCGCTCTGCCAGTGCTCGGCACATCCGTTCCAGGCGATCTCGACGTTGCGCAGGATGATGTCGCCGGAGTTGGAGCTCTCGTCCTCGCCGACATCGCCGTCCCAGCCGGCCCAGCCGTTGGCGACGATGCGCACGCGCTCGACGGTCCAGTCGGTGAGATGGCCGGCCATGATGCCGCGGCCGGAGAGGCCATGGATGTTGAGGTCGTGCAGCCAGACGTTGCGCGAAGTCTTGGCGTACAGGCCCACCGATGCCCAGTTGCCGTAGGGCGACTTGTCGCGCTCGCAGCGCACGTTGTCGTCGGTGTGGAATTCCACGCAGTCGCTGCGGTCGGTGATCTCCAGGCAGCCCACTTCGACGTTGTCGGTGCGCTGCAGGTTCAGGACCATGTCCACGCGCTGGGTGCCCCACAGTTTCGGCGGCGCCTTGCAGCCGGTGTCATGGCCGTGGCCGAGGATGCGCGTCTTCGCTTCGGGACTGCGCCCGCTCGGTGGTGCGGCCGGATAGCAGTCGTAAGGCGCTTCCTCGTAGCAACGGGCGCTGTCGTCGCCGGCACCGGGGGCGCCCCAGCCGATCATGTAGTCGCCTGGGCCGATGATCAGCGTGTCGCCGCGATCGATGCGCGGATTGTCATCGGTCGGCAGCGCGTACAGCGGGCTCTTCCACGCGCAGTCGAGCTTGCTGCCGCTGCCGGGGTAGGGCGCGTCGGCGCGGCCGTTGCACTGCTTTTCGTCGCCGCCGTCGGTGCGCACGTAATAGGTGCTTGCCGCCGCTGCATCGCGCCAGGCGCCCAGCACCAGTACCGCCAACAGGTACAACATCACGATTTCGAGGCGAAGCGGGTGGCGACGGGGGAGGGCGCGCATGACGGATCCCGAAAGGAAGGCAGGGTGTACCCGCGGTCGTTCGCCCGGTACACCCCGTAGAACGCGGTGGCCGTCGCGGTTCGGCCTAAACCCGGTCGCAGCCACCTCGCACCGGCGCCGCGTTCATGCAAGACTTCGGCGCGATGTACCACCTCCTGCTCTCGCCGTTGACCTGGGGCCTGTTGCTGGCCGCCTTGCTGTGGCTGACCTGGTCCCGGCTATGGGCGCCCGTGCGCGCGCTTGGCATCGTGCTGATGTTCGCGGTGCTGCTGCTGTGCACGCCCCTGGCGGCCAATGCACTGATCGGCGATCTCGAATCGCGGATACCGGCCAGTGCGCACTGCACGGCGCCGGGCACGCCGATCGTGGTCCTGGCCGGTGGCCTGGAAGGAGAACCCCGCGCCGATGACGACTACGCCGCGCTGACCCAGGCCAGCTGGCGACGCCTGCGTGGCGCGGTGGAATTGTGGCGCACCGACCCGCGCTCGCCGCTGGTGATCGCCGGCGGTGGGCCGTTCGCGATCAAGGAAGCGTCGCTGCTGGTACGACTGGCGCAGGACTGGGGCGTGCCGGCGTCGGCGCTGCGCACCGAGGTCGCCTCGACCACCACCTGGGAAAGCGCCTTCGCCCTGCGTGGCACGCTGCCCGCGCAGATGCGCCTGGTTACCTCGGCTGCGCACCTTCCGCGGGCGCTGCTGTCGTTCCACAGCGCCGGGTTCCAGCCCTGCGCGCACGCCAGCGATTCGGCCTACGTGCCGATGGGCAGCATCGGCTATTTCCTGCCGCAGGTTTCGGCGGTGGAGAAGACGCAGACCGCCCTCTACGAGATGGCGGGCATGGTCGATTACCGCATGCGCGCAGGCAAGGACGCGGCGACGACGGCATCGCGCTAGCGCCCGCTGGCTACGAGGTGCGCACGAAGGCCAGCGGTGGCCCGATCGCAGGCGCGTGCTCCGGCACGGTCGCCTGGCCCAGCAACCGGTCGTAACGATCCAGCAACTGCGTACCGATCGCATCCCAGCCGTAGCGTGCTTCGGCGAGCTGGCGTGCTGCGGCACCCATGCGCGTGACGCGTTCCGGCGAGTCCATCAAGTCCAGCGTCGCCTGGGCGAAGCCCTCGGCGTCGTCGGCGAACAGCGCGCTCTCGCCATGACGCAGCGCGATGCCTTCGCTGCCGATGGTCGTGGTGACGATCGCCTTGCCCAGCGCCATCGCCTCGAGCACCTTCAGCCGCGTGCCGCTGCCGGCGCGCAATGGCACGACATACACGGCGGCCTGGTGCACGGCCGGTCGCAGGTCCTCGACAAAACCGGCCAGGCGGACGTTGCCGGCAACCGCGGCGGGGACTTCATAGCCATCGGCCTTGCCGACCAGGACGAACCGCGCTTCCGGCCGCGCGGCCAGGATGCGCGGGAACACCGACTGCAGGAACCAGTCGACGCCGTCGCGGTTCGGGAACCAGCCCATCTGGCCGACGAACACCAGCCGCGACGGGTCGGGTGCGGCCGATGAGGGCCTGTTGCCATCGAGGTCGACGCCATTGGCGATCACGTCCACCTCGCGGCCAGGCGCCAGCCCGCGCAGCGACGCGGCATCGGGGTCGGAGCAGGCCAGGATGGCATCGGCGCGGCGGCAGGCACGTTGCTCGAACGCGTGCAGTCGCGGCACCTGGCTGGACAGGAACAGGCGTGCGGCCAGGCGCGGTTCGATCTGCGCGCGCTTGGCGAGCAGGCTATGCTCGACGTTGTGCGCGTTGAGCGCGACCGGCACGCCGGCCGGGACGCAGTCGACGTGCGCCAACAGCGGCAGCATGTCGAAATGGACCAGGTCGGCATCGCGCGCCAGCTCGACCAGGCGACCGCGAAGCGCGGGAGAGTCGTACTTGGCGACGAGGAACGGCGAGCGCGTCAGCGTGCCGCGCAGCAGCGCGGTCGCCATCGCCACGTGCGAATGCTCGCTGGTGATGGCAAAGGTCTCCAGGCGCGCGAGCACGTCCCGCAGGGGCCCGGCCTCGTCCAGCGCGTCGTCCTTGCGCAGGAAGCTCAGCAGCGTGACCTCGTGGCGCGAAGCCAGTGCCTTGAGCACGTGCCAGGCGCGCAGCTGGTGTCCTTCTCGCGGCGGATAGGGCAGGCGGCTGGTCAGGGCGAGGATGCGTGCCATCGGCGCTCCCGTCAGTGCTTCCGCCACAGCCGCGAAGGTCCGGCCAGCGATGCCGGGAGCGACAGCAGCGCGGCCAGGTTGAGCATCACGAAGCCACTGGCCGCCGGCAGCAGCGGCAGGCGCGAGGCGAGTTTCGGCAGGCCAAGCCCGATCATGGCGCCGGCGTAACCGAGCAATTGCGCGTAGAACGCCCACTGGTAGAACCGACCGCTCGCCAGCGCCGACGCAGCCAGCGCCAGCAGCAGTGCCCATGGCACCAGCAGGCGCAGGAACTTGTGCGAGAACCAGGCGAAGAACACCGGGTTGGCGAAGGGGTTCATCAGCGCCGGCATGCGCGCGAGCAACTGCCAGTTGCCGGCGAGCGTGCGCAGCTTGCGGTGGAATTCCTCGTCGGCGCTGGCGCTGGCATGGTCATGCGCGATCGAGTGGCGCGACATCCACACCTGGTGACCCGACCACAACACCTGCAGCGGCATCCACATGTCATCGAGCACGGTGCCAGCCGGAATCGGCCGGAACAGGTGCCGGCGCATGGCATGGATCGCGCCGGTGACGCCGTGCAGCCAGCCCAGTCGCGCCTCGTCGGCGCGCAGGCGTTTTTCCATTCGCCAGTACAGTCCGACGCCTTCGGTGGCCGCGCGGTCCTTGCCTGCGGCGATGACCAGTTCGCCGGTGACCGCGCCGATCGCCGGGTCGGCGAACGGCGCCACCAGCGCCCGCAGTGCCCGCGGCGCGAAGCGCTGGCGCACGTCGGTGAATGCGACCAGTTCGGTCTCGACCTGGCGCAGTGCGGCGTTGATCGCCGCCGCCTTGCCGACGTTGCGCGGCAATGCCAGCACGCGCACCCGCGGATCGCCGATGGCAGCCGCGTCGGCGGTGCCGTCGCGGCTGCCATCGCTGACCACCAGCACCTGCAGCCGCTGCGGTGGATAGTCCTGGGCGAGGATGTCGTCGATGCGCGCTGCGATACGCAGTTCTTCGTCGTAGGCAGCGACGACGACAGTCAGCGGCGGGCACAGGCGCGACTGGAACGGCACCTGGCCGTAGCGCTGCGACAACAGCGCGACGAACAGCGGATAGCCGGCATAGGCATAGGCGACCATGGCCGTGCACAGCCAGAACACGGTCTCGGCACTGGTCGCCAGTGTCGTCATAGCAGGCGCTCGCGCAGGCGCTGGTAGCCGTGGTTGCCGAGCACGCGTTTGGGCAGCGACAGTGCCGCGTGGCGGGCCTGCAGCAGCCGCGGCGCAAGCCCCTGCCAGTGCACCAGCGCGGCGAAGTCGTCCATGCCCAGGTTGCGGGTGATGGCCAGACGCTGCAGGCAACGGTCGCCGCGCGCGCGCAGGTTGCGGCCGGGCACCGAACCGAGCACGTGGCGGTAACCCAGGGATTGCGCGGCGTTCAGTTCGCGCTCGCCACCGCGGCCGCCGGGCAGGGCGATGGCATCGACCGGCCGCCGGCTCAACGCCTGCAGGCGGCTGCGGCTGTCGTCCAGTTCGGACATCAGTGCGGTCGTGTCCAGGTCCTCGAGGAAGGCATGGCTGCAGCCGTGCGAGCCGATGCCCATGCCGGCCGCCGCCAGCTGCCGCACCTCGTCGGCCGACAGCATGCCGGTCGCGCCGATGAAGCCGGTGGTGATGTAGAACTCGGCTTTCATGCCGCGCTCGAGCAACAGCGGCAGTGCGACCTCGACGTTGGACACGTCGCCGTCGTCGAAGCCGATCACCAGTGCACGGTCGCCGCGCTGCTGCATCGCCTCGTCGAGGAGCATGCTGCGATAGCCCTGCGCCTGGATCCAGTCGAGCTGGCGTGCGAACCGCTCCGGCGCCACGCTGTACACCGGATCGAAGCGGCCGCGCGAACGGTCATCGGCATGGAGGCCGTGGTACATCAGGATCGGCAGCCGGGCAGGGCCTTTGGCGGCTTCTTCGGTCATGGCCTCAACCCGGTTGGACGCTGCGGTCGTGAAGCGGTTCGACGGCACCGCGACATCCGCGCAGCCAGCCAAGCAGGCCACTGGTCTCGCTGAAGAACAGCGCCCGCGACAGGCGCCCGGACGGTGCAAGGAAGCGCTGCTCGTGGACGTTGAAACGCATCAGCCGATAAGGGTCGGCGCCAGGGCGGTTGATGCCTTCGATGGAGGTGGTCGCGGTCTCGAAGCCGGCTTCGCGTACCAGCCGCACGTCACGCTCGCCGAAGTCCTGGCTGCCGCCGTTGGGGTAGGCGAAGTGACGCGGCGGCATGCCCAGCTCGGAGGTGATGCTGGCGTGCGCCAGGCCGATCTCCTCGCGCGCGGCGGTTTCGTCGAGCCGGCTCAGGATGGCGTGGCTGCAGGTATGCCCGCCGATCTCGACGCCGTTGACGTAGAGCTTGCGGACATCGTCCCAGTCCAGCATCTCGCGGTTCTCGTGCGGGATCGGGCGCGGCCGGGTCTGTTCGCACAGCTGGTCGACCCAGGCCTCCAGCTCGGCCGGTTCGAGTTCCTTCAGGCGCGGCGGCAGCAGGGTGTAGAGGCGATAGCGATCGTCGGGTTCGGCAAGGTCGAAGTGACCCATGCCGAGGCCGCCGAGGTCGACCTGGTCGCGGCTTCGCGACTCGATGGCATGGGCCAGGCGATAGGCCCAGATCGGTTCACCACCGATGTGCCCGGTGGCGACATACACCACGGCCGGCACGCGGCCGAGGCTGGCGTCGATCAGTCCGAGGTTGTCGTGGTAGCCGTCGTCGAAGGTGAGGGCGTAGCGCACGCGTTGTGGCGCCGCCGGCGACAGGTCGCGCAGGCCCTCGCCCAGGCCGACCAGTGCCTGCTGGCCGCGCAGCCAGCGGATGATCTGACGCAGGTTGCCGCGCGACATGCTCAGCGGATACGGGTCCGGTTCGTCGCGCAGGCGGTGCAGCATCAGGATCACCAGGCCGGCGCCGCTGACCTGGCGGTACAGCCAGTCCAGCCCGCTGTAATGGCTGCACAGCGCGAGCAGGTAACGAAGCCATGAGCGCAGCGGGGCGGTCATCGGCCGGCCTCCTCGGAAGGCAGCTGGCGCGCCTTGACCACCAGCGCCACGTAGGTCCAGAAGTAGGCGACCACCGGGTAATAGGTGAAGCGGTCACCGAACAGGTTGCTGATGATCATCGAGATCCAGGCCCCGAGCAGGCCCAGCGCCAGCGCGTACTGCCATGTGCCCGAGCGCGCACGGGTGACGCCGCGCCAGGCGGTGTAGAGCAACGACAGCAGCACGCCCAGCAGCATCACCGCACCGATCACGCCGCCTTCGCTGAGGGTGCGGATGTAGAGGTTGTGCGTGTCCTTGCCGTAGGGGTTGATTTCGCGGTGGTGGAACGTATGGAAGCCCGTGCCCATCACCGGATGGCGCAGGAAGTTCGCCCAGGCGACCTTCCAGTACTCGATGCGCATCTCGGTGCTTTCGTCGCGTTGGCCTTCTTCCACGGTGGTGCTGTCGAATCGTTCGACCACCGACGACGGCAGCACGCTCGGCAGCAGCGCTGCGGCCAGCACCAGCGGCAGGATCAGCTTCCAGCGGCCGCGCCAGACCAGGATCACCGCGACCATCCCCACGATCAGGCTGATGTAGGCCGTGCGCGAGTAGGCGTACAGCACGCCCAGCACCATGCAGGCGACGCCACCGGCCAGCAGCAGGCGCCACCTGCGCGACAGCCGGCAGGCCAGCAGCAGTGCAAACAGCACCACCGCGACGGTTACGCAGAACGCGGCGAACTCGTTGGCGCCGAGCAGCGAGAACGTGCCGCTGATGCGCAGGTCGTCGGTGTAATGGTCGCGACCCACGCTCGTGTGCTGCACCCACACCACCTTGGCGATGTAGGGCAGTGGCACCAGCATCATCAGGACGATCATGCGAAGGCCCTGCCAGTCGCGCACGCTCATCTGCACCAGGTACAGCATGAACACCGCGATCAGGTGATCCTTGAGCTGGTTGAAATGGGTCTCGGTTTCGGTGACGTACTGGTAGCCGATCGACAACGACACCACCGCGTAGACGGCATACGCCATCGCCCAGAAGTTGATCGGCTCGCCGGGCACCAGGCGCCCGCGGATCGCGAAGGCGGTCGCCAGCGACAGCAGGAACATGATGTTGAGGAAGTTCACCCCGCCACCGATGTTGGGCAGGTATCCGGTGGTGATGTTCTGCAGCGGCAGCAGGACCAGGAACAGGTACAGCGGATAGTTGCGCGGTGCCCTTGCGACCTCGGCGACGCGCGCGGCGGCCGTGGCGGGGCGGGCAGCGGCGGCGGCCGCGGACGGCACACCACGATTGAGTGCGCGAGCCGCGAGCGGGAAACGCGGCTGCGCGGTGCCGGCGGCGGAATTGCCATTGCCGGCGCCGCCCATGCCCGCGCGGCGGTTGATGGCGTCAGGACGCACGGCGGTCATGCGTGGTCTCCAGCAGCCGGCAGTAGAGATCGAGGTAACGGCCGGCCATGGCCTGTGCCGAGTGGTGCTCGTCGACGTAGGCACGCGCCGCAACGTCGCGGCGCCCGCGCAGCATCAGTGCTTCTTCCAGCGCGGCCTGCAAGGCCACGACGTCGCCGGCGGGGACCAGCCGGCCGTGCTCGGAGCCGGCAAGCAGCCGTGGGATGTCGCCGACCGCGCTGGCCAGCACCGGCACTTCGCAGGCCATGGCCTCCAGCACCACCAGCGGCATGCCCTCGCCGAGCGACGGCAGCACCAGGCAATCGGTCATGGCGTAGATCACCGCCATGTCGTCGCGCGCGCCGAGGAAGTGCAGCTGCCGTCCGCGGGCCAGGCCAAGCTGGTCGGCCTGCGCCTGCAGCGCTTCCCGCTCCGGGCCATCGCCGACGAGCACCAGCGTCGCCCCGGGCGAATGCGCCGCCACCGGTGCGAACGCCTGCAGCAGCATCGACAGGTTCTTCTCGCTCGACAGCCTCGCCACGGCGGTGAAGACATGCGATCCGGCGGCTATCCCGAGGCGGTCCCGCAGCACTGCCGCGCCTGCGCCGTCGGCGTACGTGGTCTCGATGCCGTTGTCGATCTGGTGGATGCGCGAGCGCGGGATGCCTGCCCGCAGCAGGCGTTCGACCTGTTCGGCGGCAACCACCACCAGTGCATCGAAGCGGCGCAGCAGGGCCAGTTCCAACCGCGTGTACAAGCGCAGCGACGACGAGCCCTCGACCCAGCCGTGCAGCGTGGCCACCAACGGTGCCGGTTGCCGGCGCGTGGCCAGCCAGGCGTAGAAAGCGCTCTTGTAGTCGTGGCTGTGGACCACCGGTGAGCCGCCGATCGCGATCTGCGCGACCAACGCATTGACGGTGCCGGTGTCGATGCGGCCGCGGCAGGGCAGCAGCACCGAGTCCTGGCCCCGCGCACATGCCAACTCGTGCAGGGGTTGCTCGCGCATGCGGTAGTTGTTGATGTTGAGCAACCGGCTGCGGACACCGTGGCCGGCCAGGCCGTTGTTCAGCGCCAGCACCATGCGGTCGGCGCCGTAGAGGCCGGCACTGGACCGCAGCAGCAGCGTCGACAGCGGGGCAACGCTCATGCCGGCCTCTGCGTGCGCTGGTTCAACAGGTGGCGGTACATCTGGTCGAATGCCTGGACCATCGCATCGAGCGAGAATTCGCGCTCGGTGCGGCTGCGTGCCGCGGTGCCCATGTGCTGGGCCAGCTGCGGCGAGCGCACCAGGGTCTGCATCGCCGCGGCCAGCGAGATCGGATCCCGCGGCGGCACCAGCAGACCGGTGGTCTCGTGCTGGACCAGGTGCAGGTTGCCGCCGACCGCGGTGGCGATGACCGGCAGCCCGCACGCCATGGCTTCGAGGATCGCGTTGGACATGCCTTCGCTGGACGAGGCCAGTACGAGTGCGTCCAGGGCAGGAAGGATAGCCTCGACGTCGTCACGGAAGCTCAGCAGCACCACTGCGTCGGCCACGCCCAGCGCGGTCATCCGGTCCTGGACCTGCGCCAGCATGGGGCCGTCGCCGATCAGCAACAGTCGCACCTGCCGTGCCGTGCGATGAACCTGCGCGAAGGCGTCGATCAGGTCGATGTGGCGCTTGACCTCGGTCAGGCGGGCGACACATCCGAACACGACCGCCTGCTGTTCCAGGCCAAGCGCACGACGCGCATCCTGGCGGGCCTGTGCGGTGGCGGGGGAGAAGCGGCGCGTGTCGACTCCATTGGGGATCCAGCTCATGCGCAGCGCGTCGAGCTGCTCGAACCGGGCCAGGCCCGACAGGATCTGCCGAGCCGGCGCCACGACCGTGTTGAAGCGCGGATTGAGGAAACGGAACAATTGCTGCAGCCGCGCGCTCTTCTTGAACCCCATGTCGCGGCGGTTGGACACATGCACGGTGCCGTTGCGGCGAGGCAGCAGCGCATTGAGCAGGTCCGACTTCTCGTGCTGCGACTGGACGATGTCGAAGCCTTCGGACCGCAGCAGGCCACGCAGCGCCATCCAGGCACGCAAACCGCTTCGATCGTAGACCGCATTCACCGGCTGGGATTGCAGATGCACGCCCGCGAGGCGCAAACAGGCCTGGCCGGGCGACGGCATGAAGCCCGCGTGCAGCTGGACCACGCTGACGCGGTAGTGCTCGCGCGGCAGCCGCGTCGCCAGGTTCTGCAGGAAGCGCTCGCTGCCGCCTGGCGCCAACACCGGGGTGTCGGTCAGCAGCAGCAGGCGGATGCGCCGGTCCTGGCGACCGCCGGCCGCTGTATCAGCGGGTATAGCGAACGCTGAAGATGGCGGCATTCTCGTCATAGCTGGCTTCTGCAAGGTTGCTGTCGCGTTCCTGGTGGCGCAGATCGAAGGAGATGCTCCAGTTGCCGGTCAGCAACTTGGTCAGGGCCAGGTACATGGCGAAGTCGTCGTCGTCGCGCTCGAATGCGTCGAAGCTTCGATAGCCACGCGACAATTGCACGGTGGTGTACAGGGTCGGCTGGAAGCGGTAGGTCATGCCAAGGCCGATTCCGTAGCTGCCCTCGCTCTCCACGGTCGGGTCGACGTAGTCGTTGTTCTCGTAGTAGGGCAGCACGTCGAAGTCGAAGCGCTCGCCCGTGAAGTGGTAGCCAAGTTGAAGCCGGCGCTGCTGGTAGACGTCCGGCGTGACCGTCAGGTCATCGGCCTGGTCGCCGATCGGCGGCCCGCCGATGGTGTCGGCGCGCGAAACCAGGTCCAGCGCGGCGTCCGAGAACTGGTAGTAGAGCCCGGCGTTGAGCGTGCTGCGCGCCGTTGGGCGCCAGTTGCCGACCAGGCGGAACAGCGGCGAGCTGTCCTCGGCGCCGTCGAAGCTGGTCAGTTCCACCCACGAATAGCCAACCACCAGTTCGACATCGATATTGGCCAGCGTGCGGTTGTAGCTGCCGAAGATGTCCTCGCGCCGGTAGTTGGCGTTGAGGCTGGTGTCGTCGTAGTCGACCTGGCTTCCTTCCACGGTCAGCCGCAGGCGCGTGGTCGGGCCTGGACGCTGAACCAGGCTGGCCGAGGCGCTGTAGCGGTCGCCGTCGAAATCGTCGGTCTTCTCGGCGTAGTAATTGTTGTAGCGAACCTTCAGCTCGCCACCGGTGACCGAGCCGGGGCGGATGTTCAGGTCCGCGCCGGTGACGAAGACGTTGACCTGCTGCTGGTTGTCCGGCGCGTTCGACTGGAGTACGTCGATCGGTTCGTAGCTGGCATAGTCCTCGACGATCAGCTTCAGGCGGTCCTGCCAGGTAGTCCAGGCGAACTGGCCGGCAAGCCCGGTGCGAACGTCGTCGTCGTAGAGGCCGCCGGTGTAGTACAGGTACTCGATGCCACCGCGTGCGGTCAGGGTCGTGTTACGGCCAACCTGGCTGACGTCGAAATCGAGCGTGCCGCCCAGCGTCGTCTCCTCGTTCGGATCGCTTTCGGTCAGGGCGATGTTGTCGCTGTACTCGGCGTATCCGCCCAGGCTGTAGTTGATCGTCGCCGCCTGCGAGCAGGTTACGGCGGTGAGCAGCGCGATGCACAGCGCCGACCTGCGCAGCCGGCGTGCGTTCGCAGGGTATCCTTCGCTGGCCATTCGCGCTCCTTCATACGCCTTCATTGAAGACGACGCCTGCGAACTTGTTCGGGTCGAAGTTGCCGGCAGCCAGTGAGATCGCCGCGGCGGTGTCGCGGCCGTAGCCGGCCACCAGGATGACGACGTCGGCGATGTCGGCCAGGATGCGGGCGTCGGGCGTTCCGCGCACCGGCGGCCCGTCCAGGAACACATAGCAATTGGGATTGCGGCTGCGGATCGAGTCCAGCAGCAGGCGCATGCGCGACGAGGAGAAGTGCTCGGCACCCACTTCGCGCGTGGTGCCGGCCGGGATCAGGCGCAGGCCCGTGACTCCGGTGTCGTAGACGACGTCGCCGAACTCGGCGTCCGGATTCTCCAGGTAGTCGACCAGGCCGCCGTACGGAGTGTCGATCTTCATCGTGTGGTGCTGGGACGGGTGGCGCAGGTCGCAGTCGATCAGCAGGGCGCTCTTGGTCTCGTCGAATGCCATCGCCGTGGCCAGGTTTCGGGCGACGAAACTGCCGCCGCTGCCGGCACTGACCGGCGCGACCAATGCGACGAAACTGCCTTCGACCGCGGCGAGCAGACGCGTGCGCAGCTCGCGGAATGCGTCGACCTCGGGGCGGGCGATCGCACCACGGTGGATGATGGCGCGCTCTTCCAGCTGCATCGGCGAGAGCGCGGTAACGCCGGCCACCGGCGAGATCGAGCGTTGGCGGTCGCGCTCGAGCTGGACATCGTCGAGTTCGATGATGGGCTGCGGCGCTGCATTCATGGCATTTGCACCATCTTGGCGATCAGGGTCAGTCCGTAGAGGATCGGCACGAGCAGGAAGATCATCGCGGCGAAGACGAAACGGCGGTTGCCGTGCCGGCGCGCCGGAGCGGTCTGGTAGCGCGGCACCGCGCCGAGCACCGGCAGTGCGGCCAGGCTTTCGATCTGGTGCGGCGAACGCACGCGCGGATCGAGGCGGACGAAGCCGAGCAGCAGGATCAGCGGCGCCAGCGTGGCGGCGCCGAGGCCGGCGCTGGCCACGTGCTGCAGGCGCAGGCCGACACCGCGCAGCGGGTAGGTCGCCGGTTCCTGGATGCGGAAGCTCAGGCCGCGCTGCTCGGCATCCAGCCCCATCGACACGCGCGCGTTCTCGCGGCGCTTGAGCAGGTCCTGGTAGAGGTCGCGGTTGACTTCGTAGTCACGTGAAAGTTCGGCGAGCGTGCTTTCCGAGGCGGCTATGTGGCGACTGCGTGCAAGCTCCTGGTCCAGCAGCGCCTGGCTGGTGGCGATGCGCGAGCTGATCGCGGCGCTGCGGCGGCGGTTCTCGGCGGACTTGCTCTTCAGCTCGCCGTAGAGGGGATTGAACGATGCAGGACCATCGAGCGTCTTGGCTTCACCGTTCTTCTGCGCCAGCTGGTTCGCATCCTCGCGGCGCACCTCGTCCTCCAGATCACGCAGCTGGTGCTCCACGCGGATCACGTCCGGGTGCTGGTCGGTATAGTTCATGAGCAGCCGGTCTTTCTCGTTCTGAAGTTCGGCCATGCGCGCCAGCAGTTGCCCGGAGCGGGTCTGCACCACGCTGATCTCGTTTTCGCCATTGAGCTGTGCCGCAAGCGCCTCGCCCTGGGAGTTGAGGTCCATCAGCTCCATGCGCGAGCTGTCGACCATCCGTCGCAGCTCGCCGATGCGGGAGTTGACGTCGCCTTCGATGCCCTGGCGCGCGTCCGGGTTGGACTTGCGGTAGGCCTCGAGCTTGGATTCGGCGTCGGTGAGCTTCTTGTGGTACTGCTGGACCTGCGAGTCGATGAATTCGTAGGCCTCGCGGCTTTCGCGCTCCTTGGTCGCCAGGCTCTCCTTGATGATCAGCTCGGCGAAGCGCTTGGTCACGTCGTGGGCGCGCCCTGCATCGGTGTCGGTGTACGACACGCGGATCAGGTTCTCGCGCGGGTTGGAGATGATCGTGCGATTGGTGATCTGCTCGATCAGCTGTTCGCGCATCAGCGGCGAGGGATTGGACCTGAGCCAGCCACCGGTCTCGAGGATCTCGTCCATGACCTTGCGGCTGAAGGCAACCTCACGGGTGATGCCGGCGCGGCTGGACACACCGGTCGGCACGGCACGGCCTTCCATCAGTGGCTTGATGATGTTGCTCTCTTCCACCAGGATCGTCGTGCTCGAGTTGTACTTCTTCGGCAACAGCAGGCCGAAGGCCAGCGCCGACAGCGCGATGACGGTGAAGATGCTGGCCAGCAGCACCGGATGGCGCCTGCATTCCTCGATCGCGACCGGTGCCAGCGTGGCCACGGTCGATGGCCGGGATTCCGCAACGGAAAGTTCCATGGATCCGTTCATAGCGTGCGTTCCGGAACAGTGATGACGTCGCCTGGCGCGACCTTGAAATTGGTGGACAGGTCGCCGTCCTCGAGGATGTGGTCGAGGCGGACGGCATAGCTGCGCGTGCTGTCACCGGTCTTGCGGTACAGGTCCGACTTCGCCGGCGCGGCGAACTCGGTGACGCCACCGGCGGCGAGCACGGCGTCGAGCACCGTCATGCCCTGGCGGTAGGGAATCGAGATCGGCTGGCGCACGGCGCCGGTCACGCGCACGCGCGACAGGTACTCGTGGCTGCGCAGGTCGGTGAGGATCACCGCGACCTGCGGATCACGCACGAACACGGCCAGGCGGGTCTGGATGTCCTTGGCGACTTCGTCGGGAGTACGGCCACCGGCGGAGACATCGCCGATCAACGGTACCGAGATCTTGCCGTCCGGGCGTACCGGGACGGTGATGCCCAGTTCCGGGTTGCGCCAGACCGACACCTGGACGATGTCGTCGATGCCGATCTGGTAGGAGTCGACCGAGTGTTCGCTGCTCGGAGGTGGCGCGCCGGCGGTGTCGCCGGAAGAGGCGCACGCCGAAAGCAGCAGCAACAGGCCCATGGTCTGGACGATCTGGATCAAGCGCATGGCAATAAGCCCCCCTTGCATTCGTGTCATTCCAACGGCGGGAAGTGCCCGATCCGGCCATCGTCCGGGGGGAGCCAGGGGCGCCGGTTGCCTTCGCCGGCGCCCTTTTGCCGAATCCGGTGCGAGCGATGCGCGTTCGCATTCAACCGGTTGCTGCCGGTGCCGGAAATGCCGGTGTTCTGCGTTCCAAAGATCAGGACGGAGGGATTGCCCGACGTCTGGGGAGCAGCCTGCCGGTGTCACGGTGTCTCGGCGCAGGGTGCGGGTGGAGACCATCACCGTCGAGATCATCCAATGCGAATTCTCGTGTGCGGCGGTGCAGGCTATATCGGCAGCCATGCCTGCGTGACCCTGTGTGGCCGCGGCCACCACGTCGTCATCGCCGACAGCGGCGTGAACAGTTCCCCACGCGTGTTGCAACGGCTGCAGCGACTGGTCGGTGCACCGGTGTCACTGCATCGGATCGACATCCGTGACCGGCGGGCGATGGCGGCGCTGTTCGCGACTTACCGGTTCGACGCCGTGTTGCACTTCGCCGCCCTCAAGGCGGTCGGGGAGTCGTGCCGGAAGCCCCTGGACTACTTCGACAACAACATCGGCGGCACCATCGCCTTGCTGCAGGCGATGCAGGAGGCCGGCGTGCGCCGGCTGGTGTTCAGCTCGTCGGCCACGGTCTACGGCGATCCCAGCCAGGTGCCGGTGCGTGAAGATGCCGGCCTGCAGGCGCTCAATCCCTACGGTCGCACCAAGCTGGTTGCCGAGCAGCTGATCGAGGACCTGTGCCGGGCGGACGATCGGTTCCGCGCGGCCAACCTGCGCTACTTCAACCCGGTCGGCGCGCATCCCTCGGGCCTGATCGGGGAGGACCCGTGTGGCGAACCCAACAACCTGATGCCCTACATCTGCCAGGTCGCGGTCGGCCAGCGCGACCACCTGCGCGTGTTCGGCGGCGATTATCCGACCGTCGATGGCACCGGTGTGCGCGACTACATCCACGTGGTCGACCTGGCACAGGCCCATGCCGACGCGCTCGAGTACATGGTCGCGGCCGACCGCGGGTTCACCGTCAATCTCGGCACGGGGCGCGGCATCAGCGTGCTGGAACTGGTGCATGCCTTTGAACGCGCCAGCGGGCGACGCATTCCCTACGAGATCGTCGAGCGCCGGCCGGGCGATTCGGCCGAAGTGTTCGCCGACCCGACACTCGCGCAGCAACTGCTGGGCTGGCGCGCCCAGTACGACGTCGACGCGATGTGCCGCGACGCCTGGCATTGGCAGGCGATCAATCCGCAAGGCTACCGCTCGCCGCTGCGCCGTGCCGCCGCGCCGCGCGTGGAGCGTCCGCGCCGGGTTGCCGCGCGACTTGCCGGAGCCTGAAGTGGGAGCGGCTTCAGCCGCGACGACATTGGACTGGTTCAGCGTGAGCCGCTGGCGGTGCCTTCCTTGACCTCGACTTCCCCGGCCAGCGCCCGCTGCAGGCCATCGCGAAGCTGCGCCGGCTTGCCGATCGGGTTCCATACCGGTTCGCGGCCGAACCGCACGAAGTACGTCGACAGGAAGCGCTGGTTGTCGGCCGGCAGGCTGGCGAACAGGTCCGGTTCGAACAGGTCCGGCTCCAACAGGTCCGACCCATGCCCGTCGACCCGCATGCCGTAGCCCATCGCCCGCAGCACGGTTGGATAGAGGTTGAAGTGACTGGCCTTGTCGCGGTTGTGGTCGGCTGCATCGCGCAGCATCGGCGCCATCGCGGCGTTGCGGGTAATGGCGACCAGCGGCACGCGGCCTTCGCCGGCGGCAGCCTGGCCGGTCGTGCAATGGGTCTGTGAGCCGGGCGAGCCGTCCTCGTGGAAGTTCTGGCCGTGGTCGGCGGTGTAGAGGATCAGGGTGTCGTCCAGCGGCGCGTCGGCCAGGGCCTCGCGGAAGAACTCGCGGGTGTTCCAGGCCACGCAGTTGCGATAGCTGTTGACCTGGCGCCAGCGATCCTCGGAACTCGCCGTGCCCGAAGCATTGGGCTGCGGGGCGACATCGGGATCGGCCTCGTTGCTGAAGTAGGTCCGTTCCATGATCGGCGAGTACAGCGTGTTGCCGGCCGGATACTTGCCCTCGTACGGGAAGTGGCAGCCGACCTTGTTGACGTAGATGAAGCTGGGCCGGGGCCGCTTCAGCATCTGGTTGAGCATCCGCCCGGCCTCGGCGTCCTTGCGCTCCAATGGTACGGAGGCGTCGATCTGCACGAACTCGTCAATTTCGTCGCGTTCGCGTTCGTCCATGAAGTTGTGCAGTTTGCCGCCATGGCGCTGGGCGTCGATGTAGATCGTGCGGTAACCGGCGCTGTCGGCATAGCGCCAGAACGACGGATTGACGTCGAGGTCTCGCAGGTAACTGTCGCGAGTGACGCCGTAACGCACGCTGGCGTTGGAAGTGGAGGAGCAGTTCGCGGCCGATGCGGCGATGCCGAAGTTGAACAGGGCCGGTCCGAGCGGGCGCAGTCCGGTCTCGACGCCGTCATCGACGTTGATGTCGACATAGTCGCCGCGCACGCTCTCGTCCATGACCAGCACGACGTGACGGAACGGCTGCTGGCCCGGGTGCTGCAGCGCCACGTCCTGGCGTTGCGGCGTGGCCGGTTCGAACACCTTCTCGGCGCCGAGCACGAACGCGAACGCAGCGGTGTTGTACTGGCCTGGGAAGCCGTTCGAGCCTTCGCCGCCGCGAAGGTAGAGGATCGCGGCGATGACGAGGATAGGCAGCAGCTGCATCAGGCCCGGGTTGCGCAGGGGCCAGGCCAGCTGCGCCGGCAGCCATGACGGCGAGGGAAAGACCGGCGGCAGGTTGAGGGCGATCACGCCCAGCAGCGACCACAGCGCTGCCTGCAGTAGTTCGGCGTCATGGAAGCCGACCAGGTTGCCGGCGAATCCGATCAGGCCCAGCAGCTGCTCGAACTCGGACAAGCCCAGGTGGCTCGAGGCGATAAGGGCATGGCTGAGGGTCATCGTGCTGGCGAGGAAGAAGGCAATGCTCCAGCCGACCCGGGTCATGGTGCGCGCGTGGAAAGCGAGCGCCAGCATCGACACCAGGCACAGCAGCCAGATGCCGACGAACACGAGCAGCCCGGGTTTCACGCCGATGTGCGCAACGCGCTCGGCCAGCAGGCGATTGGTGCCAATCAGGTAAGTCCCGATCAGCACCAGCTTGAGAGCGACCAACGCGATGGTTGCCGCCTTCGAATGCACCTGCCTGGACATGCACCGCCCCTCGCTCGGCCCGCCCGCCCGGTCGCTGCGTGGCAGTCGACCGGGTCCGGCCCTAGCACAGGTCAATGACCGGAGTGTGTCGGGTCCCGACTGATGAAACGCAGTCCGACGCCCGGTTCGGTCGCGATCCAATGCGGCGCTGCAGCATCGTCGCCGAGTTTGTGCCGCAACTTGCCGACCAGGATGCGCAGGTAGTGGGTGTCGTGCTGGTGGGTCGGCCCCCACAGTTCGCGCAGCAGCTGCGGTTGGGTGACGACGCGGCCGGCATGCTGGATCAGCAGTGCAAGCAGGGCGTATTCCTTGCGCGTCAACGCCACCGGCTCGCCTTGCAGGCGCACTTCGCGCCGCGCCAGGTCGACGTGCAGGCGGCCGTCGTCGTACAGCGGCTGCGAGCCCGCGGGAGCGGCGTGCGAACGCAGCAGCGCACGCACGCGCGCCATCAGCTCCTGCACGCCGAACGGCTTGGTGACGTAGTCGTTGGCACCGGCATCGAGTGCGGCGACTTTCTCGGCCTCGCCGGCGCGCACCGTCAGCAGGATCACCGGCACGCTAGACCATTGCCGCAACTCGCGCAGCACCTCGTGGCCGTCGCGGTCGGGCAGTCCCAGGTCGAGGATGACCAGGTCCGCGCCGTGCGTGGCCAGCGCCTCCAGTCCGCCCTGGCCGGTCTCCGCGCTTTCGACCGCATGGCCCTGCGCGCGCAGGCTGATGTCGAGGAACTTGCGGATCTGCGGCTCGTCGTCGATGACGAGGATGCGGGCGGGCGGGGTGGCGGTGTCGGGTTTGGGTTCACTCATGGTCTTTCAGTCGTCATCATTCCTGCGAAAGCGTCGCGAAGGCGGGGGCCCAGTGGCGTTGCTTCGGTATCCGAAGACCAAAGGCAACGACGCCGGGTTCCCGCCTTCGCGGGAATGACGGATCCTGTTTTCAACTCGGCTCCAATCGCGGAAGCGTAATCCGGATCGTCGTGCCGCGCCCGTCCGGACCCGGCAGCGCCTCGACGCCGCCACCGTGCGCGCCGATCATGCCCTGGCAGATCGCCAGGCCCAGGCCGGTGCCCTGGCGGCCACGATCTCCACGCTCGACGCTGTAGAACATGTCGAAGATGCGCTTGCGCTCGTCCTCCGGAATGCCCGGGCCACGGTCGCGCACGTCGATGCGCAGCTGGCCGTCGTCGATGTCCTGGGCGCGGATGCTGATCGCCGCACCTGGCGGCGAGAACTTGGCGGCGTTCTCGAGCACGTTGAACAGTGCCTGCTCGACCAGCGCGGGGTGCACCCAGATCGGGCGCAGGCCGGGTTCGATCGAGACATCGAACGCGGCCCCGGATGCGTAGCGTTGCAAACGCGTCACCGCCGAGCCGATCAGCTCGTCGACGCCGATCCAGTCGCGGTTGAGGGTGAGGCCGCCGTGGCCGAGCCGGGTCATGTCGAGCAGGTTCTGGATGTAGCGGTCCAGGCGTTCGCCTTCGATGCGGATGGTCTCCAGCAGGCTGTGCCGGTCCTGCTTGTCCATCGCGTCGGCGTAATGGTCCAGGCTGCTGGCCGATCCGATGATCGAGGCCAGCGGCGAGCGCAGGTCGTGCGAGACCGACGACAGCAGCGCCGAGCGCAGGCGCTCGGTCTCGTTGCTGATGCGCGCGTTCTCCAGGTCGGAGACCAGCCGCGTGCGGACCACGGCCTGGGCGATGTCCTCGGCCATCGCTTCGGCGAGGCGGCGTTGTTCGATGCCCAGGCGATGCAGCTGCGGCGGAAAGCGCAGGCCGAGCAGGCCGGTCTCGCGCTCACCCAGCGGCAGCGGCTGGAACCACCATTCCGAGCCGGCCAGCGTGTCGGTGTAGCGCCCCGAGGCCTGCCGGTGGCGCACTGCCCAGTCGGCGGCGGCGCGGTCCTTCCCGGTCAGCAGCTCGGCGTGCACCTGGTGATCGCCGACCTGCAGCATCACCTCGGCATCGAGTGCGCGCCGCAGCGCATCGCGCCCGGCCTGCAGCACCTGGCCGAGGTCGGCGGCGCTGGCAAGCTGCCGTCCCAGGGTCTGTAGCGCGGTGGCCTGGGCATTGGCGGCGCGCAGGGCGACCACCTGCATGCGCAGCTTCGATGCCAGGCGCCCGGCCACCAGCGCGGCAATCAGGAACAGCACCACTGTCGTCACGCCCTGGCGGGCGCCGATCAGCAGCGTGTAGCGCGGTTCGATGAAGAAGAAGTTGTAGGCCAGGAAACACAGCACCGCCGAGATCACGGCCGCGGTCATGCGTGTGCGCGCGGCCACCAGCACCACGGCGACGATGAAGATCAGCGACAGGTCGTCCAGCGCGATCCAGCGTTCGGCGATCCAGGCCAGCGCCGTGGCCAGCGCGGCCGAGGTCACCGCCAGTGCGGTGTCGCTGCGGTTGAGGTAGCCACCGGGCTGGCGCCAGGAGCGGCGCGCCCGCGCACGTGCCTCCGGCGTGCTGACGATGGTCAGCTCGTAGTGGGCGCCGCGCTGGATCAGCTGTTGCGTCAGGGTCCGGTTGAACATGCGCGCGACCGGTCGTTCGCGGGTGCGGCCAAGGACTATCGTGCTGGCGCCGGATCGCGCAGCCTGGTCGAGCAGGGCGTCGACGATGCTGTTGCCGTGCAGCACCAGCGCGTCGCCTCCGAGGCGGCGGGTGAGGGCGAAGGCACGATCGAGTTCGAGCTGTTGCGCTTCGCCGGCAGTGTCCGCGCCCTGCACGGTCACCACGGTCCATGGCGAGTCGCGGCGCTCGGCGATGCGACGGGCGACGCGCACCAGGTATTCGGACTGGCCGCGGCCGTCGATCGCCACCATCACGCCGCGGCGCATTGGAACGCCGGGCAGGCCGCGCGCGGTCTGCGCTTCGCGCAGGTCGCTGTCGACACGGTCGGCCGCTGTCTGCATCGCCAGTTCGCGCAGGGCGGTCAGGTTGCTGGGCGAGAAGAAGGCCTGCAGGGCGTGTGCGGCCTGGTCGGGCACGTAGACCTTGCCCTGTTGCAGGCGTTCGATCAGTTCGCGCGGCGGCAGGTCGACCAGGACGATGTCGCGCAGGCGGTCGAACACGGCATCGGGCACGGTCTCGCTGACACGCACGCCGGTGATGCGGTGGACGACGTCGTTGAGGCTTTCCAGGTGCTGGATGTTGATCGTGGTGAAGACATCGATGCCGGCATCGAGCAGTTCGATCACGTCCTGCCAGCGCCGTTCGTGGCGGCTGCCGGGGACGTTGCGGTGGGCGAGTTCGTCGACCAGGGCAAGCTTGGGCTTGCGGGCGAGGAGGGCGTCGAGGTCGAGCTCTTCCAGCGTTTTGCCCTGGTAATCGATGGGTTTGCGCGGCAGTACTTCCAGGCCTTCGATCAGGGCGGCGGTTTCGGCGCGGCCGTGGGTCTCGACCAGGCCGACGACGACGTCGAGGCCGCGGCGCTGCAGTTCGCGGCCGCGGCTGAGCATGGTGTAGGTCTTGCCGACGCCGGGTGCGGCGCCGAGGAAAATCGTCAGGCGACCGGCGCCCTGGCGCTGCAGTTCGCCAATGAGTGCGTCTGCCTGGGCGCTTCTTGTGTCGGTCATGGGGCCATTGTGCCTGCGTGGGTTGTTGCGGTTGCGTGCGCGTGTCTGTCTTCGGGTTGGCGTTGGCCGCTGGGTCGGGGATTGCTACGCCCCTTAGTCGGACATCCTGTCCGAATGCGGGGCGCGGGCCATCCATGGCCCGCTGCTCCGCAATCCCCGACCCAGCGGCCAACGCTCCGCCGTGTCATTGCCCGGTCTTCGTCAAACGCAAAGCCCCTCTCCCGCTTTGCGGGAGAGGGGTTGGGGTGAGGGCCGCCTTTGCCTGTTACTTGAGCGCATCCAGTGCCAGGTTGAGTTGCAGTACGTTGACCCGCGGCTCTCCCAGCACGCCAAACTGCGGCGCCTCGGTATGCGCGGCGACCACGGCCGCAACATCGTCATCGCTCAGCCCTCGCGCCTTGGCAACCCGCGCGATCTGCACCTGCGCACCGGCCGGCGACAGGTGCGGATCCAGTCCGCCACCCGATTGCGTGACCAGCTCACCCGGCACCTGTGCCGGGGTGATGCCTTCGCGCTTGGCGACTTCCAGGGTCAACTCGTCGATGCGCTTGCGCAGGTCCGGATTGCTGCGGGCCATGTTGCTGCCGGCGGCGGCCATCGGGTCGTAGTTGGCGGCCGACGGACGCGGCTGGAAATAGCGGGCATCGGCGAACGGCTGGGCCACCAGTGCCGAACCGCGCGCCTTGCCGTCGACCGTCACGATGCTGCCAGTGGCCTGGTGCGGGAACAGCACCCGGCCCAGTGCGGCGCCGGCCAGCGAGTAGAGCAGGCCGAATCCGACCAGTATCACCACGGTGAACACCAGCGGGGCACGCAGCGACGTGCGGTCCTCCAGCACGGCCGCGTGCGCGGCCGGCGGAACGTGCGAAACAGAAGTCACGGAAGTCATGTCAGAACCCCACTGCCACAAGGACAAGATCGATCAGCTTGATACCGGCGAACGGCAGCAGCACGCCGCCGACGCCGTAGACCAGCATGTTCCGGCGCAGCAGCGAGACCGCACTGGCAGGTTTGAAGCGCACGCCGGCCAGGGCCAGCGGAATCAGCGCCGGAATGATGATCGCGTTGAAGATCAGCGCCGCCAGCACCGCGTTGGTCGGGCTGGACAGCCCCATCACGTTCAGTGCCGCCATCTGCGGAATCGCCGCGGCAAACAGCGCCGGCAGGATCGCGAAGTACTTCGACACGTCGTTGGCGAGCGAGAACGTGGTCAGCGCGCCGCGGGTGATCAACTGTTGCTTGCCGACCTCGACCACCGCCAGCAGCTTGGCCGGATCGGAATCCAGGTCGACCATGTTGCCGGCTTCCTTGGCCGCCTGCGTGCCGGAGTTCATCGCCAAGCCGACGTCGGCCTGGGCCAGCGCCGGTGCGTCGTTGGTGCCGTCGCCGACCATCGCCACCATGCGGCCACCGGCCTGCTCGGCGCGGATGCGGGCGAGCTTGTCTTCGGGCCTGGCTTCGGCGATGTAGTCGTCGACACCGGCTTCTGCGGCAATCGCGGCGGCGGTGAGCGGGTTGTCGCCGGTGATCATCACCGTGCGCACGCCCATCGCGCGCAACCGGGCGAAGCGCTCCTTGACGCCGTGCTTGACCACGTCCGACAGCTCGATCACGCCGAGGATATGGCGACCTTCGGCCACCACCAGCGGGGTGGCGCCGCCGCGTGCGACCTGCTCGATGCGCGCGGCCAGCTCCGGCACGACCTGTCCGCCGAGTGCCTGCACATGCTGGGCAATCGAATCGCCGGCGCCCTTGCGGATCACGCGACCATCCCGGCCTTCAATCGGAATGTCGACGCCCGACATGCGGGTCTGCGCGGTGAACTGCACGTAGTGGGCCTTCTCCGGCTCTGGTACGGTGCTCTTGAGCTCGCGCGCCAGGCGCACGATCGACTTGCCTTCCGGCGTCGGGTCGGCCAGCGACGACAGCAGCGCCGCATCGCGCAGCTGGCTCATGTCGACGCCGGCAAGCGGATGGAACACCGTGGCCTGACGATCGCCATGGGTGATGGTGCCGGTCTTGTCGAGCAGCAACACATCGACGTCGCCGGCCACCTCCACCGCCTTGCCTGACTTCGCCAGCACGTTGGCCTGCAACGCACGGTTCATGCCGGCGATGCCGATGGCCGGCAACAGGCCACCGATCGTGGTCGGGATCAGGCACACCAGCAGCGCGATCAACAGCAGCGGATCGAGCCGGGCGCCGACGAAACCGGCCAGCGCGGGCAGGGTGACGACGACGATCAGGAACGTCAGCGTCATCGCCGCCAGCAGCATCGTCAGTGCGATTTCGTTTGGCGTCTTCTGCCGGTTGGCGCCCTCGACCAGCGCGATCATGCGGTCGAGGAAGCTGTGGCCGGGCTCGGCGCTGACCTCGACGATGATCTCGTCGGACAGCACCTTGGTGCCGCCGATCACGCCGGAGCGGTCGGTGCCTGCCTCGCGCAACACCGGTGCGGACTCGCCGGTGACGGCCGCCTCGTTGATGGTGGCCACGCCTTCGACGATCTCGCCGTCGGCGGGGACCAGTTCCCCGGCCGAGACGATGACGCGGTCGCCAGGACGCAACGTTGCCGCAGCGACGCGGCTTTCACCGGCAGCGCGGGTCCTGCCGTTGAGGCGACGCGCGACCAGGTCGCGCCGCGCCGCACGCAGCGAGGCGGCCTGGCCACGACCACGCGCTTCGGCCACCGCTTCGGCGAAGTTGGCGAACAGCACCGTCACGAACAGGATCAGCGTCACCGCGATGCCGAAGGCGGGATTGCTCGGCACTGTTACCGTGATCAGCGCCGACAGGATCGTGCCGAGCAGCACGATGGCCATGACCGGGCTCTTCACCGCCTGGCGCGGCGACAGCTTGCGGAAGGAATCGATCAGCGACGTACGCAGGGCTGCGCCGTCGAGGCCCGCCACCGATTGGCGGCGGGCTATACCCAGATGGGTTTGTGTTGTGTCAGTCATCGTGAATGTCCAATGTTGCCGCTCGTCATCCCCGCGAAGGCGGGGACCCAGCGTCTGTGATGGGTTGCGCAGGAAGTCACTGGGTTCCCGCCTGCGCGGGAATGACGGGTGTCAGGTGATCTGCGATGGGACCCATCACCAGGGCGGGCATGAATTGCAGGACGGTCAGGATCACGATCACAGCGACCAGCGTCAGTGCGAAGGTCGGCGTCTCCACGTGCAGCGTGCCGCTGCTTTCCGGGGCCACGCGCTTCTTCGCCATCAGGCCGGCCACGGCGAGCGGGATGATCAGTGCGGGGAAGCGGCCCAGGGCGAGAACCAGCGAGCAGCTCAGGTTCCACCAGTACGTCGCATCGCCCAAGCCTTCGAAACCGGAGCCGTTGTTGGCGAATGCCGAGGTGTACTCGTAGAACACCTGGCTGATGCCATGGAAGCCCGGATTGGAGTTGCCGGTGATCGACGGGAACACCAGGGTGATGGCGGAGAAGCCCAGTACCACCAGCGGCTGAAGCAGGATCAGCAGCGCCAGCAGCTTCACTTCAGGCGCTTCGATCTTGCGTCCGAACAGCTCCGGTGTACGCCCGGTCATCAGGCCGGCCAGGAATACGGCGAGCATCAGGTAGACCAGGAACTGCTGCAGGCCGCAGCCGACGCCGCCCCAGACCGAGTTGATCAGCATGTTGACCATCGCCATGCCGCCGGTAAGCGGCGCCAGCGAGTCATGCATCGCATTGACCGAGCCGTTGTTGACCTGCGTGGTCAGGGCCGACCACAGCGCCGACGACTCCACGCCCAGGCGCACTTCCTTGCCTTCCATCAACGCCGGGTCGGCCGCGGTGGAGGAGTAGACCTCGGACCACATCGACAGGCCGGTCGAGGCCAGCGACATCAGCAGCATGGTGCCGAACACCATTGCGGTCAGTCGCTTGCGGCGCGTGAACGGGCCGACCATGAAGGTGATCGCCAGCGGGATCAGCAGGATCCCCAGCACTTCGATCAGGTTCGACAGCGGCGTGGGATTCTCCAGGGCCACCGTGCTGTTGGGGCCGTACCAGCCGCCACCGTTGGAGCCGAGCTGCTTGATGGCGACCATCGGCGAGACCGGGCCGAGCGGGATCTTCTGCTCCTTCATCTCGACGCTGGCGTCGACCGGCGTGATGCTGGGGCCGGCCTGCAGCGTCGACGGCACGCCCTGCCAGGTCAGCAGGACCGACCACACCAGGCACAGCGGCAGCATGAAGCGCAGCGTTGCGCGGGTCACGTCGGCCCAGTAGTTGCCGATGTCACGCTCGGCGCCATCCTGTGCGGCATGACCTTCGGTCTTGCTGGCCATCTGCGCCGCGCTCTGCTGGGCCATGGCCGGACGGCCACCGAACAGACCACGCAGCGTGGCCACCACCATCGCCAGGCCCATGATCGGCGTGGCGACCTGCAGGCCGACGATGCCGACCATCTGCGACAGGTAGCTCAGCTGCGACTGGCCGGAGTAATGCTGCTGGTTGGTGTTGGTCAGGAACGACACCATCGTGTGCAGGGCGGTGTCCCAGCGCATGTTGGGGATGTCGTCGGGGTTGAGCGGCAGCCAGGCCTGGGTCATGAACTGCGCCCAGACCACCAGGCCGACGACCAGGTTGCTGACCGCGAATGCCTTGGCGTAGCCGCGCCAGCTCATGCCGCGTTGCGGGTTGGTGCCCAGCGCCTTGTAGATCAGGCGCTCGACCGGTCCGACGACGCGGTCGACCCAGGAGCGATCGCCGCGCATGACGCGGGCGAGGTAGTGTCCGAGCGGCCAGCCCAGGCCGATCGCAAGCACCAGTACAAGTAGTGTCTCGGTCATTGTTGTGCTCTCAAGCCGTCATCCACGGGCAGGCGGAGATCCGGCACGGCCGGATCTCCGTCCATTCGCATGACGGCAATGCCTTGGAAATCCCGCTTTCAAAAATCTTCGGGTCGAAGAACCACGTACAGCAGGTACGCCGAGGCGACGATCGCCGCGACTGCGCATACAAGGGCAAGCCAGCCAGGCATGTCGTCTCTCCTCTAGAAAGAAGCCTGCAGGGCCGCTTCGATGCGGTTGCCTGCGAAGTCGTCACCGAAGATGTCTTCGGCGTTGGAATCGGTCGCGTGCGCGGTGACGCGCAGCTCCAGCGGCGCCTTCACCGCCCACACCGCGCTGAGCTGGCCGTGCACGTAGCTGTCGGCGGCGGCGTTGTAGCCGTCGAGGGTGTAGTAGCCGAGTGCGCCTTCGAGCCGGAACGCGTCGTTGATGGGGAACCTGGCGCCGGCCTGGGTGTACAGACCGTCTTCCTCGCCACCCAGTGCTTCGGTCGAGTAACCCATCGACAGCCAGTAGTTGCTGTCGTAGGTCAGGGTGCCGTTGAGCTCGGTCCAGTTCAGATCGACGGTCGTGGAGGGGTACTGGTAACGCAGCAGGTTGACGTCCAGCGCCCACTTGTCGGACAGGGCGCCGCTCCATCCAACGGTGAAGTCGAGCTCGCTGCTGGCGTGCGTGTCAGGGGCGAACTCGACGTTGGAGCCCCACACGGAGCCGTAGAAACCGGAGTCGCTGGCCAGCTTGAAGCCGGCCTGGACGGCGGCATCGCCCTGGGTCTGGGTGGTGCCGCGCCAGACGTAATCGCTGGTCAGTGCGGCGTTGCCGGAAAGCGTCGCGGCATGGGCCTGACTGCCCATGGCAAGCAGGCCGATACCCGCGCAGGCGGCGAACAGCAACGGCACGGACGCTTCGCGCGCGCGGATGAAATGGAGGGACATTGCGGATATCCAGGAATGACGTTCGAGGCCCGATTGGCCACGTCGTCATTGTTGGTATCGGGCCCGTAAAGCCTCCATTCCGAGCTTGCGGCCGGGGCGTAAATTCGCCGTAAACAATCCCCCTGACCGTCATCCGCCCCGTCACCGTCATCCCGGCGAACGCCGGGATCCAGGCCCGCAACGCATCCGCCTTGTCACCGTCATCCCGGAGAACGCCGGGATCCAGGCCTGCAACGCATCCGCCTTGTCACCGTCATCCCGGCGAACGCCGGGATCCATTTTGCTGTTGATTCTGCTGCAGCCGCAGCCGCAGCCGCAGCCGCAGCCGCAGCAACGTCCATGGATCCCCGCCTTCGCGGGAATGACGAGCAAGAGCCAATGGATCCCGGCGTTCGCCGGGATGACGATGCCCTTCTCAGCCCAGCAGCTTCTCCACCACCACGCGCGGCTGCTTCATCCACGCATAGTGATCCGCACGCGTACCCAGCGCGGAAGCGTCGAGCACATCGACCCGATTTGGCGAATGCCGCAGCTTCGACAACAGGAACCGGGCGGAAGACTCCGGCCCAAGCCAGTCGCGATTGAATGCCACCGCATGCGCTTCGACCTCGACCGCTGCCATCGCCGCGTCCAGATCGATGTCGAGCCCACCGGCGGCATAACGCCCGCTCAAACCGCTGCGGCTCCAATCGCGGATCAGCCCGCGAGCCTCCTGCCCGCCGAAGCCGATACGCCGGCCGGGCAGGGCGCCATGACGGTCGGCCAGCCACGCCAGGAAGCGATAGACGAACGGCAGGAACCACTTGGTCCGCAACGGAAACGCACGCCAGTAGGGTGCGCCGCTGGCGACCAGCCACAGCCGTTGTGCAGTCGTCGGCGACAGGCCCAGCCGGCAACAGGCCAGCTGGCCGCCGAGGCTGTGGCCGCCGATGATGCGCGCAACCTCCGGCGCGTGCTGCACCACCAACGCTTCGCTCGCGGCGATGTCGTCACACAGCAGTTCGCGATAACCCCAGTCGGTGGCGCGATCGGCGCGCAGATTGCTCGAACCACCGCCGCGCCATTCGTGCACGAACACGGCAATCCCGCGCGCCGCGAGCGCATCGGCGAAGGGCAGGTAGTGCTTGGCCGCGATGCCCAGCGCCGGCAGCCACAACAGGCTTGCCTGCGGGTTGGCGGGAATGCGCGCCAGCAACGTCCAGCGATGGCCGTCCCCGGCCTGCGCGTCGAGTTCGATCGGTTGCACCGCGACGGACTCATTCATGCGGAGCGGCACCGAAGTGGTCGAGCACGAGGATCTCGCTGTTGCCGGGGCGATAGCCGCGCAGCAGCGCTGCATGGACGTAATCGGCGGCTGCCGCGCAACTCGCGCCGAGATCGCGGCCGAGGCAGAGGTTGGCCGCCACCGCCGAGGCCAGCGTGCAGCCGGTGCCATGGGCCTCCAGTTGCAGGCGCGGGTGGGCAATGGCGCCAATGCCACCGTCGACATCGACGAACAGGTCGATGACGTCGCCATCGCCCGGCAAATGGCCGCCCTTGAGCAGCACGGCGCGTGCACCCAGCTCGCGCAGTCGTGCGATCGCTGCGTGCATCGCCTCGATGTCCGTGATCGGCTGGCCGAGCAGCAGTTCGGCTTCGGGAAGATTGGGCGTGATCAGCGTTGCCAGCGGGATCAGCCGCGTGCGCAGCGCATCGAGCGCGCTCGCTTCCAGCAGACGTGCGCCGGAGGTCGACACCATCACCGGATCGAGCACGACATGCGCAGGCCGGTAGTGTTCCAGCGCGTCGGCGACCGCTTCGATCACCGCGGCATTGGCGAGCATGCCGAGCTTGACGGCAGCCACATCGAAGTCGTCGAAGCAGGCATCGATCTGTGCGCGCAGGAAGCCCACATCGGGGACGTTCACCGCAGTCACGCCACGCGTGTGCTGCGCGGTCAGTGCGGCGATCGCACTGAGGCCGTGCACACGATGGGCGGCGAATGTCTTGAGGTCGGCCTGGATGCCGGCACCACCGCCGGAGTCGGAGCCGGCGATGGTGAGGGCACTGGTGGGGCGAGGGCGGAGGCGGGCGGTCATGGCGACAGTTTGCCTGCCCGACCGTGCAGGAGGCGACCCCTTTCCCCTCTCCCTGGCCGCTTTGCGGCCTGTCCCTCCCCACAAGGGGGGAGGGTTTTTGCGTTGCTACTCTCCGTGCGCTGCCTAGAGCACTTCGGAGGCGTAATCGGCCAAGCGCGAACGCTCGCCGCGACGCAGGGTGATGTGCGCGCTGTGGTCCCAGTTCTTGAAGCGGTCCACCGCGTAGGTCAGGCCCGAGGTGGTCTCGGTGAGGTAGGGCGTGTCGATCTGCTCGACGTTGCCCAGGCAGACGATCTTGGTACCCGGGCCGGCGCGCGTGATCAGCGTCTTCATCTGCTTGGGCGTGAGGTTCTGTGCCTCGTCGAGGATCAGCCAGCGGTTGAGGAAGGTGCGGCCGCGCATGAAGTTCAGCGAGCGGATCTTGATGCGGCTGGCGAGCAGGTCGTTGGTCGCCGCGCGGCCCCAGCTGCCGCCGTCCTGGTTGTGGGTGAGCACTTCCAGGTTGTCGGTCAACGCGCCCATCCACGGCGTCATCTTTTCCTCTTCGGTGCCGGGCAGGAAGCCGATGTCCTCGCCGACGCTGACCGTGGCGCGGGTCATGATGATCTCGCGGTAGCGCTGCTGGTCCATCGTCTGCGCCAGGCCCGCGGCGAGCGCGAGCAGGGTCTTGCCGGTGCCGGCGGTGCCCAGCAGCGTCACGAAGTCGATCTCCGGGTCCATCAGCGCATTCAACGCGAAGTTCTGTTCGCGGTTGCGCGCAGTGATGCCCCACACCGCATGCTGGTGATGGCGGAAGTCGTCGACGATCTGCAGCACGACCTTGCTGTCGGTCAGGCGCGCGACCTTCATCTGCGACTCGTCGTCGCCGGGCAGGTACAGGAACTGGTTCGGATGCCAGTCGTCGTCCTGCGCGCTGTCGCGGTTGCGCGAGATCTCGTAGAAGGTGCGACCCTTCTCGGTCCACGAGCGCAGGTCCTTGCCGAAGCGCTGCCAGAAATCCTCCGGCAGCGCGGTGGCGCCGGTGTAGAGCAGGCTGAAGTCGTCGAGGGCGCGGTCGTTCTCGTAGTCCTCCGACACGATCCCGGCGATCGACGCCTTGATCCGCAGGTTGATGTCCTTGGACACGAACACCACCGGCACGCCCGGGTCGCTCTCTTTCAGCGACAGGATCGAGCCGAGGATGTGGTTGTCCGGGATCACCGCGCCGAAGCGCTTGCCCGAGTCGAAGTCGCGGGTCTGGAAACGCAGCTTGCCGATGCTCTGCTCGCCGCGCAGCTGCAGCCCCTGCGGGCGGCTGAGGGTGATGCCGGAAGAAATCTTGTCGCTGCCTTCGGCCTGGATCAGCTCATTGAGGAAGCGGCTGACCTGGCGCGCATTGCGGCTGGCTTCGGAGGTGCCTTTTTTGGCGTTGTCGAGTTCCTCGATGACCTGCATCGGCAGGAAGACATCGTGTTCCTCGAACTTGAACAGCGCGGTCGGGTCGTGCATGAGCACATTGGTGTCGAGCACGTAGATCCGCTTGCTTCTGGTCATCGAATGCTCCGATGCGGGTTGTACATGGTGAACGGCTGGGTGGAACGATTGAACGCTTGAACGAGGTGCGGACACGGCGACGCTGCCGTGGCCCGCGGGGCGGGACGGCAGCGAGGGTGGAGGGCGGAGGGGGTCACTGCGTTGCGGCAGCCTTGAGTGCGTCGAGGACGGCCTGGGCATGGCCGGGGACTTTCACCGGGCTCCATGACTGGGCGATGACGCCCTTGGGATCGATCAGGAAGGTGCTGCGCACGATGCCCAGCACTTTGCGCCCGTACATGTTCTTTTCCCTGATCACGCCGAAGGCGTTGCACAGGGTTTCGTCGGGGTCGCTGACCAGGTCGAACTTGAAGCCCTGTTTGGCGCAGAAGTTCTGGTGCGAGCGGATCGAATCGCGCGAAACGCCCAGGACGGTGGCGCCAAGCTTCTTGAACTTCGGCAGCAGGGCATTGAAGTCGATGCCCTCGGTGGTGCAGCCGGGCGTGCTGTCCTTGGGATAGAAGTACAGCACCAGCCATTGGCCGGCGAAGTCCTTGAGCTGCGCGGTCTGGCCGCTGGACAGCGCCAGGGGCAGTTCGGAGACGTCCTTCGCAATCACGCCATTCGAAATCGGGTCGCCGGTGTCGGGCATTTCGCCTTGTGCTTCCGAGCGCAGTGAGGGTCCTGCTCTGCGTTACTGCAACCCCGGGTGCAGCCCCTCACTGCATCCGGGATGGCGCCTCCGCGAGGATGGTCGCCGTGCTTTGGCCGTGCTTTGTCGTGACGCTACCACGGAATTCCTAGAACTTCATCGGGTCCATGATGGCGTCGAGATTGAGGTGGTCGCAGAACTCGAGGAAGTCGTCGCGCAGGGCGGCGATGTGCATGCTCGAGGGGACCCCTATCGTGATCTGCGCCGAGAACATCTCAGCCCCGGTCTGCATGGCGCGATAGCGCGAGCTGTGCAGGCTTTCGATGGTGATGCCCTGGCGATCGAAGAAATCGGCCAGCTGGAACAGGATCCCGGCCTTGTCGGCGGCCACGACCTCGACCACGTACGGCAGCAGGTTGGACTGCACCTGCTTGGCGCCGGTGCGGTACCACACGAGCTTGAGGCCTTCCTCGCGCTCCAGCCGCGTCAGCATGGCCTCCAGCTTGGCCACCGCGTCCCAGGAACCGACGGCGAGCACGGTCACGGACACGTCGCGACCGACCGTGGCCAGGCGTGCATCGACCAGGTTGCAGCCCGAATCGGCGATCCGGCGCGTCACCGACAATAGCGGCGTCTCCGGATGCGTCGTGTAGGCGTTGATCAGGAGGTGGTTTTCGTTCGGCGACGGCCGGGCAGCGGAATCGGTCAAGGCGGCGCCTGCTTGGGGAGCAACGTGCTCAGATACTGAATGGCGGCCCGTGAGCGGGCTGTGGTTGCCGGGCAGCATACTTGCCCGCGCTTTCGGCCCGCAAGTAACATCCCGTGCGATCATTCCGGCCGATCGACCCATTGATCGGCCTGCCGATTGGCTCGTCCGGCCAGCGGCTCGACCTGTTGGCAGGGCGACGGTCTGGCAGCCGGGCGATGGATCCAGGGCCCGCACGTGGAGTGCGGGGTTCAACGCAACAAGTGCACCGAGTACCCCCAACTTGCGACTTTCCGGCAGCATCACCGCGCTGGCGACGCCTTTCACCGCGTCCGGCGAAATCGACTTCGACGCCTGGCTGCGACTGCTCGACCAGCAGCTTGCGGCCGGCACCCAGGCCATCGTTGTCGCCGGTTCGACCGGCGAGGCGGCCGCGCTGTTCGACGGCGAGTACGACGCATTGCTGCGCAGCGCGGTCGAGCGTGTCGCTGGCGCCATCCCGGTGCTTGCCGGAACCGGCTTGTCGAACACCGCAAAGACCATCGAGCTGACCCGTCGCGTGGCCGCCCTTGGCGCCGATGCCGCGCTGGTCGTCACCCCGCCGTATGTGCGCCCGACCCAGGCAGGCCTGCTGGCCCACTACCGCGCGATCGCCGACGACGTTGCGCTGCCGATCGTGCTCTACAACGTGCCCGGCCGGACCGGCGGCGACCTGCTGCCGGAAACCGTTGCCGAGCTGGCGCCGCACGGAAACATCGTCGGCATCAAGGAAGCGCGCGGCGAACCCGAGCGCATGCAGGCGTTGCTGGCATTGAAGGACGAGGGGTTTGCCGTGCTCAGCGGCGACGACCCGACCGCATGCCGCGCAATGCTGGCTGGCGCGGACGGCGTGATCTCGGTGGCCTCCAACGTATTGCCGTACGCGTTCCGGCGCCTGGCCGACCTGGCACGCGGCGGCCGTCGCGACGAGGCGCAGGCACTGGATGCACGCATGCATGCCGCCTACGACTTCCTTGGCGTCGAGCCCAACCCGATCCCGGTGAAGGCGCTGCTGCAGCGCCAGGGCATCGGCCACGGCCTGCGCCTGCCGCTGCTGCCGCTGTCGTCGGCCCATACTGCTTCCGTCGCGACGATCGAAACGCTCGTCCGCGAAATCGAACACGCCTGCCGCGATTCCCTCGCGGCCTGACCCTGCAGGAGAGATACATGAGTTCCAACGTTTCGATGTCCCGCGTCGCCGTCGCCGCCCTGGTGCTGGCCGGTGTCGCCGCCGGTTCTGGCTGCAGTTGGTTCCGCAAGGGCAATGACCTGTACGCGCAGGCCCCGGAAATGCGTCCGCTGGAAGTCCCGCCGGACCTCGACGCACCGCGCACCGACACGGCCGTCAACCTGCCGACCCCGGCGACCGCGATGGGCAACCCGGCCCTGGCCGGTACCGGCTTCACCGTCACCGGCACGCGTGACGAAGTGTTCGCCAAGGTTGGCACCGCGCTGGCGGCAGTCGAAGGCGCGACGGTCACCAGCAGCGCGCAGGCGATGGGCGTGTACGACGTCAACTACGAGGGCAGCAACTTCCTCGTGCGCGTGGCCGGTGCCGATGTCGGCGCCTATGTCGCCGCAGTCGATCCGCGTGGCGTGCCGGCAACCGGCGACGCTCCGAAGAAGCTGATCGAAACGCTGCGGATGGCGCTGGTCGGTCGCTGAGCCAGCGTTGCCGCAAATGAAAACGGGCGCCATTGGCGCGCCGTTTTTTTTGCTCTTCGCTTATTCGCGTGAAGGTTGGCATGGCCTGTCGTCCCGAACGCAGTGAGCAACTGTGTTTCTCGTCAAGCGGTTTGTTCACGATGGGCGTTCCAGCGGACACCGTCGCGCACCATCGCGTTGAGGATGGTCAGCAGCTTGCGCATGCAGGCTACCAA